>NZ_LIPP01000050.1 GCF_001418335.1 Streptomyces aurantiacus | reverse complement strand
AGCCCCCACCGGGCCGCAACCCTTCATGCCGACCGCCCCCGGCGCTGGGCCCGCTTCGGGACACGTTTCACAGACGGGCCTGCTTCCGCCGGAGGCACCCGCCGCCTAGGGTCGGGACATGTTTGCTGCCTACGCTGCTCGTATCGACCCCGACCAGCCCCTGAATGGCCTTGAATTGGGTGAGCGCCCCGCTCCCGAGGTCCGGGCCGGCTGGACGACCGTGAACGTCAAGGCCGCCTCCCTGAACCGTCACGACCTGTGGTCGCTGCGCGGAGTGGGCCTCGCAGAGAACAGACTGCCGATGATCCTGGGGTGCGACGCCGCAGGAATCGACGAGCACGGCAACGAGGTCGTACTCCACTCCGTCATCGGGCAGACGGGGCACGGGGTCGGGCCGAAGGAGCCGCGGTCCATCCTCACCGAGCGCTACCAGGGGACCTTCGCGGAACAGGTCTCCGTGCCCACGTGGAACGTCCTGCCCAAGCCCGCTGAACTCTCCTTCGAAGAGGCCGCCTGCCTGCCCACCGCATGGCTGACGGCGTACCGCATGCTCTTCACCAACGCGGGCGTACGGCCCGGTGACTCGGTTCTCGTCCAGGGCGCCGGAGGCGGGGTCGCCACGGCCGCGATCGTGCTCGGCAAGGCCGCGGGGCTTCGGGTCTTCGCCACCAGCCGGGACGAGGCGAAGCGCAAGCGCGCCCTCGAACTGGGCGCCGTCGAAGTCGTGGAGTCCGGCGCGCGGCTGCCGCAGCGCGTGGACGCCGTCATCGAGACGGTCGGCGCCGCCACCTGGTCCCACTCGGTCAAGTCCCTGAAGCCGGGCGGCACCCTGGTCATCTCCGGCGCCACGAGCGGAGACCGCCCCTCGCACGCCGAGCTGACCCGCATCTTCTTCCTCGAACTCAAGGTCGTCGGCTCCACGATGGGCAGCAAGGACGAGCTTGAGGACCTGCTGTCCTTCTGTGCCGTGACCGGCGTCCGCCCCGTCATCGACGAGGTCCTTCCGCTGGACCGGGCCCGCGAGGGCTTCGAGCGGATGGAGTCCGGTCAGCTCTTCGGCAAGGTCGTTCTCACCGCACCCTGACGCCGTTCGACCCTCAGTCGCGTCAACTGCGGTTGACGCGACTGAGGGTGTCAATCTAAGTTGACATCATGACCGAAGCAACGGATCTCGCCGCGCGCGCCGGCGACCGCGATCCGCGGATCGGGCTGCGGGCCGTCACCGCGTTGCGGCGGCTGCTGGAGCAGCTCGAAGCGGTGCAGGTACGCAGCGCGCGCAAGCAAGGCTGGTCGTGGCAGGAGATCGCCGCGGAACTGGGTGTCAGCAGGCAGGCCGTGCACAAGAAGTACGGGAGGCAGTGATGTTCGAACGGTTCACCAAGCACGCCCGCGCAGTGGTTCTCGGCGCGGTCGGCCATGCCGAGCGACTGGACGCGGAGGCGGTCGAGGAACAGCACATGCTGTTGGCGCTGCTCGACCGCGAGGCCAGCCGTGCGTCGTTCGCCCTGACGTCCCTCGGACTCGGAGGACGAAGGGAGTCCGTCGGCCGGGCACTGGCCGAGGCACGCCGTCGTGGCGGGCTCTCCCGTGCCGACACCGACGCCCTCTCGGGGCTGGGCATCGACGTCTCGGCGATCGTCTCGCGCGTCGAAGAGGCCCACGGCGAGGGTGCGTTGGCAGCCGTCCAGGGAAAGGGAAAGGCAAGGGGTGGCGGCAAGGACGGTGGCAAGGACGGCGGGCTTGGCCGGGACCGTGAGCGTGGCAGGGGATGGTGGTCCGCGTTCGTCGGTGGGCGCCGTCCCTTCTCCCCGGGCGCCAAGCAACTCCTCACCGACTCCCTGCGCATCGCCCTCGCCCAGCAGGACCGGCACGTCGGCGATGAGCACCTCCTCCTTGCTCTCGCCGCCCGCCCCGGCGTCCCCGCGGAGGTCCTGGCCGACCATGGGGTGACCTACGCGTCACTGCGGCGCGTGCTGTACGGCGGGGGAGAGGCGAAGGCGGGCTGAGGGGCCGCCCGCAGCCCGCAGCCCACAGCCCGCAGCGCAACCTGCGGCACGGACGAGCGGACGTTAGGCCGCCGCTCAGCCCTTGGGCGTCCGCAGTGCCGCTCCTATGCGTGCCGCCGCCGCCGACAAGTGGCGGCGGGCGTCGCGCAGTTGTTCTTCCGTCACCCCGTGATCGCGGGCCGCGTCGCGGACGTCGTCCCGGAAGCGGTCCAGCAGGCGGTCGAGGTCCCGGCCGGGGTCACCCGTGGAGTCCTCGTGGGCCCAGGAAGGCTCGTAACCGGCGGGGAAGTCCTCAGGGGTGTCCGTGTAGTCGGGATGGTGGTCGGGCTTGCCCGTCTCCGTCCCGGCACCCGTCCCCGCCCCCGTATGCGGCCGGCCGAAGCCGAAGTCCTTTCCGAGCCCCTTGCCGAAGTCCTTGCCGAAGTCGCCGAACTCCTTGGCGATCTCGGTGAGACCCTCCCGCACGCCCGTCGGCCAGTCGCCCCGGGTGAAGTGGTCCTGCACCTGGTCCTGGACGCGCTTGGCGATGCGCTGGAGCTCTTCCTGTGCCTGGGCCCGGACCCGCTCCTGGGCCTCCTTGGCCTGATGGCGAGCCCGCTGGGCCTCCTCGCGGGCCCGTCGGCTCTCGTCCTTGGCGCGCCGGGCCTGCTCCTTCCACTCCTGCTTGACGCGGCGCATCTCCTCCTTGGCGACGCGCCATGCCTCCTTGTCCCCGGGATCCGTGAAGCCGCCGTGGGCGCCCGCGCGGTCACCGCGGTCCTTGGCGCCGGCTCCCGTGGCACCTCGTCGCGCCTCGTTCGCCGCCGCCCGCATCTCGCGGCGCAGATCCCCCGCGGCACCGCGCACATCGGCACGGATCTCCGCGGCGAGTTCGGCGACCGACTCGCGGATCTCCAACTCCAGGTCGGCCAGCTCGCCGCTGCGGTCGGCCAGCTCGGCACGGCCCGCGTCCGTGATCGCGTACACCTTCCGGCCGCCCTCGGTGGTGTGGGTGACCAGGCCCTCGGTCTCCAGCTTGGACAGCCGGGGGTAGACGGTGCCTGCCGACGGTGCGTACAGCCCCTGGAACCGCTCCTCCAGGAGGCGGATCACCTCGTAACCGTGGCGCGGTGCTTCGTCGAGCAGCTTCAACAGGTAGAGCCGCAGGCGGCCATGGGCAAAGACGGGAGCCATGTCAGAGCCCCTTCTGGTGGGTCGGGCCGCCGGAGTCGGGAGATGTGGCGGAGTCGGCGCCGCTGACGCCGCCTGGCACCGCGTCCTTCGGCACCGCGTCGTCCCATGGCTCGTCCTCCGCCGGAGGCCTCCGCAGCAGCGCTATCGAACCGGAGACGGTGGTCGCCTTCAGGCGTCCGTTCCCCGCGCCGAGCCTGCCGGTGATCTTCTTGGCGCCCCACTGGCCGCGAACCCGGAGGTCCTCGAAGGCACTGGAGACGGGACCGCTCGCCGAGTCCACCGAGACCTCCGCGTCGGCCGGATGCGGCAGACGGACGGCGATCTCCCCCGAGATGCTGGTCAGGCTGATGTCGCTGGCCCGGCCGGCCGGATCGAGGTCGACGATCAAGGAGCCGCTGACCGAGTCGACCCGCACGGAGGGGCTGGAGCCGTCGATGACGGTCAGGTCGCCGGAGACGGAGTTGAGCCGGAGGTCGCCGGTGAGGGCCTGGGCCTCCACGTTCCCCGACACGGTGTCCGCGCGGACCGGGCCGGAGAGTCCCACGAGAGTGGTGTCGCCCGAGACACCCTTCACCACCGTTCGTCCGTCGATGCCGGAGATCATGGCGGTGGCGCTGACGACACCGACCTCGACGCGCGTGCCCACCGGCACGGCCAGGGAGATCACCGCGCTGCGGCGCCAACCCTTGAGGTCCAGCCATTTGAGGAAGTCCTTCCAGACCAGGTCCTCGTACGCGACCGTGAGTGTGCCGTTCTTCTGGGTCACGGTCAGCGGCGCTCCCTCGATCGAGGTCACTTCGAGGTGGGCGGAACCCTCGTCGACCCCCACCACGTTCACCGTTCCACTGGCGACGCGCACATGGAGAGCCGTCACCGGTTCGTCGAACGTGAGCTTCTTCGGCTCTGCGACGGACCACTCGGACATGGTGCGGACCTCCTCGGCAGGGGCGGACACGACACGCCATATCGCGTCTCCTGTAAGACACGATATATCGCGGATCCGCGAAGTCAAGACACCCGTTCAGGTGACCCTCTGCCGATCCCCTGCCGATCCCGGACTGATCCCCTACTCGTCCTCGTCCTCGTCGTCCAGCCGTGCCAGCCAGGTCGCCAGCCGTTCCACCGGCACCTCGAAGTCCGGATTGAGGTCGACGAACGTACGCAGCTGCTCGGCGAGCCACTCGAAAGTGACCTCTTCCTGGCCGCGCCGCTTCTCAAGTTCCTCGATACCGCGGTCAGTGAAGTACATGGTGGTCGCTCTCCTGCGTGTGTACCCGGTCGTTCTGCTCCGCACAGCCTACGAAACCGGTCGATGCCCACGGCAGGCCAATCCCGTGACTTAAGGTGTGCAACCGGCACAGCATGGGTAACTGCCCTTTCCCGAAATCCTGTTGGTCCGTGGTCCGTGGTCCGTGGTCCGTGGTCCGTGGTCCGTGGTCCGTGGTCCGTGGTCCTTGGTCCTTGTGTCTTTGATCCTTGTCCGGTCGTGCGGTCCTGTTTTTCCGCCGAGCGGCGCGAGACGGAGCGGTGAGATGTCCGAACTGATGACGGCCGCCGGTCAGTTGGTCCCCTATCTGAGCGCCGCCGCGGCGGCGATGGGGACGGCTGTGCTCGTGACGGCCAGGGACCGGCTCGCCGAGAGCGTGGTCCTGGGCGGCCGTACGTTCCTGGACGCCGCCCTGGGACGCCGGGGCGACGGTCTCGCGACGGAGGCGGAGGCGGAGGCGGAGGCGACAGAGGCGGCGGACGACGCCGGGCCGAGAGCGGCTCTGGCGCGGCTGTCACCGTCGGAGCGCGAGGCGCTGGAGGCGGCGGTCGGCCACTGGCTCGCGGGTGACGACCTGAGCGCGACCGCCCTCAAGGAGTGGATGGTGAAGGCCGCGGAGCTTCGGCCCGGCGGCGACACCCACGTGACGGCCAGCGGCCGGCACGCTGTGGCCGTCGGACAGATCCGGGGCGATCTCAACATCTCCTTCGGACCCGACTCCGCCCCCCGGACCCAGAGCGACAGATGACCACACCCGCCGACGGTGTCCGGGAGGGCGCCCGCCAAAGTACCCCTGACGGTTCCCCTGAAAGTGCCTCTGAAGGCGCCGTTGAAGGGGCCCGCGAGGGTGCCATGGAGGCGGGCCAGAACCCCGGCGTGCGCGCTCAGGGCAGATGGGTCACGGCCGTCGGCCAGGTGCTCGGCAACTTCGTCGTCAGCCTGGTCGTCGGCGACGCGCTGCAGAGCACCCTCGTCGGCGCCCGGAACTGGCGCCTGTGGAACTGGCCGCCGTTCGCCGTGGTCCTCGGTCTCGGCGGCGCCGCCCTGCTGCGTACCCCCGAGGGGCCGGGCGACCAGTTCCTCTGGCCGTATCTGCTGATCGGCACCGCCGGGCTGATCGCCCTCGTACGCGTGGCGGGCATACGGGGACCCGCCGGGGCCCAGGCCCTCGCCTCCGCGCTGTCCGTCGCCCTCGCCGTCGGCGGGACGGTGTGGGTGGAGCAGTTGCGCAGCCACGGGGAGGTCGATGTCACGGGTCTCACGACGGTCGCGCCGTCCCGTCCGCTGGTCGACGGGGAAAGGCTCGTGGTGGCCGTGGACGGCGGTCCGGTCCGTACGCATCTGCGTCTCGTCCTCGGAGTCGACGACGCGGTTCCGGACATGCAGTCCTGCACTCCGGAGACCAGTCTTGCCCTCCGGCTCGGCGGCGGTTCGAACACGGTCACGGGGGTCCGCTCGGGCCGGCCGGTCGACATGCCGCTGGGCGGGGCCCGGGACGGTCTCCGTGTCACCGTCACGGTCCACACCGATACCGGCTGCCGGATGAACGTGTTCGTCGTCGACGCCGTACTGCACGGCTGAGGGGTACAGGGGTACGCAATTGAGCTCGAAGACCCGCTCGAAGGCCCGCTCGAAGACCCGTGTGTACGTGGCAGTGGCCGCGTTCTGCGCCATCGTCCTGGTCGGCCTGACGCTTGCCGTCAGTTCCGGCTCCGGCTCGGAGGACCAGGACGACACGTTCCTCGGCAAGGAACGGATCAGCGTCGGCATGCACAACGACCTGCCCGGCATCTCCTACGAGGAGAACTACCGCCGGTCGGGCCTCGACCAGCTGGTGTTCGAGCAGATCAGGGAAGGGCTGCACATCAAGTCCGCCTCGCCGTCCAACGTGTCCTCCGAGGGACGCATCCCGGCGCTGGAGAAGGGCGAGGTCGACATGGTGATCGCCGCCTTCTCCATCACGCCCGACCGTATGAAGGAGATCGACTTCGTGGGGCCGTACGCCACCACACGGCAGGGATTCCTGGTCGGACCCAAGTCGACCGTGCGCGAGCTGAAGGACTTCAAGGGCGGGGCCGTCTGCTCCTGGGAGGGCACCACCTCCGTGGCGACGCTTGAGGAGTTCCGGCGCGAGGGCATCGAGATCAAGACCCTCGTCGACGCCTCCGACTGCATCGACGCGCTCAAGAGCGGAGAGGTACAGGCGGTCTCGACGGACCAGCTGATCCTCTACGGCTTTGCGCGCCACCATGCGAAGGACGGGCTGCGGGTCGTCCCCGGCGTCACCATCGGGGCCCCGCAGCACTACGGGATCGGGTTGCCGAAGGGGCACCGGGCGGACTGCCTCAGGCTGCGCGAATTCGTGAAGCGGTATGTCGAGAGCAGCGACTGGATCAGGGACATGGAGACGTCGCTGCCGGACGTCCCCGCCGCGGAACCCGGCTGGATCAGCGACTACAAGCCGAGCGACGAGTCCATCGACGCACGCTCCTGCCGGGACGAGCCGAGCGCCTGACCCTCACGGGCCGCGCGGGGAACGCCGGAGGGCCGGTCCGCGACAGTCATGCACGACTGTCGCGAACCGGCCCTCCGGTTCACTCGAACGAGGACCGCTCGGACCCGGTACGGGTCAGGCGTCGAACACCTCGTGGACGAGCTGCTCCTGCTCGGCCTGGTGGCGCTTGGCGGAGCCCACCGCCGGGGACGAGCCCGCCGGACGCGAGATGCGCCGCAGCCGCTCCCCGTGGGGGACGTCCGCGCCGACCGCCAGGTCCAGGTGGTCGATCAGGTTGAGCGCGATGAACGGCCACGCGCCCTGGTTCGCCGGCTCCTCCTGGGCCCACAGGTATTTCTCGGCGTTCGGGTACTTGGCGATCTCCGCCTGGAGCTCGGCACCCGGCAGCGGGTACAGGCGCTCGATGCGGATGACGGCCGTGTCCGTGATGCCGCGCTTCTTACGCTCACCGTCGAGGTCGTAGTAGACCTTGCCCGCCGTGAAGACGACCTTCTTCACCGCCGCCGGGTCGACCGAGTCGTCACCGATGACCGGACGGAAGCCGCCTGTCGTGAACTCCTCCGCCTTCGACGCCGCCGCCTTCAGGCGGAGCATCGACTTCGGGGTGAAGACCACCAGCGGCTTGTGGTGCGGGTTGTGCACCTGCCACCGCAGGAGGTGGAAGTAGTTCGACGGGAGCGTCGGCATGGCGACCGTCATGTTGTTCTGCGCGCACATCTGGAGGAACCGCTCCGGGCGCGCGGACGAGTGGTCCGGGCCCTGGCCCTCGTAGCCGTGCGGGAGGAGCAGCGTGACGCCGGACGTCTGGCCCCACTTCTGCTCCGCCGACGAGATGAACTCGTCCACCACCGTCTGGGCGCCGTTGACGAAGTCGCCGAACTGGGCCTCCCACATCACGAGGGACTCGGGACGCGCCAGCGAGTAGCCGTACTCGAAGCCCATCGCCGCGTACTCGCTGAGCAGCGAGTCGTAGCAGTTGTAGCGGGCCTGGTCCTCCGAGAGGTACTGCAGCGGGGTGAAGTCCTCGGCCGTCGCCCGGTCGATGAGCACCGCGTGGCGCTGGCCGAACGTGCCCCGCCTGGAGTCCTGGCCCGAGAGGCGCACCGGGGTGCCCTCCAGGAGCAGGGAGCCGATCGCGAGCGTCTCGCCCATGCCCCAGTCGATCGTGCCGTCCTCGACCATCGCCGCGCGGCGCTGCAGCTGGGGCAGCAGACGCGGGTGGACGGTGACCCGCTCGGGGATGTTGACCTGGGACTCGGCGATCCGCTTGACGACCTCCTGGGAGACGGCCGTGGTGACCGCCACCGGGAACTCGGGCTTCACGTCCGGGACATGGGCCTCGGACGGCGCGGACGCCGCCTCGCGGACCTCGGTGAAGACCTTCTCCAGCTGGCCCTGGTAGTCCTGCAGCGCCTGCTCGGCCTCTTCCAGGGTGATGTCGCCCCGGCCGATCAGCGACTCGGTGTAGAGCTTGCGCACCGAGCGCTTCTTGTCGATCAGGTCGTACATCAGCGGCTGGGTGAACGCCGGGTTGTCGGACTCGTTGTGACCGCGGCGGCGGTAGCAGATGAGGTCGATCACCACGTCCTTGTTGAACGCCTGGCGGAACTCGAAGGCGAGCCGCGCGACGCGCACCACGGCCTCCGGGTCGTCGCCGTTCACGTGGAAGATCGGGGCCTCGATCATGCGGGCCACGTCGGTCGCGTACATGGACGAACGCGAGGACTCGGGCGCCGCGGTGAAGCCGACCTGGTTGTTGATGACCACGTGGACCGTGCCGCCGGTGCGGTAGCCGCGCAGCTGCGACATGTTCAGGGTCTCGGCCACCACGCCCTGGCCCGCGAAGGCCGCGTCACCGTGCAGGGCGACGGGGAGGACGGTGAAGTCCGTGCCGCCCTTGTTGATGATGTCCTGCTTGGCGCGGGCGACGCCCTCCAGGATCGGGTCGACCGCCTCCAGGTGCGAGGGGTTGGCGGCCAGCGAGACCTTGATCTGCTCGCCGTCCAGGCCGGTGAAGACACCCTCGGCGCCCAGGTGGTACTTGACGTCGCCGGAGCCGTGCATCGACTTCGGGTCGAGGTTGCCCTCGAACTCCCGGAAGATCTGCGCGTACGACTTGCCGACGATGTTCGCGAGGACGTTCAGTCGGCCGCGGTGGGCCATGCCGATGACGACCTCGTCCAGGCGCGACTCGGCGGCGGAGTCGAGCACCGCGTCGAGCAGCGGGATGACGGACTCGCCGCCCTCCAGGGAGAAGCGCTTCTGGCCGACGTACTTCGTCTGCAGGAAGGTCTCGAAGGCTTCCGCCGCGTTCAGCCGGCGCAGGATGCGCAGCTGCTCCTCGCGCTCCGGCTTGCTGTGCGGGCGCTCGATGCGGTCCTGGATCCACTTGCGCTGCTTCGGGTCCTGGATGTGCATGAACTCGACGCCGGTGGTGCGGCAGTACGAGTCGCGCAGCACACCGAGGATGTCGCGCAGCTTCATCAGGGACTTGCCCGCGAAACCGCCGACCGCGAACTCGCGCTCCAGGTCCCACAGGGTGAGCCCGTGCTCGGTGATGTCCAGGTCGGGGTGCTTGCGCTGGCGGTACTCCAGCGGGTCGGTGTCGGCCATGACGTGGCCGCGGACCCGGTAGGAGTGGATCAGCTCGAAGACCCGGGCGGCCTTCGTGACGTCGTCGTCGTGCGAGGCGTCGATGTCCTTGAGCCAGCGGACCGGCTCGTACGGAATGCGCAGGGCCTCGAAGATCTCGTCGTAGAAGCCGTTCTCACCGAGGAGGTAGTTCGCGACGATGCGGAGGAACTCGCCGGACGCGGCGCCCTGGATGACCCGGTGATCGTAGGTCGACGTGAGCGTCATGACCTTCGCGATGCCGAGCTTGTTCAGGGTGTCCTGGGACGTGCCCTGGAACTCCGCCGGGTAGTCCATCGAGCCGACGCCCATGATGACCGACTGTCCGGGCATCAGACGCGGGACCGAGTGGACGGTGCCGAGGCCGCCCGGGTTGGTCAGCGAGACCGTGACACCGGTGAAGTCGTCCATCGTCAGCTTGCCGTCACGGGCCCGGCGGACGATGTCCTCGTAGGCCTGCCAGAACTCGAAGAAGTTCAGCGTCTCGGCCTTCTTGATGCCCGCGACGACCAGCTGGCGGTCGCCGTTGGGCTTCACCAGGTCGATGGCGAGGCCGAAGTTGACGTGCTCCGGCTTGACCAGGGTCGGCTTGCCGTCCTTCTCCGTGAAGGAGTAGTTCATCGACGGCATGGCCTTGATGGCCTGCACCATCGCGTAGCCGATGAGGTGGGTGAAGGAGATCTTCCCGCCCCTGGCACGCTTCAGGTGGTTGTTGATGACGATGCGGTTGTCGAAGAGCAGCTTCACGGGGAGCGCGCGCACGGACGTGGCCGTGGGCACCTCGACGGAGGCGTTCATGTTCTTCACGACCGCGGCGCTCGGGCCGCGCAGCGTCACGTACTGAGGCCCGGCCGGGGACGCGGTGGCCTCGGCGGCCGGGGCGGCCTGGGACGCGGGTGCGGCCTTGGCGGCGGCCGGCCTGGCCGCCGCGGGCTTCGCCGGTGCGGCAGCCGCGGGCTTGGCGACCGCGGGTGCGGCCTGGGCGGCCGGGGCCGCCTTGACCGGAGCGACCGGAGCCGGGGCCGGCGCGGCCTGCGCCTGGGCCGGGGGTGCGGCAGGGGCGGCCGGAGCCGCCGGAGCTGCCTTCGGTGGGGCGGTGGTTCCCGCGGCCCCCGCGGCCGCGGCACCTGCCGGAGCCGAGGCGGCCACGCCGCCCGGCTTGTAGTCGGCGAAGAAGTCCCACCAGGCTCGGTCTACCGAATTCGGGTCCTGGAGGTACTGCTGATAGATCTCGTCGACGAGCCACTCGTTGGGACCGAACGCGGCGGCAGGGTTCTTCCCGGCTTGGTCCTCGGTCGAGACGCTCGATGAGTTACTGGGGGACTGTGGCGACACGGCGGCAACCGCCCTCTTCCGCTTCACAAGGTGATGGACAGCGGGAATAAAGGCTACGCCCCCCGGACCGCGTAGGTCAGTCCGGGCCTGGTCATCGTCGCGTAAGTCACATCGAAACCCGTGTTTCGGTGATGGAAATGGCGGGAAACAAGCGGGGTTGCGATGTGGGGCCGACGCGTCTACTCAAGGCCGCGGCCCCGAAAGGCCGGGCCTCCGTGCCAGGAACGCACGACAAACGCACGACGGACGCACGATGACACGTGTCCTGCTGCCCCATCACGTGGATCTTGGGCTCTCGCCTCGAACCCTACGTCAACCTGTCCAGCGAGGGCACTCCCGGAAGGGTGACCCGGATGCGGCAACCGCGCTGGGATTCGGCCACGCCGATCCGGCCACCGTGCAGATCGACCGCCCAGCGGGCGATCGCGAGCCCCAGGCCCGTACCGCCGTCACTGCCCGGACCGTGCGGCGCGACGACCCCGCCGCGGTTGAACCGCTCGAAGACCCGGTACCACTCCGAGGGCGGGATGCCGGGGCCGTCGTCCAGGACTTCGAGGTCCAGGGACTCGGGGCCGTCGCCGCGGCGGGCCTTCACCGTGACGCGGCCGTGCGGCGGGCTGTGCTTGACGGCGTTGTCGATGAGGTTGGCGACGACCTGGTGGATCCGCTCCGGGTCCGCGTGCGCGGTCAGCTCGGGCGGTGACACGTCGAGGTGCAGATGGACGTCCGTGCGGGTGTGGCTGCCGGAGCCCGAGGCGATGCCCGCGCGCGCGGAGGCCACCATGTTCGTCTCCTTCAGCACACCGGAGAGGTACGGCCACACCTCGAAGCGGCGCTTGCGCAGCGGTACGACGCCGTTGTCCAGGCGCGAGAGGTCGAGCAGCGTCTCCACAAGCCGGCCCAGCCGCTCCGTCTGCTTCAGGGCCGTGCGCATCGTCTCGGGGTCGGCGGCGGACACGCCGTCCACCACGTTCTCCAGGACCGCCCGCAGGCCCGCGATGGGGGTGCGCAGCTCGTGCGAGACGTTCGCCACGAGCTCCTTGCGCTGCCGCTCCTGGGCCTCCAGGTCGTCGGCCATGCGGTTGATCGTCTGGGCCAGGTCGCCCAGTTCGTCGCGGCGGTCGGCGCCCCTGACCCGGCGGGTGTAGTCGCCGTGCGAGATGCCCCGCGCCACGGTGTTCATCTCGTCCAGCGGAGCGGTGATCGAGTGCGCCACGAACTGGGTGATCAGCAATGTCGCGATCATCGAGAAGACCGTGATGAAGCGCAGCTCCGTCTCGGTGCGTACCGCGATCATCAGCAGACCGGTGGTGATGAAGACCGCGACGACGACCAGCGTGCCGAGTTTCGTCTTGATCGAGAAGGGCCGCATGTCACCCCAGGAGCCGGCACCGGACGGACTGGACGGGCCGGGCGTCGTACCGGTGACAGAGGCCGAGACTGCGCCTGCTCCTGTACTTGCCCCTGCCCCTGCCCCTGTCCCTGCCCCTGTCCCCGTTTCGGCCCTTGCCCTTGCTCCGGCTTCCGGAGCGGTACCTGGGACCTGCCCGGGACCAAGAGCCGTACCCGGGACCCGGCCGGAGGCCGATCCGGTGATCAGCCCCGCGCCCGCCCTGACGCGCTTGCGCAGTACGCCGAGACCTCTCATCACATCAGCCCCTCGATCAGAGTGCCCGACTCCGAAGTGCCCGACTCCGAAGTGCCCGACTCCAGGGTGTTGGACTCTAGGGTGTCGGGGTCTCCAGCGCGTAGCCCACGCCGTGCACCGTACGGATCCGCTCGGCGCCGATCTTCCGGCGCAGCGCCTTGATGTGGCTGTCCACGGTCCGGGTGCCGGAGGCGTCCGCCCAGTCCCACACCTCGGCCAGCAGCTGCTCGCGCGAGAGGACCGCGCGCGGCGTGTTCGCCAGGCAGACCAGCAGGTCGAACTCGGTGGGCGTGAGATGTACGTCCTCTGAGCGAACCCGTACCCGGCGCTGTGCGTGGTCGATCTCCAGCTCGCCGAGACGCAGGATGCCGGAGCGCGGAGTGGACGCGGCCAGCGCGGCCCGCTCCACCCTGCGTAGCAGAACGTGCACGCGCGCGGCGAGTTCACGCATGGAGAAAGGCTTCGTCATGTAGTCGTCGGCGCCCACGCCGAGCCCGACCAGCATGTCCGTCTCGTCGTCGCGGGCGGTGAGCATCATCACCGGCACCGGACGGGCCGCCTGTACCCGGCGGCAGACCTCCAGGCCGTCGAAGCCCGGCAGCATGATGTCGAGAATCAGCAGGTCGGGCTGCCATGCCTCGGCTGTGTCCACGGCGGCCGGCCCGTCACCCGCTGTTTGCACGAGGAATCCCTCGGCGCGCAGCCGGGCGGCGATGGCGTCCACGATCGTCGGATCGTCCTCGACCACCAGCACCCGGCGCTGAGCGCCCGGCGTGGCCGCCGTGCCGTTGTGCGAGGTGTGTGTCTGCTCCATCGCCCGCCCCTGAGTGTGCTTTCCGGAACCAGTGGGGTGATCCCATGACTGCGCTTGACGCTTGAATGATCCGCGTCAGAGCAGCAGGGTACGGGCAGTGACCGCCGCTCGGCTATCCAGGTCTTACCGCGAGATGCACCACGTCCGGAACGCCCCGGGCAACGGGGATCTCTTCGGTACGCACCTGCTGGAACCCGGCATTCCGCAAGGTTCTTGCGAAATCAGGCGAAGGTTTGGCCGACCAAACAGCCAGTACCCCGCCCGGCCTCAACACCCGTGCGCACGCGGTGAGTCCGGCCTCCGAGTAGAGGCTTTCGTTGCCCTGCGTGACGGTCCACTCGGGTCCGTTGTCGATGTCGAGGCACAGGGCGTCGTACGTGTCGGATGTCTCATTGACGTACGTGACGAGATCGACCTCGATGATCGCGGTGCGCGGGTCGGCGAGCGCGTCGGCGGACAGTTCGGCGAGCGGCCCCGACCGGTGCCAGTCGATGATCGCCTGCTCCCGCTCGGCGACGGTGATACGGCCCCAGCGTGGCTCGGCGGCGGCGTGGGCGAGGGAGAAGCCGACGCCGAGCCCGCCGATCAGGACCTCCGGCCCGGTGCGCCCGTCGAGCCCGGCCGGTCCGTCCGGCCTGTTCAGCGCGCCGAGCGCGGCGTCGACCAGCCGCCTCTCCGAGCGGCCGTCGGAGGTGTCCATGAGGAAACAGCCGTTGGCGATGATTTGCAGTAGCCCGCCGTGCCGGCGCAGCACGACCTCGCCGTACGGCCCCTCGCGCCGGTCGATGACCTCGGGGCTGTCGTGGGAGTCGTGGGAAGCGTCGTACGCGGTGGTCATGGGCCCATCCTGGCAAGTCCGCCCCGTCCGGGCAGCGAATTCGAGCCGGACCGCCCTCACCCCTCACCCCTTGCCGCTCACGTCTCGGTCCTCAGCCCCTCAGTCCTCAACTCCAGGACGGTGCCGGGGACCCCGTAGGAGCGGCATGGGGGACGTTCAGTCCCTGCCGGGGCGTTTTGTCTGTGCGCGCCCCGTACACCTCGCGCTCGTCAGCCTCGCCTCCACGTGCCAGCCCAGTGACTCGTACAGAGACCGCCCCTCCGGTGTCCCTGCCAGAACACCGGTCTCGGCGCCCTGGGCGACCGCCGCGTGCGCGAGGGTGCCCATGACGAAGCGGCCCAGGCCTCTGCGTCGGTGCGCGGGTGCCGTCTCGATCTGGTCGGCGACCGCCGTGGCCCCGGTCGGGGCGATCTGCCCGCGCGCGGCCAGCGCTCCGTCCGCGTCGGCGAGCAGTACGCGGGTGACGCCGCCCCGGGACCAGACGCGCAACCGGTAGCCGTCCGGCACGGGCGGAGCCGGGTCGCCGGTGAGGGGCGTCGACATCAGGTAGCCGGGCTCGGGGTCGATCCACCAGTCGTCCCCGAGCCAGGGCGTGACGCGGTCGGGCTCCGCGAAGACCTTGAGCCACACTCCGGCGCCGGTCACCGCGTCCGCCACCTCGCGGACCGTGTCCTCCTCGACCTGGTCCTCCGTCGCGCCCAGCACGTGCCGGGTGACGTGCTGGGCCTGGCCCATGTCCATCGTGTAGCCCCAGGCCTCGACCACCGGTGGCGCCGCCCCGCGCGAGACGACCCAGCCGTCCACCCAGGCCCGCACGGTCCCATTCGCCACAACCCGCTCCCGCCGTCCGTCCGGCACCACTCGCGTACATGAAGTAATAGATCAAGTGGGCATCCGGTCATTACTACTCCGGACCATACGAGCTGGTCGGACCGGTTCGACAGGGCTGATCGCTCACAGCGAACAGTGCCGGGGGAACAATCAAGGGCTCACGTGCATTGAGTCGGCATAGCTCAACTTGAATGCCGAAGGGGAGATCATGACTTTGACGTCCGAACCGCTCACTCTGCCCGTGCTGCCGCTCGACGACGAGGTCGTGCTGCCCGGCATGGTGGTGCCGCTCGACCTCAACGACGCCGATGTACGCGCCGCGGTGGAGGCCGCGCAGGCCGCCGCGCGTTCCAGTGGGGACAGCAAGCCCCGGGTGCTGCTTGTTCCGCGGATCGACGGCACCTACGCGAACACCGGAGTGCTCGGCACGGTCGAGCAGGTGGGACGCCTCGCCGACGGCGACCCCGGCGCCCTGATCCGCGGTCGCGGCAGGGTACGGGTCGGCGCCGGTACGACCGGGCCCGGCGCGGCCCTGTGGGTGGAGGGCGCCGAGGTCGAGGAGACCGTGCCCGACCCGCTGCCCGGCGCCGTGACCGAGCTGGTCAAGGAGTACAAGGCGCTGGCCACCAGCTGGCTGAAGAAGCGCGCCGCCTGGCAGGTCGTGGACCGGGTCCAGCAGATCGACGACGTGTCCACGCTCGCCGACAACTCCGGCTACTCGCCGTTCCTGACGACCGCCCAGAAGGTCGAGCTCCTGGAGACCACCGATCCGGTGGCCCGGCTGAAGCTCGCCACCGAGCAGCTGCGCGAGCACCTCGCCGAGCAGGACGTCGCCGAGTCCATCGCCAAGGACGTACAGGAAGGCGTGGACAAGCAGCAGCGCGAGTTCCTGCTGCGGCGGCAGCTGGAAGCCGTGCGCAAGGAACTGCGCGAGCTGAACGGCGAGGCGGAGGGCGAGGAGTCCGACGACTACCGGGTGCGCGTCGAGTCCGCCGACCTCCCCGAGAAGGTCCGTGAGGCCGCGCTCAAGGAGGTCGAGAAACTGGAGCGCTCCAGCGACCAGTCGCCCGAGGGCTCCTGGATCCGTACCTGGCTCGACACCGTGCTGGAACTCCCGTGGAACGAACGCACCGACGACAGCGCCGCCGGGTACGACATCCGGGGTGCCAGGGCAGTCCTCGACGCCGAGCACGCCGGTCTCGACGACGTGAAGGAGCGGATCACCGAGTACCTGGCGGTCCGCAAGCGGCGCAACGACCGAGGTCTTGGCGTGGTGGGCGGCCGTCGCGGCGGCGCCGTGCTCGCGCTCGTGGGGCCGCCCGGCGTCGGCAAGACCTCGCTCGGCGAGTCCGTCGCCCACGCCATGGGCCGCAAGTTCGTCCGGGTCGCCCTCGGCGGCGTACGGGACGAGGCGGAGATCCGCGGCCACCGGCGTACGTACGTCGGCGCGCTGCCCGGCCGGATCGTGCGGGCGATCAAGGAGGCCGGGTCCATGAACCCGGTGGTCCTGCTCGACGAGATCGACAAGGTCGGCTCCGACTTCCGGGGCGATCCGGCGGCGGCCCTGCTCGAAGTCCTCGACCCGGCCCAGAACCACACCTTCCGGGACCACTACCTGGAGGTCGAGCTCGACCTGAGCGACGTGGTGTTCCTGGCCACGGCCAACGTGCTTGAGGCCATCCCGGAGGCGCTGCTCGACCGCATGGAACTGGTGCGGCTCGACGGGTACACCGAGGACGAGAAGGTCGTCATCGCACGGGACCACCTGCTCCCGCGCCAGCTGGAGCGGGCCGGTCTGGAGACGGCCGAGGTCACGCTGGACGAGAGCGCGCTGCGCGGTCTCGCGGGCGAGTACACCCGGGAGGCGGGCGTACGGAACCTGGAGCGGGCGGTCGCACGGCTGCTCCGCAAGATCGCCGCACAGCACGAACTCGGCGAGCGGGAGCTCCCGTTCACGGTCGGCGCGGACGATCTGCGTGCACTGATCGGCCGGCCGCACCACGTGCCCGAGTCCGCCCAGGACCCGGCCGAGCGTCGCACCGCGGTGCCCGGGGTGGCGACCGGTCTCGCGGTCACCGGCGCGGGCGGTGACGTCCTCTTCGTGGAGGCGTCGCTTGCCGACCCGGAGACGGGCGCGGCGGGTCTGACCCTCACCGGTCAGCTGGGCGACGTGATGAAGGAGTCGGCGCAGATCGCGCTGTCCTTCCTCCGCTCCCACGGTGCCGAACTGGAACTGCCGGTCGCTGACCTCAAGGACCGGGGCGTGCACATCCACTTCCCGGCGGGCGCGGTACCGAAGGACGGTCCGAGCGCCGGCGTCACGATGACGACGGCCCTCGCCTCGCTCCTGTCGGGACGCCTGGTCCGTACGGACGTGGCCATGACCGGCGAGGTCTCGCTCACCGGCCGGGTGCTTCCGATCGGCGGCGTGAAGCAGAAGCTGCTCGCCGCGCACCGGGCGGGGGTCACCACGGTGATCATCCCGAAGCGCAACGAGCCCGACCTGGACGACGTCCCGGCCGAGGTCCTGGAGAAGCTCGACGTCCACGCGGTGACGGACGTCCGCCAGGTCCTGGAACTGGCGCTCGCGCCGGCGACGAACGGCGCGGCGACGGAGGTTCCGGTGGCGGCGTGACGGACGTCACCGGTCAAGGAAGGCCCGGGTCCCTCTTCGCGAGGGGCCCGGGCCTTTGTCACAAGGCCCGGGGCTGCCGGTGGCCGGGTCCTGCGAAATACTGGCCGAGCTGCGGCAATGGCGGTCTTTGGCGGAAACTTTCAGGATCGAGAAACCGGGTCATGGGTGCTGACGTGCACGAGGGCGGAAACAGCGAGGGGCACCGGACGCGAACCGGTGCCCCGGAAAGTGTCGTGGACCACGAGTTCCTTGCCCTGGAGCGCGAGCTGACCGTTCTGTTGCGGCGGGCCCGGGCCTCCTCCGGGGAGATGGTCCGCGAGGTCCATCCCGACCTGGAGTCCTCCGCGTACGGCCTTCTCGTACGCCTGGAGGAGTGCGGCCGGCAGCGGGCCACCGAGCTGGCCGCGTACATCGGTGTCGGCAAGGCGACGATGTCGCGGCAGCTGCGGGCGCTGGAGGAACTCGGGCTCGTCGCCCGCGAGCCCGATCCCGCGGACGGGCGGGCCTGGCTCGTCCATCTCACGGAGGTGGGGCGGGAGCGGTTCCGGCGGGTGCGGGACGCTCGGCGGGCGCGGTATGTGCGGGAGCTTGCCAGCTGGGAGCGGCGGGAAGTGGCTGAGCTGGCGCGGTTGTTGCACCGGCTCAACCGGGGTGTGGAGGGTTGAGCTCGGATTGTCGTGTGCGGGTGGGCGGGGGCTGGGCGCGCAGTTCCCCGCGCCCCTCAGGGGTGCGGTCCTGACGGGTGCGGGCGGTCATAGTTCCGCGTAGACCACCGTTGC
>NZ_LIPP01000005.1 GCF_001418335.1 Streptomyces aurantiacus | reverse complement strand
CCCGATACCGATACCGATCCCCGTCCCGTTCCCGCCCACGTCCGCCCACGAACCACTCTTGCCGAAAGGTGCTCGACCTCCCATGCCTGAGCTGGTGTTCTTTTCCGGAACCATGGACTGCGGGAAGAGCACTCTGGCGCTCCAGATCGGACACAACCGCTCGGCCCGCGGGCTGCAGGGTGTGATCTTCACGCGGGACGACCGGGCGGGGGAGGGGAAGCTGTCCTCGCGCCTCGGCCTGGTCACGGAGGCGGTCGAGGCCACCGAGGGCATGGACGTGTACGGGTACCTGGTCGATCAGCTGTCCAAGGGCGGCAGGGTCGACTACGTGATCGTCGACGAGGCGCAGTTCCTCGCGCCGGACCAGATCGACCAGCTGGCGCGGGTCGTCGACGACCTCGAACTCGACGTCTTCGCCTTCGGCATCACCACCGACTTCCGTACCAAGCTCTTCCCCGGCTCGCAGCGGCTGATCGAGCTGGCCGACAGGATCGAGGCCCTCCAGGTGGAGGCCCTGTGCTGGTGCGGAGCCCGGGCGACGCACAACGCGCGGACGGTGGGCGGTGAGATGGTCGTCGAGGGCGCCCAGGTCGTCGTCGGCGACGTCAACCGTCCGGTGGAGGAGACCGGTTACGAGGTCTTGTGCCGCCGTCACCACCTCCGGCGGATGACCAGTGCCGCGTCCCGCGCGAGCGCGCTGTCCCCCGACGTCCTGCCGGTCACGCCGGCTTGACGGCGTGGCTCCTTGCCGTGGCCCCCGTTCCGTCGTCATGAGGGACAGGCGCTCCTGGAATCGCCGCGGTAGGTGCGGTACAGGGGACCGGGGCTCTGCTCGCCCGGCGGGTGCACGACGATGGGTACCGGCTTGCACACGGCCCACTGGTCGTTCTCGCCCGGGCCCTCGAAGCCGTAGGATCCCGCGGCGCCGATCAGGCAGTTGTTGATGCTGCACGAGCCGTCGGCGATGCTCGGCAGGATGAGCGTGTTGTACACGTCGTCCTTGGTGGGGACGGGCAGGGTGTTCGAGGTCTGTCCGTCGTCCTGGTCGAGCTCGGTGACGGTACGGTCCACGGCGTTGGTGAGCAGCGCGAAGGCGTCGTGGTACATGAAGGCGTAACCGTCGTCGAGCGGCTTGTCGCCCAGCTCGTGCTGCGATTCGATCTCCTTGAAGAGGTCGAGGAAGGGGCCGAGTCCCTTACCGGGGTTCTTCTTCCCGTCCCCCCAGGCGGGATCGACGGAGGACGCGTTGACGATCACGGCTTTG
Source organism: Streptomyces aurantiacus (assembly GCF_001418335.1). Classification (GTDB taxonomy): domain Bacteria; phylum Actinomycetota; class Actinomycetes; order Streptomycetales; family Streptomycetaceae; genus Streptomyces; species Streptomyces aurantiacus. Next base: position 115,660 of record NZ_LIPP01000005.1, on the reverse strand, counting down.
GCCTCGGCCAGCCGTCGGGTGAGCGCCTCCGTGGTGAGGGTGGGCTCCAGGCCGATGCCGATCTTCAGGATGCGCACGGGCGTGGTGCGCTCGCAGGAACCCTTTTCGGCCAGTTGTTCGATGAGGGCGGGCAGGTCCTGGTCGCGGCCGGCGAAGAAGACGATGTCGGACTTCTCCTGGCAGATCTTCTGCACGGCGTCGTCGAACCGCTGGGGGACGCCCTGGTCGGTTCCGGACGAGCCGACGAAGTTCGAGCTGTGGTCGGTCAGGTCGTACTCTTCGGCGAAGTGCTTCTCGAAGACGCTGCGCAGATTCTGCGAGTAGACGTCGTCCTTGCGGTTGTCCCAGACCAGGAAGCCCTTCTGTCGCGTCGGCTTGTCGCCCAGGTGGAGCTTGAGGGCGCGGGCGAACTCGTCGTTGTTGGGCGAGGTCTTGAAGAAGTACGGGGAGTTCATCGAGGCCGCGGTGATGACAGGGCCGACGGTGGGGATCTTGCGCGCACTGAGCGCGGTGATCGCTTTACGGGTCTCCGGTGTGCTGCTCGGTATGCCGGACACGCCGACCAGTGGCGCCTCGGTGTCCTCGGCCAGCTGGGCCAACCGCGCGACGACGGGCTCCCAGGCGTCGAGGTTCCGGCCGTCGGGGGCGAGCAGCAACTGGAAGCGCGGTCCGCCGGAACGATTGGCCTGCCGCTGGGCGGCCAGCGTACCGGCGAGCCCACGGCGGATCATGTCCGTCGTCATCGCGCTGTGCTCGTCCGAGGTGAAGGGCATCATCAGCGCGATACGCACGTACGGGATCTTCGGGCCGCTCGGCGGGGACTCCCAGCCCTGCTTCACCCGGGCGTTCTCCTGCGCGACCGCCTTGATGAGACTCGCGATGCCGGGGTCCGCCTCGAAGGCCTTCTCGGTGACGCCCACGCAGTCTCCGTTGATCTCCCGCAGATCGTCACCGCACCTGCCGGGGCCGCGCGCGACGCCGACGACGACGGTGATCGTCACGGCGATCAGCGCACCGAGTCCCACGACGGCCGTCCACTCGACCGGCCCCCACTCGCGAGGATGACGACGGAACAGACGGACCAGCATGCTTCCTCACTGACCGGGGATGGGGAAGGGGCGCTTCTGCCGTGCCGCCACGGGCCAACTGCGGGCGGCCTGGCTCAGGACGGCGTGCCAGGACGGGTGTCGCGGTGAGAGGAACGCCAGTTCTTCACCGACCGCCCTGCACATGTCGGGGTCCGGCTGGGCGTGCGGTTCGGACACGTGCCACTGGGCGTGCAGCAGCCGGTTCACGCAGCGTTCGATCTCGTGCAGATTCGAGTACCGGCGGTCGTGCGCGCCGAGTGCGACCTGTGTACGTTCGTCGGTCCACTCGCCGGTGGGGGGCGTCGGAGCCGTGGCGGCGTACCGCAGACACAACAGCCAGTGCGAGGCGGCCTGTTCGTCCTGCTCCGACTGGAACTCCTCCGTCAGCGTGGCCACCACCGTCTCGGCGTTCCCGGCCGCGAGCATGTGCCGGAGCGCGTCCGCCTCGCCGCTCTCGCCGCGCTGAGCGTGGTGCAACTGTAAAAAACGGTGGATCTCATGCCAGCCGCGGCCGTCGGCGGCCCCCTGGGTGGTGCGGCGCGCCTCGTGCACGAGCAGCGTGCGTAACAGGGGGTCGGTGACCAACGGCCGGTCCGGGTCGGTGTGCTGCTGCCACTGCTGGTCTTCGAGGTAGTCGGTGGCGGAGTTGGCGGGCAGCTGGTCGGGGCCCTGGAGACGCAGATGGTCGGCCAGTGCCTCGGCCGCCGTGCTGTCGCGGGCGAGCGAGAGCATGGTCAGCCGGTCGCGCTGGCGCCGGTCCGGCAGCAGCCGTTCGAGGACTGCCTCGCCGACCGGGCGGCCGTCCCCGGTGCCGAGGCCGAGGAGGTCCCGCGGGCCCACGCTGCGGCCCCGCTCGGTGGCGTCCAGGACCGCCGCGCACAGCACGGTGGTCACCGCGGGATGCCCGCCGGTCAGGGAGTGCACGGCGGAGGCGAGATGAGGGTGGAGCGGCGGCGCGGGCCGGTCCCGTACGAGCAGGGGCAGGATGTCGTCCCGGGCCAGCGGGGTGAGGGGGACCGTGAGCAGGCCGGCGGACGGGGCGAGGCCCTTGCGCTCCCAGCCGGAGGATCGCACCAGTTCCGCGAGGTCGCGGCGGACGGCGTCCGGTGTGCCGTCCGGCGGACCGCCGAGCCGCGTGGCCACGACGACGAGTTCCTCGTGATCGGGGCGTTCGGGCAGCGCCCGGTGTTCGAGGAGCAGTTGGAGGAAGTCCCTGCCCGCCGCGCAGTGCGCGTCGTCCAGCAGGACGAGCGGCCAGGGTTCACGGTTCCACCGCTGCAGCCTGCCGTAGGAGGCGGCGACGTCATGGAGGAAGGCGGCCACCAGACTCTGCTCGGCAGCGTGCCGGTAGTCGCCGCCCTGCCGGAACCACTCACCGAGCACCACCAGCGGATCCCGTTCCCGCACACCCTGCGGAAAACGGCTGCGATACCACTCCTGGGCCGCGGTCGGCCGATACCGGTCGACGTACTCCGCCACCAGGGCGCCGCCGAGCGCCTGCCGGCTCTGCTCCGTATCCGCGTCCGTATCCGTGCCCGCGTCTGTGTCCGCGTCCGTGTCCGTGCCCGTATCCACGTTCGCGTTGACAGCATTGACGGCCTCGACGGCCTCCAGACGCCCCTCGACCGCGGTGGCCCATGTGTGCCGCAGCGCGTTCTCGTCCCCGCCGGCGAGACGGCAGGCGAGCAGCAGCCGGGCGCACCGAAGACACGCCGCGTCCCGCTGCTCGGCGTTGCCGCGGTGCCAGCCGGAGACGGCGAACAGGCCGGGCACCAGGACCGGGAAGTGCCGGCGAAGGCCGGGCCCGAGCCCGCACACCAGCTCCGTCAGGAGTCCGGCGAGTGTCGACGCGACAGGAGCGGTGCCGTCGGCCGAAGCGGATGGGAGGACTTCGGATTCGGCCGGCACGGCCCGCACCCGGGCGAGGGGCAGCCGGCCGGCATAGCGCGACGCCAGTTCGTCGAGTACGGCGGTACGCCCCATGCCGTGATGCCCCGTCACCAGCACCACCGGCAGATCGCCCTGGTGCTCCCGCACCGTACGGGACCTCTCGTCGTAGGCGAGGCCCGTGAGCCGGGGGACGAGCGAACGCAGCAGCGGGTCCCTGCCGTAGAGCGGCGCTCCCTCCGGTACGTGCATCTGGCTGCGTCCCGCTTCCGTCGCCCTGCGCTGCCCAGCGGCAAAAAGCCTCGGAGGCGGGCGGCACCGTCCGCCGAGACACAAGGCGCGGACTCGGACCAATTGCGCCTGGAGGCGTAGAATTTACCGTTCCCGCAAACATCTTGCCAGGTGTTCCCGGGCCTGCGTTACCAGGTGGTTACCACCTGTGCCCGCCGGGCCCTGTCCGGCGAAGACCCACAGGACCCGGCCCATACGCGTGTTCGGGCCGACCGATGGCGCACGGGGCGTCAGGGACGCGGATGGATGTCCAACTCGACGTTCTGGGGCAGCGAATCCGCCCCGCGGACCTCACCGGGGTAGGAGAGCCGCACCCGGCGCAGTCGGAGCAGTCCGGCCAGGGGCGACAGGTCCAGCTCCGCGGCCTGCGACAGGCGGATCTCCTCCAGCCCCGGAAGGCGCCGGACGATCCGCCGCAGCGGCACGGCGGAACCGGCCCCGGCCCGCACATCGAGGTGGGTGACCTGGGGTATCTCGGTGCGCGGGGCGAACAGCAGGATGCTCAACTGTTGCGAGGACAAAGTCAGTTTGCGCAGCTTCGGCAACGTGCCGAGAAGCAGGCCCCACTGGTCCGGTGCCAGTCGCTCGCTCGCGTCGTGCAGGCGCAGGTCCTCCAGCTCGCGGCACACCACGATGCCCGAGAGTTGCGCCGCCGCCGACGGAAGCGACAGTAGGCGCAGTTCGATGGCACGAGGAAGGTCGGACAGGCCGCGCCAGGGGACTTCCGGCCCGATGAGGAGAGCCTCCAGCCGCGGGCACTCCGCCAGTTTCAGCAGGGGCTCGAACCGGGGGAGATCCCGCAGTTCCAGTCGCCGCAGGCGCGGCAGCCGCGTCAGAGGCGCCGGGTCCTTGACGTTGCGGCACCCGCGCAGGACGAGTGTTTCGAGTTCGGGGTAGGCGGAGAGCAGGTCGAGATCCTGCAACTGCAGGGTGTCGCGCAGCCGCAGCTCGCGCAGCCGGCGCGGGTCGAGCGAGGTGCGGATCTCCTCGGGGCCGAAGTCGCCGTGCAGCCCCACGCGCTGGTACCCGGACATGGTGCGCAGAGCGTCGAGTTCGGCGTGCGAACGCACCGTGACGGTTTCGTCGGGGGCGGTTTCGAGGAGTGGCCGCACGATTTCCTCGGCGTACACGGCCGTGTCGAACCGGTCCCAGTGGCCGAGGAGTTGCGTGCGTACCGCGGGCTGGCGCGTGCCCAGGAACTCCCGGAGCCTCGGGATGGCCGCGTCCCCGCCGATCTGGCAGATGGCGTGCACCGTGGCCAGTTCCTCGTCACCCACCAGGTCCTTGGCCGCCGGCAGCAGGCCGAGGAGCAGCGGTCCCGTCTGCGCCAGTGACCTGGCCTCCCGCAGACTGCGCGGCGGGAGCATCCGCGCGGCCCGGTCCTCGATGGCCTCGCGCACCGCGGGTTCGAGGCGGGTGGCCTGTTCGAGGGAGGCGAGCGCGAGGAGCCGCAACCGTGCCTGCACCGCCGGGTCCTGCTCCCGGTCGCCCCGTTCGCGCAGGCGGGTCAGCAGATCGGCGCGCTCCTGGTGGCGGGCCTGCGCGACGGCCATCTGGACCACGTCCTCCCACTGGTCCAGATGCGCGTTGCTCACCAGCATGCCGATGTCACGTTCTTCCAGTACGGCCCTGGCGCCCAGGAAGTCCTGGAAGGTGCGGTGGATGAAGTTCACGGCGCCGGTGGCGGGTTCGCGCAGCAGCCCGGAGCGCTCCAGGAGGTACTGCAGGGCGTCCTCCGCCGTCCCGACCTCCGCGAGGCGGGGCACGGACGGCTGCAACCGCCGCACCACGTCCACCGCGTCCGGCCGGTCCAGCTGCGTCCGCTCGTTGCGGATCAGCCAGTACGCGAGTCGCTGGAGCGGTTCCGTCGCCGACCTCTGGTCCAGTGCCGGGCGGCCGCGGCCGTACACCTCGCGTTCCACGTCGCGCCGTTCCAGGAGCATGGAGAGCGCCGCCTCGTACAGGGCGGCACGGCCCTGCGGCAGGAACCCGCGGCGCTCCCGGTGCAGGGCGCAGATCAGGCCGCACATCAGGGGATTGGTCGCCAGGCGGCTCAACTCGGAACTGCTGCGCAGCGACAGGGTGAGCGACTCGCCGAGTTGCTCCGAGGCGTTCGCCGCCGTGTGCCAGCGCCGCACGAACTGCTTGATGTCGGCGGGCCGCATCGCGGCGAGCGCGAACTCCTGGAAGCCCTCGCGCGCCAGCCAGCCCCGTTCGAGGGCCGACGGACGGGAGGTGAGCAGCCACAGGTTGCCGGGGAAGACGGCGAGCAGCTTCTTCAGCCAGGCCCGCGTGCGGGTCCGGTCGTCCTTCGGGATCTCGTCGGCCCCGTCGATCAGCAGCACGCCGCGCCCGTGCCGCAGCACCCGCGCGGCCCATCCGTCGGGCTCCGTGCCCGCAAGGGGGCAGCCCATCCACCGCAGGAAGTCCTCGGGCAGGGGAAGTTCGGCGCCCTTGCGCGCCAGGGTGCGCAGCGGCAGGACGAAGGGGACCCGTCCGAACAGCTGCGACAGCGCGCCGGGCACCCGCTCCTGCTGCGCCGTGGCCAGGGCCAGCCACTGGACCAGGGTCGTCTTGCCGGTACCCGCGACCCCGCGGAGGAGTACGCGCTCGTGGTCGGCGAGGACCTCCTCGGCCGGGCACGCGGCCCGCTCGACCTCCGCGTCGCGGTCGGTGCCCGGCTCGCCGGCCACCACCGGAACGGGATCGGCTCCGTCGCGGTAGGGCAGGGCGTCCAGGCTCAGGTAGGCGGCTTCCAGGGGCCAGTCGTGGCCGTCCGGTTCGCGCAGGTCGACGCCGTAGATGGTGAGCCTGCCGTGGAACTCGACGACATAGCGCGCGTACTCCTCCTCGAACTGCGCGTCCTGGCTGCTGATGTCCGGCAGTTGCCGCAGGATCCGGTCCAGCTTCTCGCTCTGCTCCCGCATCTCGCGGCTCTGTTCGATCTGGGCGCGGGCAGCGAACCCGGGCCGCCGGCTGAAGAACCGCACGAGATGCACGCAGGCCGTCTCCAGGAGCCGGTCGTGGAAGCGGGCGGCGTCCTCGCTGAGAAGCCTTCGGGTGTCGGGGCCCGCGCTCCTGGACAGTTCCGCGGCGAGCCTCTCGGGGCCGAGCGCGAAGGCGTGGACGTCGTCCATGTCGAGATCGCCGAGCGCGTGCAGGGTGCGGGTCAGCGCCTGCCCCACGGCGTCGTGCTCGTCGGCGCCGATCGGCGGATCGTGCGGTCCGGCGGCCCGCACGGCGCGGCGGACCAATTCGCGGGCCACCTTGTGCAAATCGTCCTCGGTGAGCGTGCGGTGCTCCTTGGCGAAGGAGGTGAAGGACACGAGCCGGCGGATCGGTACGGGGCGGTCGCCGAACTCGGCCCCCGGTGCGCTCGCGGGCGGCAGCAGCAGGCGTTTGAGCACCGGCACGACCACTGCCGACGCGATCCGCAGTCCCACCGTGCCGCCGTCCACAGCGCCTCCCTCACCGGCGCCGACACGCGCCGGTCCCCGACCCACAGACACTCGACCCACAGGCCCTGAGAACAACCCACCCGGCCACCCACCCTAAGGGCTGTCGTGGCCGATCACCGGGTCGGCCGAGCAGGGGCCCACGTGCCCGGACGCCGGCTCAGCGGCTCGTGCGTACCAGCGAGAACGACGCGCCCTCCAGGTCGGCCACCGAGGCGACCCGGCCGTGCGGGCCCTCGTGGGCCGGCTCGACGACGTGGCCGCCGAGGGAGACGACCCGGGCCACGGCCGCGTCCACGTCGACGACCTCGAAGTACGTCATCCAGTGGGCGCCGCGGTCCCGCGGGAGGGCGGCGCCGACGCCGTTGATGGCGGCCACCGGGCGGCCCTCGACGTGGAGGGTGACGTAGTCGGAGCCGGCGGAGACCGAGGGCTTCGCCTCGTGGCCGAAGACCGTCTCGTAGAACCTGGTGACACCCGCGCCGTCCCGCGTGACGAGCTCGTTCCAGACGGGGGTGCCGGGCACCCCGGCGAGGCCCGCACCGAGGTGGGCCGCGGCCTGCCAGACGCCGAACACGGCGCCTGAGGGGTCCGAGGCGATCGCCAGGCGGCCGGCGTCGTCGGCGTCCAGCGGACCGACGCCGACCGTGCCGCCGCAGTGCCGGACCGTCTCAGCCGTCAGGTCCACGTCGTCCGAGGCGAGGTAGGGCGTCCACGCCACGGGCAGTTGGCTGTCCCGTGGCAGTTGGCCGATGCCCGCCACCTCCTGCCCGTCCAGCTGCGCCCGCACGTAGGGACCCAGGTGCTGCGGGCCGGGCTGGAACTTCCAGCCGAACAGTTCCCCGTAGAACTCCTGGGTCGCGGCCGTCCCGTGCACCATCAGACTCACCCAGCAGGGCGTGCCGGGCGCGTACGCAGTGCCGTTCAGGCCGGCCGACCCCCGTGCCTCGGTCATCGTCACCCTCTCCTCGGCGCCTCATGGGGGCCGCTTCGCTTCCGCTTCCGAACCGGGTCCGCCGTCGCCGCCCGTGGGCGTGGCACCCGGTGCCGATGGTCGCACCACCGGTGCCGCACCGCGTCCCGGCCGAAGGGCCCACGGCGGAAGGGTGCCCGCATTCCTGTTGCCCATCCGTTTCCCCGCGATTGCCTGTGCGTGTCCGACGGCCGTACGGTGTGTGCCCGTCCTGCGGTGCGTGTCCGTCGTACAGCGTGTGCCCGTTCCGGTACGCCGGGTGGTCGGGCCGGTCCGGCGGAGCACAGTAGCCGGGCCCGGACGATGTAGCCACCCCGTGCGCGAGGATGGTGGCCATGAACGCCATCATCTCCGCATCCCGACTCGCAGGCGACCTGGCGGGGCCGAACCCCCCGGTCGTGCTGGACATCCGCTGGCAGCTGGGCGGCCCGAACCTGCGCCACGTCTACGCGGAAGCCCACATTCCGGGGGCCGCCTACGTGGACCTGGACACCGAACTCGCCGCTCCCGCCGGTGCGGCGGGCCGGCATCCGCTGCCCGACCCGGAGGTGTTCGGCAGAGCCATGCGCGCGGCCGGAGTCTCCGCGGACCGCGATGTCGTCGTGTACGACGGAGGGCTCGGCTGGGCCGCCGCACGGGCCTGGTGGCTGTTGCGCTGGACGGGTCACCCGTCGGTGCGTGTGCTTGACGGCGGCTTCGCGGCCTGGAGCGGACCGGTCGAGGACGGCCGCCGGGACGTGGCCGCCGGCACCTTCGTACCGGCTCCCGGAGCGGTGCCCCTGCTGGACGCCGACGGCGCCGCCTCGCTGGCCCGCACCGGTCTGCTGCTCGACGCGCGGGCGGCCGAACGCTACCGCGGCGACGTCGAGCCGATCGACCGGGTCGGCGGCCACATCCCCGGCGCGGTGTCGGCGCCGACCACGGGAAATGTGGCCGAATCCGGTTGCTTCCGGCCGGCCGGTGAACTCGCCGACCGCTTCAAGTCCCTGGGTGCCGACGGCACTTCCGAGGTCGGTGTCTACTGCGGGTCGGGTGTCTCCGGCGCGCACGAGGTGCTCGCGCTGGCGGTCGCGGGTATCCCGGCCGCGCTGTACGTGGGCTCCTGGTCGGAGTGGTCCCAGGACGACGGGCGCCCGGTCGCGACCGGCCCCGACCCGCAGTAACCCCACGGACGCGGCGGCCGACCGGGCAGACAAGGACACGCGGGCAGACAAGGACGCGCGGACCGACAAGAACGCGCAAGCCGCTGAGGACGCGCGGGTCGGTGCGCGGGGGCGGACAGGAGCGGGAAGGGCTCGCACCGAGAGGGTGCGAGCCCCATCCACCTTCTAGTCCTGCTTCTTGCGGCGTGTCCCGAAGACGATCTCGTCCCAGCTCGGTACGGCCGCTCTGCGTCCCGGACGGACCCCGTCCGCCTCCGCCTGCCGGTCGGTGGCGCCGACGAGCCGGTCGCGGTGGCTGGCCACCGAGCGCGGCATGAGCACGTCCGCGTAGGCGGAACCGGCCGAGGCCGCGGGAGCCGGCGGCTCCTCCACCTCTGGCTCCTCCTCGGGCGGTTCCTCCGTCGCCGGGTACTCGGCCGCCGAGGTAGTGGAAGCCGCCGAGGCGGCGGGGGCGGTCGAGGGCCGCTCGGGTACGACCATGTCGCCGCGGAAGCTGGGCACCGCCTCCAGGAGGCTGGTCAGCGAGTCCCGCTCGCGCTCGCTGATGCCCTCCTCGATGTCCGGCTCGGGTGGCGACGGGGGCAGGCTCGGCCGCTCGATCTGCCGGTCCAGGGCGCGGTCCAGCGGACGGTCGCGCGGCAGCCGGGCGATGCGCGGCACGAACGGGAAGCTGGGCTCGGCCGCCGCGAGGTCGTCGGACTCGCCGATCAGCGAGCGCGCCTCCTCGTCCACGGCCTGTACGAGCCGCCGGGGCGGGTCGTAGGTCCAGCTCGCCGAGTGCGGTTCGCCCGCCACCCGGTAGACGAGCAGCACCTCCCAGGTGCCGTCGTCACGGCGCCAGGAGTCCCACTGGACGGTCTCCTTGTCGGCGCCGCGCAGCAGGAGGCGCTCCTGCACCGCTTCACCCAGCTGGGGGCCGGTCGTCTCACCGGGGCGGCGGACGGGGGTCTTGCGGGCCCGCTCCGCCATGAAGGCGCGCTCGGCGAGCACGGGTCCCTCGAAGCGGCGCACCCGGTCGACGGGGATGCCGGCGTGCTGGGCGACCTCTTCGGCGGATGCTCCCGCACGTATGCGTGCCTGAATGTCTCGGGGGCGGAGATGGCTCTCCACCTCGATCTCGATCTGGCCGAGGCGGGGACGGTCGCCGCGTACGGCGGCGCGTAGACGCTCGTCAATCGGAAGCGTGTACTCCGTGCTGTCCGCAGCCTTCAGCACCAGCCGTGTGCCGTCGTTGGAGACGGCCACGACACGCAGTTCGGGCATGGGGACCTCCCGGGTGGTGCCTGCCGACGTCACGTGCGTCGCTGCTTCCGCTAGTCGAGTGTGGCCTGCCCGGGTGCAGCCTGCCACAACCTTGCCGAGTTGCCCGGCGTGTCGGGCATGGGCCCCGGCTCGCCGTTATGGCACGGTTACCTATTCGCAACGCTAAGTGACGAACCTCATCACCCTGTGCAACGAGCCCCCTCCCGGCGGTCCTGGAAGGCCCCGGACGCCCTGGCGAGTGTCCGGACCCAGGGCTCGCAACAGTACTCCATTCGGCCCACTTGGGTAGATCGGCACGCGACCGAACTTCTGTCCGCAGGCGGGAGTTGACGGCCCTGGGTGACGCTCCGGTGATCACCGGTGATCATGCCGTGACCCACTCTTCACATGATCACCGGAAACGGACGTCGCACTCCGCCTCGTACGTCCTGTGCTCGGGCAATCGGTCGAGGTGAACGGCTGGTCGAGGTGGACGGCTGGTCAGGGTGAACGGCTACTCGCCCAGCACCCGCCGCAAGTGGTCGTTGCCGAAACGCCGCTCCGGGTCGAGCCGGTCCCGCAGCGCGGTGAACTCGCCGAAGCGCGGATAGGCGCCGGCGAAGTACGCCGCGTCGCGTGTGTGCACCTTGCCCCAGTGGGGCCGCCCCTCGTGCGCGGTGAAGATCCGCTCGGCGGCACTGAAGTACGCCTGATAGGGCGACCCCCGGAACATGTGGACCGCGATGTACGCGCTGTCCCGGCCGGACGCGGTGGAGAGGGCGATGTCGTCCGCCGGGGCCGTACGCACCTCGACGGGGAAGCTGATGCGCAGTGGTGAACGGTCGACCATGGCCTTCAGTTCGCGCAGGGTCTCGACGAGGGCGGCACGCGGAACGGCGTATTCCATCTCCGTGAAGCGCACCCGGCGAGGAGAAGTGAAGACCTTGTAGGGAATGTCGGTGTAGGTGCGCGCGGACAGGGCGCGGCTGGAGATCCGGGCGATCGAGGGGATCGTGGCGGGGACGGCCCTGCCCACGTGATTGGCCGCTCGGAAGACGCCGTTGGACAGGAACTCGTCTTCGTAGAGGCCGCGGACGGTGCCCACCGGCTGCTCCGGGCCCGCGCTGCGGTTGTTGCGCTTGGTGTTGCAGTTGCCGGTGTGGGGGAACCAGTAGAACTCGAAGTGCTCGTTCTCCGCGCACAGTTCGTCGAACGCGTTCGTCACCTTGTCGAAGCTCATCGGCTCCTCACGGGCGGTGAGGAGGAAAAGGGGCTCCACGGAGAAGGTGATCGCGGTGATGACGCCGAGGGCGCCGAGACCGATCCGGGCCGCGGCGAAGACCTCGGGGTTCTCCTTCGCGGAGCAGGTGAGGACCGAGCCGTCGGCGGTCACCAGTTCGAGGGCCGTGATCTGGGCGGCGATCGAGGCGGAGTCGCGGCCGGTGCCGTGCGTGCCGGTGCTGGTCGCGCCGGACACCGTCTGCTCCATGATGTCGCCCATGTTCGTGAGCGAAAGACCCTCCCGGGCCAGGGCCAGGTTGAGACGCTTGATCGGTGTGCCGGCCTCCACCGTGACGGTGGAGGCCTCGCGGTCGAGCTTGCGTATCCCGGTCAACAGTTGAGGGCGGATCAACACACCGTCGGTCGCCGCGACCGCGGTGAAGGAGTGGCCCGTACCGACGGCCTTGACCCTGAGCCCGTCCTCGGCGGCCCGGCGCACAGCGGCGGAGAGTTCCTCGACGGAGGCCGGAGCGACCTCCCGGGCCGGGCGGGCGGTGACGTTCCCGGCCCAGTTACGCCAGGTGCCGTTCTTCCTGCTCGCTGCCTTGTTCATGGGCCCCTTCCCGCTGCGGAACCGGCCTGCTGAGCCGGCGATACCCGAGGAATCCCACCGCGACCGCGACGGCCCCGGCCGCGACCGGCACCCCGTACCCGGCCCGCGCCCCGGCCGTGTCGATCACCCAGCCGGACACGGAGGAGCCGAGCGCGACGCCGACCGCGAGCCCGGTACTCACCCACGTCATGCCCTCGGTCAGTTTCGCGCGGGGTACGTGCAGTTCGACGAGGGCCATCGTCGTGATCATCGTCGGTGCGATGGACAGGCCCGCAACGAACAGCGCCACGGCCAGGAACGGCAAGTTTCCGACCAGTAGGAGGGGGATCATACTCACGGCCATGGCGCAGATGCCCAGGGCCCACCTGCGGGCGGGCGCCCCCGCGAAGCTCAGCAGCCCGAAGACGGCCCCCGCCGCGCAGGAGCCCGCCGCGTACACGGCCAGGACGAGGCTCGCGGCTCCCTTGTGGCCCTCCTCGTCGGCGAAGGCCACGGTGACCACGTCGACCGCGCCGAAGATCGCGCCGGTCGCCACGAAGGTGGCAACCAGGACCTGGAGGCCGGCCGAGCGCAGTGCCGAGCCTCCCGTGTGGTGCCCGCGCGGATGCGGCGGCGGCTCGGTGGCGCGCTGGGACGTCAGCCAGAAGACGCCGGCCGCGAGGAAGCAGGCCGCGAGCGACGGTCCGGCCTCCGGGAACCACACGGTCGACAGGCCGATGGAGATGATCGGCCCGAAGACGAAGCAGATCTCGTCGACGACCGACTCGAAGGCGTACGCGGTGTGGAGCTCGGGCCTGCCCCGGTAGACGAGCGCCCAGCGGGCCCTGGTCATCGCGCCGACGCTCGGTACGCAGCCGATGCCGGCCGAGCAGAGGAACAGCAGCCAGTCCGGCCCGTCGAGGCGCGTGGTCAGCAGGAGGCCGGTGGACGCGGTGAGCGCGCAGAGCGTGGCGGGCCGCAGCACCCTGCGCTGCCCGTGCCGGTCCACCAGCCGGGATATCTGGGGTCCGAGCGCCGCCGCGGACAGCGCCATCGTCGCCGAGAGCGCGCCCGCGAGCCCGTACCGGCCGGTGACCTGCGAGATCATCGTGACCACGCCGATGCCCATCATCGACAGCGGCATCCGGCCGAGGAGGCCCGCGACGGTGAAGCCCCTGGCGCCTGGCACGGCGAACAGGGCGCGGTAGGGGCTGGGCACGGGAGTCTCCGGTGAGGGTGCGACGAGAGGTCGGTAAGGCGTGTATCCGACCGATGCAGCTTACGGGTCGGGTGACCGTAACGCATCCACGGATATGTCCGGTCAGGCCGCCCATCTGCCGCCCATCTGCCGTCCACCTGCCGTCCGGCCCCCCGCCGCCGCCCCGGTGTCGGAGGCGGATGGCAGGATCGAGGCATGCGAGACGCGCTCGATGCCACCCCCTACGACGCCCTGCTCCTGCTCTCGTTCGGCGGCCCCGAGGGTCCCGACGAGGTGGTCCCGTTCCTGGAGAACGTGACCCGTGGCCGGGGCATCCCCAAGGAACGCCTCAAGGAGGTGGGGCAGCACTACTTCCTGTTCGGCGGGGTCAGTCCGATCAACGACCAGAACCGCGCTCTGCTGGACGCGCTGCGCAAGGACTTCGCGGAGCACGGCCCGGACCTGCCGGTGTACTGGGGAAACCGGAACTGGGGCCCGTATCTGACGGACACCCTGCGCGAGATGGTCGCCGACGGCCGCCGCCGCGTCCTCACCCTCGCCACCAGCGCGTACGCCTCGTACTCGGGCTGCCGGCAGTACCGCGAGGACCTGGCCGGAGCGCTGGCGACCCTGGAGGGGGAGGGCCTGGAGCTGCCGCGGATCGACAAGCTCCGGCACTACTTCAACCACCCGGGGTTCATCGAGCCGATGACCGAGGGCGTCCTGAAGTCCCTCGCCGAGCTCCCCGAGGACGTCCGGGCGGGCGCGCACATCTCCTTCACGACGCACTCGATCCCGGACGCCGCGGCGGACACCTCAGGACCCGTCGAGGCGCACGGCGACGGCGGGGCGTACGTGAAGCAGCATCTGGACGTCGCCCGGATCGTCGCCGACGCGGTGCGCGAGCGGACCGGGACCGACCACCCCTGGCGGCTCGTCTACCAGTCGCGTTCGGGGGCCCCACACATCCCGTGGCTGGAGCCGGACATCTGCGACCACCTGGAAGAGCTGCACGGGGCGGGCGTCCCGGCCGTCGTCATGGCGCCGATCGGGTTCGTCTCGGACCACATGGAAGTCCTGTACGACCTCGACACGGAGGCCACGGCGAAGGCCGCCGAGCTGGGACTGCCGGTGCGCCGCTCGGCCACGGTGGGGGCCGACCCGCGGTTCACCGCCGCGATCCGCGACCTCGTCCTGGAGCGGGCCGCCACCGAGAGGGGCGCGGACGTCTCCCCCTGTGCCCTCGGCACCCTGGGCCCGAGCCACGACCTCTGCCCCGTGGGCTGCTGCCCTGCCCGCACACCTCGGCCCGCCGCCGCGGGCGCCGACAGCCCGTACGCATGAGGAGCACCGTGACCGCCACAGCGAACGACGAGCTGAAGGCCGAGCTGCTGGAGATCGCGCTCGACGCGGCCCATCGAGCGGGAGCCTTCCTGCGCGACGGCCGCCCCGACGACCTGGGCGTGGCAGCGACCAAGTCCAGCGCGGTCGACGTCGTCACCGAGATGGACATCGCCTCCGAGAAGCTGATCACCGGCCTGCTGGCCGACGTCAGGCCCGACGACGGCGTGCTCGGCGAGGAGGGCGCCGACATCAAGGGCAGCAGCGGCGTCCAGTGGGTGATCGACCCGATCGACGGGACGGTCAACTACCTGTACGGACTGCCCAGCTGGGCCGTGTCCATCGCGGTCCGCAAGGACGGCGAGACCCTTGTCGGTGTCGTCCACGCCCCGATGCGCGGGGAGACCTACCGGGCCGTCCTGGGCGAGGGCGCGTATGTCAACGACCGCCCCGCGCGCGTGCGGCCCGCTCCCGACTTCGGTCTCGCCCTCGTCGGCACCGGCTTCGGCTATCTCGCGGACCGCAGGACCCGGCAGGCCGAGGTGGTCGGGCAGCTGATCTCCCAGGTCCGGGACATCCGCCGCGGTGGCTCCGCCGCGATCGACCTGTGCGACGTGGCGACGGGCCGCCTGGACGCGTACTACGAGCGCGGTCTTAACCCCTGGGACTACGCCGCCGGTGACCTGATCGCCCGGGAGGCGGGCGCGCTGACCGGCGGACGCCCCGGAGAGCCCCTCTCGACCGAGCTGACGGTCGCGGCCCCGCCCGGCCTCTTCGAACCCCTCCAGTCCCGCCTCGACGAACTCGGCGCCTGGCACGACTGACGGCGCGGGAAGATCCAGCCCGGGGCCNNGGCCCCGGGCTGGATCTTCCCCCGGGGCCCCGCTCTCGGTCACGAGCCTGGTCAGACGTGTGACGCGCCGACCTGCACACCGTGCTCCGCGGCCAGGCGGTGCAGGTCGTCCAGTTCTGCCTGCTCGACCTCCGCGAGGAAGTCGTCGCCGGTCTCGCGAGCCATCGTCAGGTCGGACTCGGTCGTCCTTATGCGCTGCAGAAGTCCTGCGGTGAAAGCGTCCATGCTGCGCCCCCTCGTCGTGGGTCGTGGGTCGGGTGGCACGGGGGTGTGCCGTTTCGGAAGGGGCGATCACGTCTCCGGGGGTGCCCGGCGCTGCCCAGCCGGGCGGCGTCAGTGCCGGACACCCACGCCCGCCCTGCGGAAGCGGACCATGACGTGCCGCATGGTCGTGCGGCACAAGCAGAGCGTGATCGCGGGGTGTAAAGCCGTCCTCCCCCCGGTCCCTTCGACGGAAACCTCAACCACGCGAGAAAATCTGGCATTCCCGGGCCCAGGAACTCGTCTTACAGCCGACTTATGGCCGAAAAGGGCAGGATGGAGTCTCACTCTCCCTGCTCGCGGCTGCGCCCGAGCTGGAGGACCCCGTCGGACCCGCCCGCGTGCGCCGAGAAGCAGCTACGCGGGTGGACACAGGAAGGACAAGCGACGTGCGCGTACTCGTCGTCGAGGACGAGCAACTGCTCGCCGATGCGGTGGCCACCGGACTGCGCCGGGAGGCCATGGCCGTCGACGTCGTGTACGACGGCGCGGCGGCTCTGGAGCGTATCGGCGTCAACGACTACGACGTGGTCGTCCTCGACCGTGACCTCCCGCTCGTGCACGGCGACGACGTCTGCCGCAAGATCGTCGAGCTCGGCATGCCCACCCGCGTGCTGATGCTTACGGCCTCCGGAGACGTCAGCGACCGCGTCGAGGGCCTGGAGATCGGCGCCGACGACTACCTCCCCAAGCCCTTCGCGTTCAGCGAGCTGACGGCACGCGTGCGTGCGCTGGGCCGGCGGACGAGCCTGCCGCTGCCGCCCGTCCTGGAGCGGGCCGGGATCAAGCTCGACCCCAACCGCCGCGAGGTCTTCCGCGACGGCAAGGAGGTCCAGCTCGCGCCCAAGGAGTTCGCCGTCCTGGAGGTGCTGCTGCGCAGCGAGGGCGCCGTCGTCTCCGCCGAGCAGCTCCTGGAGAAGGCCTGGGACGAGAACACCGACCCGTTCACCAACGTCGTACGCGTCACGGTGATGACCCTGCGCCGCAAGCTCGGCGAGCCGCCGGTCATCGTCACCGTGCCGGGCTCCGGCTACCGGATCTGATCCCCGATGACCACGACACCCGCTCCGCCCAAGGCGCCACCGAAACCCACCTGGGACCCCAGAAAACCGGACCCGCCGTTCCCCTGGCTGCGCCCGACCATCCGGATACGTCTCACGCTGCTGTACGGCGGGATGTTCCTGATCGCCGGGATCCTGCTGTTGTCGATCATCTACCTGCTCGCGGCCCAGGCCCTCCACGAGGGCAGCGGTGTCGACTTCCGGGTGACCGGCAGCAATCTGGAACTCACCAGTGGCACGTGTCCACAACTGAGCGGTGCCAGCAGTAACGAAGAGTTGAACGCGATGCTCAAGGAGTGCACCGCCGCCCAGCGGCAGCACGCCCTGGACGGCCTGCTCAGCCGCTCGCTGATGGCTCTGCTCGGCCTGGCCGTGATCGCGTTCGCCTTCGGTTACGCGATGGCAGGCCGGGTCCTCTCGCCGCTGGGCCGCATCACCCGTACCGCGCGCGCGGTGGCGGGCTCGGACCTCTCCCGGCGGATCGAGCTGGACGGTCCCGACGACGAGCTCAAGGAGCTGGCGGACACCTTCGACGACATGCTGGAGCGGCTGCAGCGGGCCTTCACCGGCCAGCAGAGGTTCGTCGGGAACGCCTCGCACGAGCTGCGGACGCCCCTGGCGATCAACCGCACCCTCCTGGAAGTGCACCTGTCGGATCCGGGCGCCCCCGTGGAGCTGCAACAGCTGGGCAAGACCCTGCTCGCCACCAACGAGCGCAGCGAGCAGCTCGTCGAAGGCCTGCTGCTGCTCGCCCGCAGCGACAACCAGATCGTCGAGCGCAAGCCGGTCGACCTCGCCGAGGTCGCCTCGCAGGCCATAGACCAGGTGCGGGGCGAGGCGGAGGCGAAGGGCGTGGAGGTCCGCGGGGAGCGGGCCGCCGCGGTCGTCCAGGGCAACGGTGTCCTCCTGGAGCGGATCGCCCTGAACCTCCTCCAGAACGCCGTGCGGTACAACGTGCCGGACGACGGCTGGGTCGAGGTCGTCACGGGCGTGCGGCACGGCCAGGCGGTCCTCACGGTGGCCAACACCGGGCCCGTGGTCCCCGCGTACGAGATCGACAATCTTTTCGAGCCGTTCCGGCGGCTGCGTACCGAGCGGACGGGCAGCGACAAGGGGGTGGGCCTGGGACTGTCCATCGCCAGGTCGGTGGCCCGTGCCCACGGCGGTCACATCGTCGCGGAGCCGCGCGAGGGAGGTGGCCTGGTGATGCGAGTGGCCCTGCCCATCTGAGAACATGTCGCCGACACGCGGGGATGTTCGCTTTGCGCGGAATTTTCTGGGCGGAAAAAGGACACTCTCGTGTGTGATCGATCACAGGGCGAATTTCCGGCCATCTACCCTCCGTGATCAATAAGACTGTCGGAAAGCCGGGAACATCCGGGTTTTCGGGGGCCGAGATCACGGGAAGTACACGGTGAGACGCCTTTGAAGTGCGGCATTCGGACCGTGTACGGTCCCGTTCGCCATCCAAGCCGATCACTCTTGAGGAGTCCGGTTGGGTGTCGATTGAGTAACAGACCTTGATGTGAGGCAAAATCTCCGCCTCAGGTCGGGCACAAGTCCGGCCTCTCACGCGTTACCTGCGCTGAGACACCGCAGACACCCAGAGGGGGAGAGCGACAATGGCAACGGATTACGACACCCCACGCAAGACCGACGACGACGTCGACTCGGACAGCCTTGAAGAACTCAAGGCTCGCCGGAACGACAAGTCGACTTCAGCGGTCGACGTGGACGAGTTCGAGGCCGCCGAAGGCCTGGAACTGCCCGGAGCGGACCTTTCGAACGAGGAACTGGCCGTCCGGGTCCTGCCGAAGCAGCAGGACGAGTTCACCTGCATGAGCTGCTTCCTGGTCCACCACCGCAGCCAGCTGGCCCGCGAGAAGAACGGCCAGCCGATCTGCCGCGACTGCGACTGAGGCAGGGTCGGCCGTGACAGGCTCGACCCCGCCCTGGAAGCGCCGCTTCCGTGACCGGGGAGCGGCCGGTCCGTCTCAGGACGGCATGCGTGACGACGAGCGGGGCCGCCCGGCCTCGCTCGAAGGAGTGGACGCGACAGGCGCCTCCGGTGCCCTGGCGGTGCCGGTTGCCAAGGCGCCTGTCGCCAAGCGCCGAGCGGCCGCCATCGGCCACGGGGTCAAGGAAGGCGTCCGTAAGGGCGGCAGCCGGGCCAGAGTCGCCCTGGCGTACCTCACCGACCGCGTCATCGAGATCGCCCCGCGGATCCCCGTACGTGACCTCGACGCGCTTCGGAAGCAGTTCCCGGGCCTGGGGCCCGAGCAGCTCGCTGACAAGCTCGTCGCGGGCGCGCGCAACGCGACGTCCACGGTGGGCGCGGGAGTCGGTGCCGCCGCGATGATGCCCGTACCACCGGCGATGCCGGCGGAACTGGCCGCAGAGATCACCGGCGTCGCCGCGATCGAGCTGAAGCTGATCGCCGAGCTGTACGAGGTCTACGGCCTGCGGCCGGCGGGCAGCCTGAAAGACCGCTCCACCACGTATCTGAACTCGTGGTCGGAGGAACGCGGTATCGACGTGACCAAGCCGTCGACGTTCACCTCGGCCCTCGGCGGCCCGATGAAGCGCGAGCTGCGCCAGCAGATCATGAAACGCCTGATCAGGGACCTGCCGAACCTGATGCCGTTCATGGTGGGCGCCGCCGTGGGGGCGGCCATGAACCGCCGTGACACGAGAAAGCTCGCGGACCGCGTCCGCGGAGACCTCCGCAAGGCACAGGTGCCCTGGGACGCCCTCCCGGCGCTGCCGCCCCTGGAGACGCCGCCGGACCCCCTGCCACTGAACCCGGGTGACACCCCCGGAGAGCCGGCACCCTGAGCCCACCGGGCCGACTCGCCCACCGCCCCGACCTGTCGCTACCGAGGACCGGCGTCGCGCAACGGGCAAAGTTCTGTCCCGCGGAAGGAAAAGTTCTCGTACGAGTACGAACGGTTCCGGATGCGGTGGTGACGGAGCGCAGCCGCAGGCGTCTACGCGGCTGTGCGGGCCGCGTCCAGTGCCGCGGCCAGGCGCTCCGGATCGCGCGTCGACAGATAGACGTACGGCGTCGGGTCCGCCGGGTCGGTGATGTCCACGCGCAGCGCTGTGGGGACGTAGGCCCGCAGCAACATGTGGGCGCGCGCGTCCGCCTTGAACGAGCGCCAGGCGCGGGCCTCCTCGGGGTCGAGGACATGGGCCTCGCCCAGGGCGGAGACCGGAATCCGGGCATCGCCCGCGATCAGGGAGCCGCCCACCACACGAATCCGCGCGGAGCCGTACGAACTGGCCACCACCGCCGATACCGCCGTGCCGCCCGCCAGCCCGCCCAGGAGGGCCAGCGTGCCGAACGGCAGCAGGATCAGGGCCATCGAGACGCCCACCAGCAGGCAGACGAGCCACCAGGAACGGGGCGCGGTCAGACGTTCTTCGTACGGCGAGGCGGAGGGCTGCATACCGCCAAGCCTGCCACGGTGCGTGCGGTCCGCCGACGCGGAGGTAGGGTCTGCGCCTGTGAGTGCTACATCTTCGGCCCTGCGGCCCCCGGCCGACGCCGTGGCGCCGGTGCGCCACCCCGACGCGCCCGCCCCGGGCGAGCTGCTCGGCGCGCACTACGACCAGTGTTTCGGCTGCGGCGACGGACAGCCCCACGGGCTGCGTCTCGCGGCCCGGGCGGGCGACGGGGTCAGGATGACCGCCGAGTTCACCGTGCAGCCGGCGCATCAGGGCGCCCCCGGCCTGGCGCACGGCGGAGTCCTCGCCAGTGCCCTCGACGAGACCCTCGGCTCGCTGAACTCGCTGCTGCGCACCATCGCGGTGACCGGCCGACTGGAGACCGACTTCGTACGGCCCGTGCCCGTGGGCACCGTGCTGTACCTGGAGGCCGAGGTCACGGCCGTGGCGGGACGCAAGATCTACTCGTCCGCCACGGGCCGCATCGGGGGCCCCGACGGGACCGTCGCGGTCCGCGCGGACGCCCTCTTCATCAAGGTGGGTGTCGACCACTTCGTCGGCAACGGCCGCCAGGAGGAGATCCGGGCGACCATGAACGACCCCGACCAGGTCCGCCGGGCGCGTGCCTTCGAGGTGAACCCGTGACGCCCGCGCAGGCGCCCGTGGGCGTGCTGATCAAGCGCGTCGATCCGGACGTACCGCTTCCGGAATACGCGCATCCCGGCGACGCCGGCGCGGACCTGCGCACCACGGAGAGCCGGGTGCTGGAACCCGGCGAACGGGCCGTGCTCCCCACCGGAGTGTGCATCGCGCTCCCCGAGGGGTACGCGGCCTTCGTGCACCCGCGTTCCGGTCTTGCCGCCCGCTGCGGCGTCGCTCTCGTGAATGCCCCGGGGACGGTTGATGCCGGGTACCGTGGGGAGATCAAGGTGATCGTGGTGAATCTCGACCCGCGCGAGTCCGTGCGGTTCGAGCGCTTCGACCGGATTGCCCAACTGGTCGTCCAGCAGGTCGAGAAGGTGCGCTTCCAGGAGGTTGCGGAGCTTCCCGACTCGGCGCGGGCCGCAGGGGGCTTCGGGTCCACGGGCGGGCATTCCGCGGTGGGCGGCACAACGGGTGGCAATCGATACGCTTCGGTCGTATCCGACCGGGAAGGACAGTGACGTGTTCGGACGTCGCAAGAAGGGCAGTGCCGCCGAGGACGCGGCGGGCGAGGCCGAGCAGGTCGTCGACGCAGTCGACACTGAGACGGACGAGGCGGAGCGCGAGCGCGTGAGGCTGGCGCCGGAGCCGCGTCCCGACGGGCCCTGGGACAGCACCGAGGTGCGTGATCCGGCCGAGGGCCGGGTCGACCTGGGTGGCCTTTTCGTGCCCGGGGTCGACGGCATGGAGCTCCGGGTGGAGGTCGCGGGTGACGCGATCGTCGCGGCCACGGTGGTGCTGAAGGACAGCGCCGTCCAGCTGCAGGCCTTCGCCGCTCCCAAGCGCGAGGGCATCTGGGGCGAGGTGCGCGAGGAGATCGCCACCGGCATCACCCAGCAGGGCGGTGTCATCGACGAGGTCGAGGGCTCGCTGGGCTGGGAGCTGCGCGCTCAGGTACCGGTGCAGCTGCCGGACGGCACGGGCGGCTTCCAGGTCGTCCGGTTCATCGGTGTGGACGGCCCCCGCTGGTTCCTGCGCGGAGTGATCTCCGGGCAGGGCGCGGTGCAGCCGCAGGCCGCCGGTCTGCTGGAGCAGATCTTCCGGGACACCGTGGTGGTCCGCGGCGAGGGCCCGATGGCGCCGCGCGACCCGATCGTCCTGAAGCTGCCGGACGACGCGCAGATGGTCGCGGAGGGTGTGCAGCAGGAGGAGCAGGCCGGTTCCCGCTTCTCCGGCGGCATGGGGCAGCTGCAGCGCGGCCCGGAGATCACCGAGGTCCGTTAACCGGGCACACGGACACGCAGACCCGCACAGAGCACACGCGACGGGCCGCATTCCCTTCGGGGAGTGCGGCCCGTCGTCGTTTCGGCCGAACGAGTGAAGAAAGCCCCGGGCGCAACCCGGAAGCGGCTACGTTGCGTCACTCTGAGCGTGATCAGGGGAGGGGGGAGTCATCAACTCCCCTGATACGCGCCCGACTTGCCGATCAAGAAAGACCATGGGGAATCGGAATGAGCACCAACTGGATCGAAAAGGCACAGCGGTTGGGTGACGGAAGCATCGGAGGCGCGATGGACCATCCGTCGGTTCCCGGCCGCGTCGTCTGGCACACGACGGAGAGCGGCACGGGGGACGACGCGTTCACTTCGGTGGCGGCGCATCTGATCCGTGTCGCCGCCGAGCCGCACCTGCTGTACGACCCGACGACCGACCGGCTCGGCCAGTACGGCCCGCTGAAGCAGAGCGCCCGCGCGCTGCGCAACGACGGGTCGACGAGGACCAACCGCGTCGGGAAGGTCTGCATCCAGATCGAGGTGCTCGGGCGGGCCGCGAAGCCGTTCACCAAGACCTGGAAGCCGGGCCCGAACTACCGGGCCATGATGGCCGCGATCCGCTCCTGGAACATCCCGGACACCTTCCCGGCCGGGCGTCTCGCGACCTCGGGCGCCGACGCGACCAACCGCCCCCGCTCGGTGTGGATGAGCAAGGGCGGTCACTACGGCCACGCGAACATCCCGGGCAACGACCACTGGGACCCGGGCAGCATCGACAAGGCCGCCCTCTTCGAGGCGGCCCCGGCCGGCAAGCCGGGTACCGGCACCACTCCCGCCAAGCCCGTCGTCGACCTCAGCAATCTGATCGCCGCCGCGCGGCGCGACCCGGGCCTGCCCCAGGGCGGCACGACGCACAAGCCGGACGTCCTGGTCGTCGAAAAGGCCCTCGTGGCCGAGGGGTTGCTGCCCGCCCAGTGGGCCGACGGCTCCTTCGGCTCCAGGACCGTCGAGGCGTACGCGGCCCTCCAGCGCCGTTACGGCTTCAGCGGCGCCGACGCGAACGGCATCCCGGGCCAGACCACCCTCGGCAAGCTCGGGCGGCAGCACGGCTTCACGGTCAAGGCCTGACCGGCCGATCCGGCGTATCCGGCGGATACGACCGGTCCATCGGATGTCAGGGGGGGCCGGAGGGGTCGAACCGTTGCAGGTCCGGGCGTCGGACGGTGATACTGGCGCTCGGTCCACGGGGGAGAGGCATGAGTACTCAGGTCGTCACGGACACCATGGTGCGCGTGGAGAACATCCACCGCTCGTACGGCAGCGGAGCCACCGCCGTACACGCCCTGCGCGGAGTGTCGTTCGACATTCCGCGCGGCGAACTCGTCGCGCTCAAGGGGCGTTCGGGGTCGGGCAAAACGACCCTGCTGAACCTCGTCGGCGGGCTCGACGAACCGGACGAGGGCCGGATCACCGTCGACGGACTCGACCTCTCCGGGCTCGGGGAGAACGGGCTCCTTGAGCTGCGCCGGGACCGTATCGGCTTCGTCTTCCAGTCCTTCGGGCTCATCCCGATCCTGACGGCCGCCGAGAACGTGGGCGTGCCCATGCGGCTGCGCCGGGCCCACCCGCGCGAGCGCGAGGAGCGCGTCGAACTGCTGCTCTCCCTGGTCGGGCTCGCCGACCACGCGGCACAGCGGCCCGGTGAGCTCTCCGGAGGCCAGCAGCAACGCGTCGCCATCGCCCGCGCCCTCGCGAACAACCCGGCGCTCCTCATCGCCGACGAGCCCACCGGCCAGCTCGACGCCGAGACGGGTATCGGGGTGATGGAGCTGCTGCGGGCGGTCGTCCGCAGCGAGCGGGTCACCGCGCTGGTGGCCACCCACGACGCGGCCCTCCTGGACCTGGCCGACCGGGTCCTGGAACTGAGCGACGGCGAAATAGTGGAGAGCTGACGCTGCGGACCGGCGTCCTGGACCGGCGCTGCGGACCGGTGCCGCGCACCGGCGTCCCGCACCGATGCCCGGACTCGGCTCCGGCCCGAGCCAGGAGCAGCGCCCGGGGCCCGGGCGTCAGGGTTCTGTCAAAGACGCCCGCGCCCGGGCCTCCCGTCCCGTTCGCCCCAATCGTCGGCCGTAGGGTCTACTCAGCGCACACGATGCGTTCGGGAAGACAATGAGGCCATGGGACGCGGCAAGCTTCGGATCTACCTCGGTGCGGCACCGGGCGTCGGCAAGACGTACGCGATGCTGTCCGAGGCGCACCGCCGTGTCGAGCGGGGCGCGGACTGTGTGGTGGCGTTCGTCGAGCACCACGACCGGCCGCGTACGGAAGTCATGCTGCACGGCCTGGAACAGATCCCCCGCAGGGAGCTGGCCCACCGGGGCACCGCCTTCACCGAGATGGACGTCGACGCCGTCCTGGAGCGCGGCCCGGCCGTCGCCCTGGTGGACGAACTGGCGCACACCAATGTCCCCGGCTCCCGCAACGCCAAGCGCTGGCAGGACGTCGAGGAGCTGCTCGCCGCCGGCGTGGACGTCGTCTCGACGGTCAACATCCAGCACCTGGAGTCGCTCGGTGACGTGGTCGAGTCCATAACCGGCGTGCGCCAGCGGGAGACCGTCCCGGACGAGGTGGTGCGGCGGGCCGACCAGATAGAGCTCGTCGACATGTCGCCGCAGGCGCTGCGACGGCGGATGGCGCACGGCAACATCTACAAGCCCGACAAGGTCGACGCGGCCCTGTCCAACTACTTCCGCCCCGGCAACCTCACCGCGCTGCGCGAGCTGGCCCTCCTCTGGGTCGCCGACCGCGTCGACGAGTACCTCCAGCAGTACCGCGGCGAACACGGCATCCGCTCCACCTGGCAGGCCCGCGAACGCATCGTCGTCGGCCTGACCGGCGGACCCGAGGGCCGTACGCTGATCCGCCGGGCCGCCCGACTGGCCGAGAAGGGCGCAGGCGGCGAGGTGCTCGCCGTCTACATCGCCCGCAGCGACGGCCTCACCGCCGCCTCGCCCAAGGAACTGGCCGTCCAGCGGACCCTCGCCGAGGACCTCGGCGGCACCTTCCACCACGTCGTGGGCGACGACATCCCGACCGCGCTGCTGGAGTTCGCACGCGGCGTCAACGCCACCCAGATCGTGCTGGGCTCCTCGCGGCGCAAGGCCTGGCAGTACGTGTTCGGGCCCGGCGTCGGCGCCACCGTCGCCCGGGAGTCGGGGCCCGACCTGGACGTGCACATCGTCACGCACGACGAGGCGGGCAAGGGGCGCGGTCTGCCGGTCGCCCGGGGCGCCCGCCTGGGCCGGTCCCGGATCATCCTGGGCTGGCTGGTCGGTGTCGTCGGCCCGGCCGTCCTCACCCTGCTGCTGACCCACGCCGACGCGGACCTCGGGCTCGCCAACGACATGCTGCTGTTCCTGACCCTGATTGTGGCGGCGGCCCTGCTCGGCGGACTCCTTCCGGCGCTCGCCTCGGCGGCCCTCGGCTCGCTCCTGCTGAACTACTTCTTCACGCCGCCACTGCACCGGCTGACCATCGCGGATCCCAAGAACCTGGTCGCCATCGCGATCTTCGTGGGCGTCGCCATCTCGGTCGCGTCGGTGGTGGACCTCGCGGCCCGCCGCACCCATCAGGCGGCCCGGCTGCGCGCCGAGTCCGAGATCCTCTCCTTCCTGGCGGGCAGCGTCCTGCGGGGCGAGACCAGCCTCGACGCGCTCCTTGAGCGGGTCCGCGAGACCTTCGGCATGGAGTCGGTCGCGCTCCTTGAGCGCGCCGGCGACGTCGACCCGTGGACCTGCGCGGGCAGCGTGGGCCCGCGTCCGCCGACGCTCCCCGAGGCCGCGGACGTGGACATGCCGGTCGGCGACCACACCGCGCTCGCCCTCTCCGGCCGGGTGCTGCCCGCCGAGGACCGCCGGGTGCTGGCCGCCTTCGCCGCCCAGGCCGTCGTCGTGCTGGACCGCAAGCGTCTCCAGCAGGAGGCCGGGCAGGCCCGCGCGCTCGCCGAGGGCAACCGCATCCGTACGGCGCTCCTGGCCGCCGTCAGCCATGACCTGCGCACCCCGCTGGCCGCCATCAAGGCCGCCGTGACGTCCCTCAGGTCGGACGACGTGGCCTGGTCCGAGGAGGACGAGGCGGAGCTCCTCGAAGGCATCGAGGCGGGCGCCGACCGGCTCGACCACCTGGTGGGCAACCTGCTCGACATGTCCCGCCTGCAGACCGGCACGGTCACCCCGCTGATCCGCGAGATCGACCTGGACGAGGTCGTCCCGATGGCCCTGGGCGGCGTACCGGAACACAGCGTCGAACTGGAGATCCCCGAGACCCTGCCCATGGTCGCGGTCGACCCGGGCCTGCTGGAGCGCTCGGTCGCCAACATCGTCGAGAACGCCGTCAAGTACAGCCCCGCCGGAGAACGCGTCCTCGTCGCCGCCAGCGCGCTCGGCGACCGGGTGGAGGTGCGGGTCGTGGACCGTGGCCGGGGCGTCCCCGACGAGGCGAAGGATCGTATCTTCGCCCCCTTCCAGCGGTACGGCGACGCCCCGCGCGGCGCCGGAGTGGGCCTCGGCCTCGCGGTCGCCCGCGGCTTCGCCGAGGCCATGGGCGGCACCCTCAACGCCGAGGACACCCCGGGCGGCGGCCTCACGATGGTCCTCACGCTCAGCGCGGGCCCCTCCCGTCCAGGCCCCCTCGCGGACGCCGCCGCCGAACCCGTACAAGGCGCAGGGCCCGCCCACGCCGCAGGACCCGCCCACGCCGCAGGACCCGTACAACCGGAAAGGCAGGCCTCATGACCCGTGTCCTCGTGGTCGACGACGAGCCGCAGATCACCCGAGCCCTCGTGATCAACCTCAAGGCACGCAAGTACGAGGTCGACACGGCCCCCGACGGTGCCACTGCGCTCCAGCTCGCGGCCGCCCGCCACCCCGACGTGATCGTGCTCGACCTGGGCCTGCCCGACATGGACGGCGTCGAGGTGATCAGGGGGCTGCGCGGCTGGACGCGCGTACCGATCCTCGTGCTGTCCGCCCGGCACTCCTCCGACGAGAAGGTCGAGGCCCTCGACGCGGGCGCCGACGACTACGTGACCAAGCCCTTCGGCATGGACGAACTGCTCGCGAGGCTCCGGGCGGCCGTCCGCCGGGCCGAGCCCACCGGGGGCGGCGAGGACGACGTGATCGTCACGACGGAGGACTTCACCGTCGACCTGGCCGCCAAGAAGGTCAACCGGGCGGGCCGCGACGTACGCCTGACCCCCACCGAGTGGCACTTCCTGGAGGTGCTGGTGCGCAACGCGGGCCGTCTGGTCAGCCAGAAACAGCTGCTCCGGGAGGTCTGGGGCCCCTCCTACGGCACCGAGACGAACTACCTGCGGGTCTATATGGCCCAGCTCCGCCGCAAACTGGAGGCGGACCCGTCGCATCCGCGGCACTTCGTCACCGAGCCGGGGATGGGATACCGGTTCGAGCGGTGAGCGGTGACCACGGGTACGTAAGTGTCAGCGCCCTTCGGTACGCTTTGAGACATGAGTGCTGTCCCTCGTTCCGAAAAGCCGGTGGGCCGGTTCCGGCGCATGCTCGACCGGCTCTCCTCCTCCCAGGAGGACCTGGAGTCGGAGGAGCTGAGAGAGGACTCCGAGACCACGGGCTGCACGCGCATCGGCGACTGCCGCGACCGACAGGTGGTCACGGTTACTGGTACCTTGCGCACGGTCACTCTGCGCCCGAGGGCCGGTGTTCCGGCCCTGGAGGCCGAGCTGTTCGACGGTTCGGCCGCCCTGGACGTGGTGTGGCTGGGCAGGCGCTCCATAGTGGGGATAGAACCCGGACGCAAGCTGATCGCGTCGGGCCGGATCTCGATGAGCCGGGGCCGCCGTGTGCTGTTCAATCCCAAGTACGAACTCAGACCCCTCGGACGGGAGTAGCCGGTGACGTCGCTCGACAAGCCGACCGAAGACGCCCAGCGGGATGCGCGGGCGGTGACCGAGGCCGCGCTCTTCGAGGCGTTCGGCGGTCTGCGGGGCATGATCGAGACGGTCCTGCCGGGCCTGCTCTTCGTTACGATCTACACGATCAACAAGGACCTGCACTCGGCGGCCATCGCCGCCCTCGGTGTCTCGATCCTGCTGGTCGTGGTCCGCCTGGTCATGAAGGGCACCGTCAAGCACGCGTTCAGCGGTGTCTTCGGTGTCGCCTTCGGTGTCGTCTTCGCGATGATGACGGGCAACGCGAAGGACTTCTATCTGCCGGGCATGCTCTACACGCTCGGCCTCGCCCTCGCCTACCTCGTCACGACGCTCGCCGGCGTCCCCCTGATCGGCCTGATCCTCGGCCCGGTCTTCAAGGAGAACCTCTCCTGGCGCACGCGCAACCCCGGCCGCAAGAAGGCGTACGCGAAGGCCAGTTACGCCTGGGGCCTGATCTTGCTCGCCAAGTGCGCGATCCTCTTCCCGCTCTACTGGTGGGGCGACACCACCCAGTTCGGCTGGGTCCTGATCGCGCTCAAGATCCCGCCCTTCCTGCTCGCGGTCTGGCTCACCTGGGTCTTCCTCGCGAAGGCTCCGCCGCCGATCGACGTGTTCGCGGAGATGGAGGCGGCGGAGAAGGCGGAGCGGGAGGGTAAGTCGGTGGCTCCCTCCGCTGAGTAGGCGCCCTCTGCCGGTGTGGGCCACTGGGGGCTGCCGCCCCCAGACCCCCGCGTCGGCCTGAACGGCCTCGTCCTCGAACGCCGGACGGGCTGGGTGGTGCCCGACCAGGCTGAGAAGAGCTGAGAAGAGATACGAAGAGGGGGCGCCCGGAGAACTCCGGGCGCCCCCATTCTCGTACCTCCGGGGCTCAGCCCGTCGTGTTCTGGCGGCGGACCGACAGCAGGTCCTCCAGTTGTTCCTCGCGGGCCTGGGCCGCCACGAACAGCAGCTCGTCGCCCGCTTCCAGGGAGTCCTCCCGGGTCGGGGTGAGCACCCGGGTGCCGCGGATGATGGCGACGAGGGAGGTGTCCTCCGGCCATGCCACGTCGCCGACCTGCGTACCGGCGAGGGCGGACTCCGGGGGCAGGGTCAGTTCGACGAGGTTGGCGTCGCCGTGGCTGAAGCGCAGCAGCCGGACCAGGTCGCCGACGCTCACCGCCTCCTCGACCAGGGCCGACATCAGGCGCGGGGTCGAGACGGCGACGTCCACGCCCCACGACTCGTTGAACAGCCATTCGTTCTTGGGGTTGTTGACGCGGGCGACGACCCGCGGGACCCCGTACTCGGTCTTCGCGAGCAGTGAGACGACGAGGTTGACCTTGTCGTCACCCGTGGCCGCGATCACCACGTTGCAGCGCTGGAGCGCCGCCTCGTCGAGGGAGGTGATCTCGCAGGCGTCGGCGAGGAGCCACTCCGCCCGCGGGACGCGCTCGACCGAGATGGCGGTCGGCGCCTTGTCGACCAGCAGGACCTCGTGCCCGTTCTCCAGGAGCTCGCCCGCGATCGAGCGGCCCACGGCGCCGGCACCGGCAATGGCGACCCTCATCAGTGACCGCTCTCCTCTTCGGGGCCCTCGGCGAACGACGCCTCGACCTTCTCGATGGCGTCCGTACGCATCATCACGTGCACCAGGTCGCCCTCCTGCAGCACGGTCTGAGAGCTGGGCAGAACCGCCTCGCCCAGCCGGGTGAGGAAGGCCACGCGCACCCCGGTCTCCTCCTGGAGCCGGCTGATCCGCTGGCCCACCCACGCCGTCGACGCGTGCACCTCGGCGAGCTGCACCCCGCCGGTGGGGTCGCGCCACAGCGGCTCGGCGCCCGACGGCAGCAGCCGGCGCAGCATCTGGTCGGCCGTCCAGCGGACGGTGGCGACGGTGGGGATGCCCAGGCGCTGGTAGACCTCGGCGCGGCGCGGGTCGTAGATGCGTGCCGCCACGTTCTCGATGCCGAACATCTCGCGGGCCACCCGGGCGGCGATGATGTTCGAGTTGTCGCCGCTGGAGACCGCGGCGAAGGCGCCGGCCTCCTCGATGCCCGCCTCGCGCAGGGTGTCCTGGTCGAAGCCGACGCCGGTCACCCGACGGCCGCCGAACCCGGAGCCGAGCCGTCGAAAGGCCGTGGGGTCCTGGTCGACCACGGCGACCGTATGCCCCTGTTGCTCCAAGGTCCGGGCAAGAGCGGAACCCACTCTCCCGCAGCCCATGATGACGATGTGCACGACCGTCCTTCCGGTGTGAAAAGTACTGCTCAGGCTGACACGCTAAGACAGGGTCTCAGACCGACGCCCAAGCTACACACGCACCGTCCGTGGGCGGCACCCCCGTGTGCCCCCGCGCACCTCCGCGGGCGGCGCGTCGTGCGCACGCGCCCACTGCTTGCCGATATTTGCCACTGTCCGCGACTGCCCGCCACTGACCGCCGCTGGTTGCTACTGATCCCTGCCGACCGCCGCCGACCGCCGACGATCAGCGACGGCTGATGCTCCGCACGCTGACGAGAGTCAGGATTCCGAGGCCGACAAGTCCGGCGGCGGCGCCGATGAGTTCAGCGGTGGCGTGCATGGAACCTCCATGAATTGGCAAAGAGTGGCAAACTTTTGGCTTTTTTCATATAGGCATGGGGATACGTCTGGTCGAGGAATCCATAGGCGTGACCGCACCGGATTTCACTCGTAGAGCAGATCGAGAGCAGATCGCAGGCGATTCGCGGGCAGATAGCGGCGGATCACCGGCAGCTCGTGGGCAGGTCGCGGGCACACATCCGTGCGATCGAACGCCACCGGGGGCGGGGGAGGGTGGGCGAGGGCCTGTTCGACCGCTTACGATCCTCACCGTGTCCAAACTGACCGACGTGCCTAAACGGATCTTGATCGGGCGCGCACTGCGCAGTGACCGGCTCGGAGAGACACTCCTGCCGAAGCGCATCGCACTCCCCGTTTTCGCTTCCGACCCGCTCTCCTCCGTGGCCTACGCGCCGGGAGAAGTGCTGCTCGTCCTGTCCATCGCGGGCGTGTCGGCCTATCACTTCAGCCCCTGGATCGCCGTCGCGGTCGTCGTGCTGATGTTCACCGTTGTCGCCTCCTACCGGCAGAACGTGCACGCCTACCCCAGCGGCGGCGGCGACTACGAGGTCGCCAACACCAACCTCGGCCCCAAGGCCGGCCTCACCGTCGCCAGCGCGCTGCTCGTGGACTACGTCCTCACCGTCGCCGTGTCGATCGCGTCCGGCATCGAGAACCTCGGCTCGGCGATCCCGTTCGTCATCGAACACAAGGTCCTCTGCGCGATCGCCGTGATCGTGCTGCTCACGCTGATGAACCTGCGCGGGGTCAAGGAGTCGGGAAAGCTCTTCGCGATCCCGACGTACGTGTTCGTCACGGGTGTCTTCCTGATGATCGCGTGGGGCGCGTTCCGCGGGATCGTCCTCGGCGACACGATGAAGGCGCCGACCGCCGACCTGGAGATCAAGGCAGAGCACCAGGGGCTCGCGGGTTTCGCCCTCGTCTTCCTGCTGCTGCGCGCCTTCTCCTCCGGCTGCGCGGCGCTCACCGGCGTCGAGGCGATCAGCAACGGCGTCCCGGCCTTCCGCAAGCCCAAGTCCAAGAACGCGGCGAGCACGCTCGCGGCGATGGGCCTGCTCGCCGTCACCATGTTCTGCGGCATCATCGCGCTGGCCATGGCGACGAAGGTCCGCATGGCCGAGAACCCGGCGCACGACCTGCTGGAGAACGGCGCCGCGGTCGGCGCCGACTACGTCCAGAACCCGGTGATCTCACAGGTCGCCGAGGCCGTGTTCGGCGACGGCAGCTTCCTGTTCATCGTGCTCGCGGCGGCCACCGCGCTCGTCCTCTTCCTGGCCGCGAACACCGCGTACAACGGGTTCCCGCTGCTCGGCTCGATCCTCGCCCAGGACCGGTATCTGCCGCGCCAGCTGCACACCCGCGGTGACCGGCTCGCCTTCTCGAACGGCATCGTGCTGCTCGCAGGCGCGGCCATCCTGCTGATCTGGATCTACGGCGCCGACTCGACCCGCCTCATCCAGCTCTACATCGTCGGCGTGTTCGTGTCCTTCACACTGAGCCAGACCGGCATGGTCCGGCACTGGAACCGCCACCTGGCCACCGAGAAGGACCCGGCCAAGCGCCGCCGCATGGTCCGCTCCCGGGCCATCAACGCGTTCGGTGCCTTCTTCACCGGCCTTGTGCTGGTCGTCGTACTCGGCACCAAGTTCACGCACGGCGCCTGGGTCGCCCTGCTGGGCATGGTGATCTTCTACGCGACGATGTCCGCGATCCGTAAGCACTACGACCGGGTGGCCGAGGAGATCGCCGCGCCCGAGGGCCCGTCCGACGACAGCGTGCGCCCCTCCCGCGTCCACTCCGTCGTCCTGATCTCCAGGATCCACCGGCCGACGCTGCGCGCCCTCGCCTACGCCAAGCTGATGCGTTCCGACTCCCTTGAGGCGCTCAGCGTCAACGTCGACGCGGCCGAGACGAAGGCCCTGCGGGACGAGTGGGAGCGGCGCGGCTTCACCGTGCCGCTGAAGATCCTCGACTCGCCGTACCGCGAGGTCACGCGGCCGGTCATCGAGTACGTGAAGGGGCTGCGCCGCGAGTCCCCGCGCGACGTGGTGTCGGTGATCATCCCCGAGTACGTGGTCGGCCACTGGTACGAGCACCTGCTGCACAACCAGAGCGCGCTGCGGCTCAAGGGCCGGCTGCTGTTCACGCCGGGCGTGATGGTGACGTCCGTGCCCTATCAGCTGGAGTCCTCCGAGCTGGCCAAGAAGCGGGCCCGCAAGCGGCAGGAGTGGACGGCTCCGGGCTCGGTGCGGCGCGGTCCGGCGGCGGAGCGGCACAAGGAGCCCACGGACCCGAAGAACTGAGGCTCCCGGCGGAGCGGGCAGGGTGGCAGGGCCGGCAGAGCGGTTGGCAGGGCCGGCCGGCTTGTGGTGAGCGGTGTGGTGAGCGGTCGGGCGGCGTCCACGTAGACTGGTGGGCTGTGGTCCGGCCGGTCCGGCCGTAAGTTCCCCCCATTCCCCCTTTCGTACCTTTCGCATCTGGAGTCACCCCGCAATGCAGGCAGAACCGAAGAAAACGCCGGCGGGGTCGCTCGTGGGGCAGGAGTACGAGGTCGAGATCGGCCCCGTAGCGCACGGCGGGCACTGCATCGCCCGTACCGACGCCGGCCAGGTCCTCTTCGTACGGCACGCGTTGCCCGGCGAGCGGGTCGTGGCGCGGGTGACGGACGGCGAGGAGGACTCGCGCTTCCTGCGCGCCGACGCGGTCGAGATCCTGGACGCGTCCAAGGACCGGGTGGCGGCCCCGTGCCCCTACGCCGGCCCCGGGCGCTGCGGCGGCTGCGACTGGCAGCACGCCAAGCCGGGTGCGCAGCGGCGGCTGAAGGGGGAGGTCGTCACCGAGCAGCTCCAGCGGCTCGCGGGCCTCACGCCGGAGGAGGCCGGCTGGGACGGCACGGTGATGCCGGCCGAGGGCGACAAGCTGCCCCCCGGCGAGGTGCCCGCATGGCGTACGCGCGTGCAGTACGCCGTCGACGAGGACGGCAACGCCGGTCTGCGCCGCCACCGCTCGCACGAGGTCGAGCCGATCGAGCACTGCATGATCGCCGCGCCCGGGGTCTCCGAGCTGGGCATCGAGAAGCACGACTGGTCCGGCATGGAATCGGTCGAGGCGATCGCCGCGACGGGTTCGCAGGACCGCATGGTGATCCTCGAACCGAAACCCGGTGCCCGGCTGCCCCTCGTCGAACTCGACAAGCCGGCCTCCGTCATGCGCGTCGAGGAGCACGACGGCGGGATCCACCGGGTCCACGGCCGCGCCTTCGTCCGCGAGCGCGCCGACGGGCGTACGCACCGGGTCGGCAGCGGCGGCTTCTGGCAGGTCCACCCGCAGGCGGCCGACACCCTGGTCAAGGCCGTCATGCAGGGCCTGCTGCCGCGCAAGGGCGACATGGCGCTCGACCTGTACTGCGGCGTCGGCCTCTTCGCCGGCGCCCTCGCGGACCGCCTCGGCGACAAGGGCGCGGTCCTCGGCATCGAGTCGGGCAAGCGCGCGGTGGAGGACGCCCGGCACAACCTCGCCGCGTTCGACCGCGTCCGCATCGAGCAGGGCAAGGTCGAGACGGTCCTCCCGCGCACCGGCATCAAGGAGGCCGACCTGATCGTCCTGGACCCGCCGCGCGCGGGCGCCGGCAAGAAGACGGTCCAGCAGCTGGCCGCACTGGGCGCCCGCAAGATCGCATACGTGGCCTGCGACCCGGCGGCGCTGGCACGGGACCTGGCGTACTTCAGGGAGGGCGGGTACCGGGTGCGGACGCTGCGGGCGTTCGACCTGTTTCCGATGACGCACCATGTGGAGTGCGTGGCGATCCTTGAACCGGTGGCGAAGGGCGTCTGACCTGGGGTTTCGCGCGTGCGCGTTATGTGCGGTGTGGGCGTTACGGGCGATATCTTGACGCTGAAATGACGCCCGTGACGCTCATTTGACGCTCGTTCTGATGGGGTGTCAGGTGGGTTGCGCCGCTGGTCGGACGATCCGATGCGTAGGCCGGTCAAGCGTGATCGCCGAGAATTTCGTGGTGCCAAGCGGTCAGGCTCAGTCACCGGTGCGGACCGCCCGGCAGGTTCTTCGCCTTCTGGTGGTACAGGGCTCGCACGTCGCTGACCAGTAGAAACGATGCTAGTTGGAATGTGTGACTGGCCGCTGGCCCGCGTCTGGTCCGGATCTTGGCTTCGGAACCTTGGTTCAGAGCGTGTCCCGGCAGTCAGCGGAATCAGTCTGCTGACGCACGCTGTCGGCCGGGTTGATACCTCGTAGAGAGGAACAGCGGACTCATAATCCGCTGGCCGTGGGTTCGAGTCCCACCCGCCCCACCTCAGTAGCGCCCTGACCTGCGGAAACGTTCCTCGTGAGGTATCGGAGGGGCAACTTCGGTTGAACGGACTGAATCCGCTGCTCGCGAGTTCGGAAAGTCGTGGGTGCTGTGCTGTGCTGTTCGGAAGCTCTTTGATACCTCTGACCTGCGACGGAACAGGTAATCAAGATTGTTGTTGGCCTCCGATGTATCCGCTCTGGAACGGAAAGACAAGGTCCAGGGACCAGACAGGGACCAAGTCGGCGCTGACGCGATGCATCGCCTGCGTGGGATCAGGGCCAGGGCACCTCTCATCGCTGGCTGTGAGCCGTCGTCCGCGATGTACCGGAGTCCTTAAGGACGTGCAGCAGCGAGACGCACGAGCTTGATCTCCTGAGGCAGGATCACGTCTGTCAGCTCTTGACCTCTCGTTGATCGACACCCTTGTCACTGTCCTAGGGCCGTGAACCTGGTCGGTTCTCTGAGCGCAGCCGTCGCACCGTCCAGATCCGCGAGCCGTGCGGCAAGGGTGGCCTCCGCGAGCCGGGTCGGCAGTGCGGCGTTGAACTTGAGGCCGTTCAGCGCACGCGCGTCCACTGCCGGAAGGCACAGCTGATCGGCGGCCTCCGAAGTGACCTTCCTCCACTCTGCGGGTGTCGCGTCCTCGCGAAGGCGGATGCATGTATCCGTTGGTCTCTGGAGCGGATCGGCGATCGTGGTGAGTGTGGCAGTCAGTGTGGCGTTGGCCCGGTAACCGGCCCAGGTCCACCAGCGTACGTTGGTGTCACGTCCGCCTCTTACGACCACTGTCCCGTCGGGGTGGACCAGTTCCGAGCTGCTCTCGCGTGCTTGGGCGAGTGCGGTCCTGGCGCGCCCGGTGAGGGTGACCGGCGGGTCGGCGCCGAGGAGAACTTCCCGTGCTGCGCGCGTCAGTTCGTACGAGGCGGTCCGGCCGGAACCTGCTCCTCCCCAGCGCGCCTTCCCGCCGCCATCGACCGGTTCGACGAAGCATCGCCGCCGGGACCAGTCGATGTACGTAACCTGCCAGCTCTGCCCGGCGAGGAGCAGGCGCCGAGGTCCTACCACCTCTTCGGTCAACAGCGCGGGATTGGTCGTGCCGATCTCGGTGCGTCCCGAAAGCACCGTGAATTCCGGAGCTGCGGTGAACACTGCAGTGAGGTCCATGAAGTGCCGGTAGCCGAACCGGCGTTCCGCCTCAGGACCGATGAACAGCATCCCTCCGTCCCGGTCCAGGAACCCCTCCTCGATCAGGTGGCGCACGATGGGCTCGGCCGAAGCGCCGAAAGGACCAAGCCCTCCCCACCATTCCTGCCACAGCCGGTCCCCGACCCGATGCTCCTGCAGACAGAGGGCCAGTACTTGTTGGGCGACGATGTGCCGCGGCTCCGGCGGGGCCACCACCGGCTCCACCCAACCGCGCGACCACAGCAGGAGCAGGGCTGCCGCAGCGATCAGTCCGTCCTCGTCGATGGTGAGGAACAGACAGTTGCGGATGGAACCCGACCGCCGGCCGGTCCGGCCAAGACGCTGGAGGAAAGAGGCCACGCTGGCGGGTG
This sequence comes from Streptomyces aurantiacus, assembly GCF_001418335.1. Lineage (GTDB taxonomy): Bacteria > Actinomycetota > Actinomycetes > Streptomycetales > Streptomycetaceae > Streptomyces > Streptomyces aurantiacus. The sequence goes on along the minus strand of NZ_LIPP01000005.1, from coordinate 79,255 downwards.
CATCGACCTGGATGACGCGATCCAAGTCGCCTACGTCGATGCCGAGTTCGAGGGTGCTTGTCGAGACGATCACGCAGTCGCGCGCTTCGGTGAAGGCTTCCTCCGCCCGCCGCCGTTCATCCACTGACAGGGACGCGTGCGACAGGAAAGTGGTCACCCCCTTGGCCCGCAGGCTCTGTCCGAGCTTCTCGACCTGTCGGCGCGATTCGCAGAACACGAGCCGCTTCTCGCCGCGGTGCAGCGCAGTGATCACTGTGGCCGCGTTCTCTAGGGAGCCCACATAGTCGACCTGGATGTCGCCGGGCGGGGGCAGCACAGGGGATGCCTCGCGCAGGTGTGGGGCAACGACCCGCGCCGCGCGGTGCCCGCTCCCGGATCCTTGCAGCCAGGTGAGCAGGTGATCCGGGTTGCCCACCGTCGCGGAAAGCCCGATGCGTTGTACCGGTCGTCCGACGACGCGTTGCAGGCGTTCGAGCACGGCCAGCAGGTGCCACCCCCGGTCGTCCCCTGCGAAGGCGTGCACCTCGTCGACGACGATGGCCTGCAGTCCTGAGAAGAACGCGCGGTGATCGACATTGGTGCTGACGAGCATCGCTTCCAGCGATTCCGGTGTGGTCAGCAGTACGTCCGGCCGATCCCGCAGGATCCTCTTGCGGCGCGGCTGCGACACGTCTCCGTGCCACAGTGCGGCGGTCCGCCCCAGCCAGGAGGTGTACGTCTCCAGGCGCGGCAGAAGGTTGTTCAGCAGCGCCTTCAGCGGACAGACATACAACACCGAGGTGCCGGTCCAGTTCTCCTGCGCCATCTTCGAGAGCAGCGGGAAGGAGGCGGCCTCGGTTTTTCCGCCGGCGGTCGGGGCCAGAAGGACAGCGTCCGAGCCGTCGAGCAGCGGCTCGATGGCCTCCTCCTGGAGAGGGCGCAGCTCGGGCCATCCCAGGGTGTTGACGATGTGATGGACCAGTCCGGGATGTAACCGGTCGAGCGGTTCGGGGGCGCCGGTCATGGCAGCTCCAGCTCGATCTCGTCGGCGCTGCTTGCTGCCGCGTTGCGCTCGACCTCGCTCAACTCAGTGGCGTTCACCGTCAGCGCGTAGTGCTTGCGTGGGTCGAATTCGTCGAATTCGTCGACCCGGTCCAGTACATCCGCGACCAGCTTGCGCAGGAACAGCCGTGGGGCGATCCCGGCCCGCCCGCCGAGCTTGCCTGTCATGGCGGTGGCCAGCTCGGCGACGTACGCGTCATCGACCAGTGCCTCGATGCGCTCAGGGTGCTTGGCCGCGCCCGCGTACAGGTTCCTTACGGAACAGCCGAGTTCGCCGAGTCTTACGAGATCGAAGCCGGTCAGGCGCAGTTGGACCGCCCGCGGTGAGTCGAAGCGCGGATCGGTCGAGAAGTCGGTCGCCAGCCGTTGGGAGAGCGGTGGGAGTCGCTGTATGCCCTGCTGTCCGTCGTAGAAGGCGGGGGTTCCGGTGATCACCAGGAAGAGTCCGGGAAAGCGGCCCGCGTCGATCTCGTCGAGGAGCTGACGCAGTGCGTTCAGCCCCTTCTCACGTACGTCGCCTCGGACCCGCTGCAAGGTCTCGATCTCGTCCAGGACCACCAGGAGCCCGGGATGCCCACAGTCCTTCAGTACGGTGAGCAGACCCTGGAGGAAGCCGAGCGCCGCGAAGTGGTCCAGGTCTCCGCGTACTCCTGCGGTTCGTCGTGCGGAGGCGGCCACCGCCTTCTGGCCGCCAAGCCAGGCGATTACAGCCTCGGCGGCCGCCGAATCCCCGGCAAGCGTAGCCTTGCGGTAACCGCGCAAAGCCGCGGAGAACGCCGGCGTGGTCCGGGCGACCGCGCGCAGTCGTTCCTCCAGCAGGTCCTCGACCGCCTCCTCCAACGCCGCGTTGTCCCCGGCGAGTTCGGGATGCGCCTCGTCCACCTCTTGCTCAAGGGTGTAGAACCATCCGTCGACCACCGAGCGCAGCGCACTGGCCGGTTCGGTCGCGGTGGTCAGCCGCTCGGTGAGCCGGCGGTAGACGGTCTCCAGCTTGTGCAGCGGGGTCTCCGTTTCGGAGATCTGGATCTCGGCGGTGGCCAGCCCGGACCGCTTGGCCCGTTCGGCGAGCCAGCGTGCGAAGAACGTCTTGCCGGACCCGTACTCTCCACGGATCGCGTGAAAGGACGCGCCGCCCGATGCGATCGTGGAGATCCGCTCGTCCAACGCGGGCGTGAAACGGTCCAGACCGACCGCGAACAGGTCGAGTCCCGACTGCGGCACGGTCCCGCGCCGCAACGCGTCGATGACCTCGCGGCGGCGGGCCGCGCTGACGGATGCGACGCTCACACGCTCTCCTGGGACAGCTCGAACTGCTCACGCAGCGTCTCACGGTTGAGCCGGACCCTGGTCCGGGAGTCGATCAGGCTGATGACCTCGTAGCCCTCGATGTTCAACAGCCGGGTCAGCACGGTCACAAGGCCCTCGGTTCGGGTGTTCGTACGGCCACCCGAACCGAGGGCGGCCGCGGCGACCGCCGCGAGCGAGAGCGTGCCGCCCGCGTGGTCGAGCGCGTCGATGACGGCGGCCACCACCTTGTGCTCCGGCGGCTTGCGGACGAACTTGCGCTGATGCTTGTAGACCGTGGTGTCGAGGATCTGCTGACCGAGCGTGAGTAGCGCCGGTTCCGCCGGTGGGGTGGCGGCGGGCACCTCGACCGCATCGTCGGCGAAGAGCTCACCTTCCTGCGGTCGTGGCTTCGGTTTGACCTTCGCTGCCCTCTTCGCTGGCTTGGCAGGGATCGACACCGGTGGGGATGTGGCTTCCGCCTCCCACCACGACGGCTGTACGGTTTCGCGTGGCAGCTCGCTCCACTCCGCGGGTGCCAGCTCTGCCGACGGTGCCAGGACCAGCACCGGCACCGTCATCTCGGCGAGCGCAACACCGCCGTGGTACCCGGACTTGCGCGGGGTGTAGCGGATCTCCTCCGACCAGGGCACGGTGACCCGGCCGCCGTTCTCCAGCACCCGGGGCCCGGAAAGCGAGACCTCGCCTTCACCGACCTCCGGCCCCGTACGCCAGCGGGCCGACTCCACGCCCTCGGCGGTGGACGGCCCGGCCTCGGTTCCTGTTCGGTCCAGCACATGCCCGTGGTCGGACACCAGTACCACCGGACGACCTTGCCCACGAGCGGAGTTGAGGAGCTCGGTGAGGTACTTCACCCGGCTCACCGGCCAGTCGGCGAGCGCGCCCCGCTGCCCGTGATCGAGACTCTCGCTGATCGTGTTCAGTACGACGCCGACCACGTCGTCCGAGGCGATCGCTGCGACCAGCCGCGGGTCGAGCAACTGCCCGGCCGGTCCAGGGATTTCGTCCTTATGGAAGAGGACCGCCGTGTGCCGGTGCTGTTTCCAGAAGGCAGCAAACCCCTCCTTCTCCACGCTCTGACCGCCCGCAGACGGCCGTCCGCACAGCAAGGTCGCCCGGCTGATCGCCGTGACCGAAGGGACCACAGCGACGGCAGCGGACCGTCGTCCCTCGCCGGACAGTTCACTCCACCTCCCCGCGCCGGTCAGCTCCTCGCCGAGCTGGGCCGCGACCGCGCTGCTCATCCCGTCCAGGACGATCACCAGCGGCGGCCGCACCTTCGCGAGCGGGAGTGCGATCGTCCGCAGGACATCCTCCACGAGCAGCGCCCCACCGGACTGCGCGGTGGTGGCGCGCTCGACCCACGGTCCGAGTCGAGCCGCGAAAGCCTCGTCGAGCAGCGCCCGCCGCCGTCGCACCGCGTCGTGCACCGTGCGATACACCAGCGCCAGCGCGGGCTCGGCCTCTCCGCCGCCTGCCCACAGCTGCGCGAGTGCCCGGTCCGCCCACCCCCAGTCGGCCACATGCGTACGCACAGCCTGACCGACCGAGGACATGACCGGTTCCGGCGTGTCCAGCCAGCGCCGCAGCCGCACCGCCATGCCCGCGAGCTCGACCTGCTTCGGGTAGAGGACGGCGGCGAGTCGATGCTCCGCCACATGCTCCCAGGCGGCTTGAGCGGCCTGCGGCCCTTTGGGCAGGGCGTCGGCCAGCCCGTGCAGCCGTGCCTGGAAACCGGATGGCAGGAAGGGGTTGCCGGCCAGTGCGGCGGTCAGATGGGCGTCGTCTGCCAGCCGGTCCGCCTGGTGCAGCACATCGACAACCCGCTGCAGGGCCTCCTCGCTCTGTGGTCCCCGGCTCGATGCCTCGCCGATCCAGCGGGTCAGGGTGCCTTCCACCGCCCGTGCATAGGCCCGGAGTTCGGAGGGACGGGATCCCCGCCCGAACACCGAGCCAAGTGCGACGGCCGCGTCGGCCGATGCCGCGTCCCCGGTCACGACGGACGCCAGCACACCCAGCGCGGTGGCCTCGGCCCCCCGCCCCTGGAGTGCGAGCCGCAGGAGCACAGGCGCAGCCTCGCCCGCACTCTGCGCCAGCCATTCGGTGATGCCTCGGCGTTCGGCCTCCGACAGCTTGGCGAGGCGCTCGGGACCGCCCAGCGTACGGGACCAGGCCAGCAGGGCGTCGACGTCCACCGACGCCCCGCCCTCGAAGAGGCCCTCAAGCCCGAGCCGCACTCCGACCAACGCACGCATCGCCGCGTCCAGGGTGAGCACGGCACCGTGCTGCGGCCAGCCGCCCCGCGTCGCATCAGGCTCGGCGTCGATCAGCGCGGCCGGCAGCCACAGCCATGGATCTCGCCGCATGCGCGGGTCGAGGTCGGAGGCGCCGAAGAGCTGCTTGACGATATCGGCCTCGTCTACAGCGATGATCTGCGAGCGCACCATCTCACCCAGCAGATCGAGACTGATCCGTTCCCCCGGCACATCCGTGGTGACCACCAGCAAGTCCACGTTCTTGGTAGCCAGATGGGCCTGCCAAGCGTCGGTAAGTCCGAGTACCGAGGTGGCATGGGCGACCCGAACCTTGCGCCGTCTCCCGTCGCCGGTCGGCACGCTGAACTCTTCGGGCCCATTCGCCGCGTACTTCCCGTGCACCAGCAGCAGCCGCCGGCCCTTGGTGCGGGCCAGCCGGGTGGTGAGCAGCCCGGTGATGACCCGCTGGTCGAGTTCGGGCACGAGGGCTCCCATCAGTGATCACCTTCCGGCAGACTCAAGCCGTCACCCTTACCGGCCTGCACCACCTGCCATTTGATCTCGATCTCGACGTCCGGATGGGCGGCGGCGTAGTCGCGAATCTGGTCTTGTACGTCGGTGAGCGCCCGGTTGAGTGCGTGTTCCTGCACACGCCCGCCCTCCGCGGCCTTCACCCGCCGCGAGCGACGAGAGGCCGTCGCTGCAGTGGTCGGCGGGGAGGGTAGTGGTGGCTGGTCGTCCGTGGTCGGGCTGACACCGCTGTGACCAGTACTGGACCTGGGGGAGTTCACCTCGGGCGTGACGGTCGGTGGGGGCGGAGGCGACACAGGCGCGACGGTGCTCAACCGGGCCGCCTCGCTTATCAGAGCCACCGCTTGACCGCGGGCCCCGTTGAGGACCGGCTTCAAGCTGGTGTCGTACTCGTTCCTCGATGCGGCGTCCGCGATCTCCGCGAGCAGTCGCTCGGACCGGTCGGCGAGGCCGTCCCCGCGGTCGGTGTACTTCCGTACGCTGTCGATCAGTTCCCAGTCGGTGCTCTCCAGTGCGTTCAGCACCTCCTGGGCCGAGGAGATCACCTTGCCCAGTTCGAAGTACGTGCTCACATACGTCGCAGTTGCCAGGTCCCGGGTGAGCGGTGTCGCCTCCGGAGTCTGCTTGATCCGGGCGAGGAGGTCGGCCGCGTCCCGAACCGACTGCTCGCGTGCGGTCGGCGCCTCGCCGGTGATGCCGAGGGCGGAGCGGTAGCGGGCCAGAGCCCGCCGCAGCCCGTTGACGGCACTCTCGCGGGCCTCCGCCTTGGTGCGGACATCTGCCGCGAGCGCGTTGACGTTACGGGTGTACAGCACCGTCGGCACGCTCGTGCCGAACAGCGCCGCGGCTCGCTCGTGCGCCCTGGTGTACTCCTCCTCACTGGGCCGTTCCTGTGCCCGCAGCGCCCAGCCAGGGCCTATCTGGTCCAGCGCAGGCACCTTTTCGACCTTGCCGTTGTAGACCCAGGAACGGTCCGCGAGCAAGGCGTAGGTCGCGATGACCAGATTGGAGACCAGTCTGTCCAGCCCCGTCCAGCCCAGCTCGGCGATCCAGGTGCGGATGTCCTCTGCCCTGAAGTCGCCCTTCGCGCCGTGCTTGCCCGCCTGCTGGTCGATGTGACGGCGCCAGTCCGTGGAGACGTTCAGGGGCCCGTCGTGTACCTCGCCGAGTTCCAGCGGATGCACGATGCGTGCCACATCGCCGAGGTCTCGGCTGTCGACGACGACTCGGCGCGAGCTGTCGTCCATGGCCTTTGTGATCCAGCCGTACGCCATCTTGAACTTCGCGGCGGTGACCGGCTTGTGGCTTTCCTGACGGTCGAAGTTCGGATGCTTGGGATACATCGCGTCTAGCAGCCCGTCGGCGAGCTTCAGCAGGTTGTACTCGAAGGCCCCGCCGCCTTGGAGCTGCGGACGGTGCCCGGCGTACAGCGCATGGACGTGCTTGCCCTCGGTGACCTGGGCGCCCAGGTCACTCTCGTTGGCCCTGGCGATCCCGTACGCCTGATGCAGCACCTGCCCCAGCTGTGCGACGAGAGTTTCGCGCTGCGCCTCCAGCTGATGCCGCACCCGTACCTGGTCGTCAGAGCCGAGATGAGTCGCGAAGTCCTTCAAGCGGTCACGATCGAGTAGGTAGTTGATCTTCAGTAGGCGGCCGAGCTGGGTGCCCCGCTGGCTGGAGACGAAGGACGGCAGCCAGATGACGGTCGCCGCGTCCGGCTTCTCCCGCTGCAGGCGGTAGACCCGGTTTTCGTCCGCGCTGGGGGTGCCCTTCTCGTCCTCGTCGAAGGGGTAGTCGATGATCAAGCGGATCCGGTCAGGAGTGGACGGCTCGAACTGCGCGTCGGGCAGGATCTGAGGATCGCGTACGTTCTCGAAGACGAATTCCGCGGTCCGGCGCGTTCCGTGCCAGACGATCTCACGGTCGGCGACGAGCGTGCCGTTGTCAGCGATCTTCAACTCCCGCCACAGCCACTCCTGCACCCACCGCTTGCGTGCCCCGAGGGTGTCTTTCTCGCCGACGCTGTCCAGGATCGGCTCCACATCCAGATCGGACAAATGCAGCGTGAACACCGGGTCCAGATCATGTCCGTCGCTGCGCAACTCCCCCGGGAACTGTGCTTGGAGCTCCTGCATTCGCCTGACCACGATCCGGTCCTCCTGGCCGGTGCGCGAGCGGATAGACCCGTGGTTCAGCGCGTTCAGCCGCGGCCCGGTCAGCCGGGCGAGAGCCGGCACTTCGGGTGCGAGGTAGGCGAGCAGCATCGTCTTGACGAAGCGTTCGTCGGCCTTGTACTTGGTGTCCTCGGCAGCCCCGTACTTCTCCAGTAGGTGGTCCTTCACCTTGCCGTGGAAGCGTGTCGCCGCCTCGGCCTCACTGCGCAGCCGGTCGGTGAACGCCTCGCCCATCCCCTCGGCCAGTACGTCCCACAGGTCGCCCAGCGGGATCAATTCGCCGACCTTCATGTCCTCGCGCCGTTGGTAGAGCATCTGCTGGAGCAGCTTGAGACCGGTGCGCTCGCGCTGGAGCGCGCCGGAGAGGGCGACCAGGACGTTGAGGAGGACGGGCGAGACGGGGTAGAGCGCCTTGAAGTCCTTCCAGTCAGCGTGGGTGACGCCATTGGCGTCGAGGAGTACATCACGTACCGACTGGTTCGAGGTCTCGATCCGGGCGAAGGCCGCTTCGAGGGCAGCCTTCGCGGCGTCGTCCTTGGGCTTGAGGACGCGCTCCTTGATGATCTCGGGGAGGTTGCGGTCCTCCAGACTAATCGGGTCGATGCGCCCTGCCAGGTACTTGACCTGCTGTTCAAGGTTCTTGGCCTCGGCGCCGACGGCGTCCGAACCGATCAGCTCGGACAGGTCGCGCTGGCGGGATATGAAGGAGATGACAGGCAGCGCGCGGCCCCCCGTGCCCGACTCGATCAGCTTGACCAGCTTGTTGACCTCGTCATTGACGAAGGTCCGCTCACGCAGGTGAGCCTGGAGCCAGAGGATCAGCTCGTCGAGGAAGAGGATGAGACCGTCGTAGCCGAGGGACTTGGCATGTCGGCTGATGATGTCCAGGCCGTTCTCCAGCGGCAGGAAAGCGTTCTTCGCACCGAGAGCGCCACGGGAGTACGAGGAGTACGGACCGGACAGCAGCGCGGACGCCAGCCACTCGCGGACCTTCGGATCGGGGGAGGCAGCGAGGGCCTGGTCGAGGAGAGCCGGGGACCAGGTCTCCGGGGCCTCTTTGACGTCGAGGTCGACCAGGTCGGCCTCGTCGTCGGTCGCTGCGGTCTGCTGGGCGGGTGTCTTCTCCTCCTTGGGTAGCGCGGGATTGCCGAGCCAGCGGACGAACTGCTCGTCGTCGGCGAAGAACTCCCGCTGGCGGCGGGCGTCGTCGAACATCGCGTCAGCACGGTAGACCGGCGGCACCGGTGCGTCCGGGTGCAACTGCCGGACTGTACGGACGTAGCCACCGAGGATCGCCGAGTCGAGATCGGTCGCGCCGACCAGGTGGAACGGCACCATCAGGAACTTCCGGTTCCGTAGCCATGCGTCGTGATCCGCGATGATCGGCTGGAGCGTGGGTTTGGCGCGTGCAGCCGGGTCGTTCGAGAGGATCGCGTGCAGCACGGTCATGAAGTGGCTCTTGCCGGAGCCGAAGGAGCCATGCAGATAGGCGGCGTCGGACGTCCCCGCTCGTACGGACGCTTCGACGATCTTCAGGGCGCGGCGCAGTGCCTGTTCCAGCTGCGGGGTGACCACGTACTCGGCAACGCGCTTGGCGGTCTCGTCGAAGCCGCCGGACAGCTCAATCTTGAACGACCCGGCACGGACGACCTCGGACAGGTCCAGTACGTCCCGGAGGTAGAGCTCGCTGCCGCTGCTACTCATCGTCTTCCACCATCTTCGTCGTGCCCGTTGCCTGCGTCTGTACTGCCGTGGTTGCCGTCTTACGCGCCCGGGCCTTCTTCACCGGACGCCAGTCGCTGAGCGCCCTCGGGGTGAGTTGTGCGCTCGCCAACTCCCCGTCCAGGAAGCTCTGGAACTCCTCGGCGGCCGACTCCTCGCCCCACTCCTCGTCGACCTCCCCGAACCATTGCCGCAGCCACGGCATAAGCTCCGCGATCCCGGAGAGCAGCGGCACGAGCCGCTCGGCCGGCCAGTCCTGCTGCTTGCGGCGTTCGCTGACGATGTTCAGCAGAGCGGTCGCCTGGTCGCGTTGATCCCAGCCCGCCCAGCCGAGGAGGAGGGTCGGGTCGGAGTCGGGGTTCGCGTCCGGGTAGGAGACGAAACGCTCCTTGGGAACGTCGAGTTTTCCGCGGTTCGACCAGTAGGACTGCTTGGCGAAGTCCGCGGAGGTGTACTTCGGCGGTACGGGTATGTCGAGCCGCTCCCCGGTACGGTCCTCCTCGCGTTGCTGCTCCCATACGGCTTCCCACTGCGCACGCTTGCGCAGGCCGGTGTCCTTGTAGCGGTACGCGGCGAGGTGGGGGACGTGCTCGGCGTCGACCACGTCCGTAAGGACCTGGGTGAGGGAGAGGTTCGGTTTGCCGAGGTGGGTGGCGTAGAGGTGGGCCGTGTTGAGGATCGCTTTCGCATCGGGCAGCTTTTCGAGTTCGTCGGCGAGCTGAGCGATGGTGAGAGTGCGGGGCTGCACGAAGTCGTTGAGGACGTGGAACCAGAGGGTTTTGTCCTCGCAGCGGTCGAGTAACCAGGTGCGGAGCGCGGCCTTCTCGCGCTTCTCCCAGGGGTCGATAGTCCAGCGCCGCTTGCACTCGGGGCGCTCGATGAGAGCGAGGTCGCGACGGGTGGAGATGGTGTCGATGCGGGCCTGCACGATGGCCTGGTACCAGTCGGGCCAGTGGGGTGGGATCTTGGTGACGGGGGTGGATCGGTGCCGCTCGAACCATGCGGTCTTCAACTCTCCGGCGGCTTGCTTGCGCGCGAGGACGATCTCGAATGCCCGTTCCCCAAGCCTGACTTGGGGAATGGTGGTGGGTGTGGGGGAGAGGGTAGTGAGGCGGGTCCTCTCGGAGTCTGTGAGGAGGCCGTAGGAGTGGTAGACCTCCCAGTCGAGCTCTTCCTGGAGCGCGATCATGCGTTGGCGGGTACGGGTCCAGGCGGTGTTGGCGTCGTCGAGACGGGTGCGGGTGGGCAGCTCGTTGGCGGCGCAGATGGCGGAGGGCTCGTGGGTGGCGAGCTCCTGGGCGAGGGCGTCGAGGGAGCGGCCGAGGAAGAGGGGGAGCGGCGTGGGGAGGGGGAAGTCTTGGAGTTTGGTGCCGGTGAACTCGTAGAAGCGTTCCCACTCCTGTGACTTGAAGCCCTCGTTGATTCCCTGGCTTCCCTTGTCATGACTGACCTGCTTGAGCCAGAAGCAAGCCGTCGATGAGTTGAGCACGCCGAGCAAGGCTAAGTGCTCGTCCTCATTCGCATCCTTCGGCAGCTTGATCACTGGCGCGGTGCGGTTGAAGAGACGCGACTGAGTGTCGAGCGTGAAGTGATTGTGCGTGGAAACAAAGGCGAAGGAGATTCCCTTCGCGGTGGTGAGCTTGCTTGAATAGTTTTCAAGGTGGCAGTACCAGGGATAGTCGTTCTCGATCACCGTCTTGCCGAAGATGACGCGGTTCGTAAGCTGAGTGCGGAACGGCCATAAACTGTGCGTCACAAGGTGGTTGTTAGGATCAATGGAAACTCGATTCTCTTGTCCTGAATAAGGGTTCCGTACAGTGGCGGAGCCAGTGAACTGGAAGTCTCGTACGACGTCACCTGTGATCAGCGTTCGGATTGCAGACTCGTCACCGAGTCGCTGTGCGGTACCGAGGTTTGGGAGGAAGTAAGCGTCGTCAGCTCCAGTTGCAGTGGTCCGCCCGATACTGACGGCTCTAGAGCCAAGCTTCTCCCGGTTCGACGCAACCTCGTCGGCGAGTTCTCCAGCTCCACCACCGCTCAGAGACCACGAGAACTGAGCGAGCTTGCTACGTTCAGAATCGATCACTGAGACCCACTCGCTCCCGCTGCCAGGCTGATCGTGCTGATCGACGATGGCTGACCAGACCAGCCCCTCAGACGCGTTCTTCGGCTGAGACGGTTCCCCCAGGATTCCGAGAACGACACGAATCGGTTCGCCCTGGTAGGCCACCCTATTTCGCCCAGCCAGAATGACCGTCGGGGTCCCGTGCCCCGGGATGTAGGCCCCAGAGGTGTCGATGACCTGCGTCAGATCGACCTTCTGGTGGAACCAATTGATCAGCTTCCTGCCGAACTCCCGCTTCATGAAGGAGTTGGCCGTGATCTGCCCGGTGAACCCCGCCGCACGCTCCGACCCGCTCGCGCGCACCGCCAGTTCGAAGATGCGCTGTGCGAACGGAACCGACAGTGCGTATGTACCCCCGCACGTGTCGTATCGGTCGCGATAATTCTTGTTTTCCTGCTTGTCCTTGACGGTGATATATGGAGGGTTTCCGACCACCACGTGGTACGAACCTCGGCCCAGGAGATCGCATCGCTCAACGAAGGTATCGATGTCCTCGGTCCGGTACAGGAACGGTTCGCTGTCTCCATCCTCCGGTAGGGTGTCGTGTTCCCGCCCCACATCCCGCCCGTGAAGCAGCGAATCCCCTACCGCGATGTTGATCGGGAATTCTTTAAGCGCGTTTAGCCGCCGCTTCTTAGGCGCCTCTTCAGCCGCCTTCAATACCGCGACCAGCAGCCGGAACCGGGCCACTGCCACCGCGAACGGGTTCTTGTCGCAGCCGTGCACCGAAGCCAGTGCGCGCCGGATCAGGGTCCACTCGTCCGCTACCTTGTCCGTGTCCCGCCACTTTTTCAGTAGCCGTTCGAACATCCCCAGCAGGAAGTGCCCTGACCCGCACGCCGGGTCGATTGCTCTCAGGCCCGCCGGGAGTTCGCGTACCCTGTCACGGCCGTCGCGGATCTTCACAACATGCTCAAGTCCGAACTCCGCCACCGCCGGCTCCAGCGTCAGATCGAGGATGAACTCCTCCACGAACACCGGGGTCTGGAGCAGCGCGTACGTTTTCCTGGCGTCTTCGCTCAGATCCTGGTAAAGGTCGCCCAGGAAACGTGTGTCCAAGTCCTCATCCACGAACTTGTGGACGATCTCACCGTCCGCTCCGACCCGCCGCCAGAACTTCAACAACCCGGTCGCCGCTTCGTACGACGGCTCGATCTCCCACATCGGGTTGTGCGCTCGGTCGAAGAGGCCCGCGACCGTCGGATTGGTCCCCGCCAGGTGATCGAACGCCGCGATGATCCAGTCGCGGTCGTTCTTTTCTGGGTTCGCGGCGAAGAACGCCGCGTCGTGGTCCTCCGCGTCCTTGAGACGTTCGCCCATGCCTGCTAACCAGGGCCGGGCGATGAGTCCGTTGTCCTCACAGAAGCGTACGAAGACGCAACCAAGCACCCACGCCGCCGCGACCTGCGTGACTCGATCGTCCCGCCACGCCTCGTACGTGGCCGCCGTACGCCTGGCTTCGTAGGCCCTCCCGTACTCGGAGCTCAGCCGTTCCCGGTACACGTCCACCGAGTCGCTGCGCGCCCGTAAGTCGCCCTCCAGGACTGAGACCTCTTTGCGGAGGTCTTTCAGTAGACCGTCCTTGCCACTGCCTCCGCCACTGGCCCAAGTGCTCACTGCGTAAATCCCCCTTGATGTGCAGCCAAGCCCTTCAGGAAGTCGTCGGTCAGCACCACGCGTTCCGCGTCGCCGCCGGTCACCTCCACCGTGCGTCCGTCCAGCTCCGGTGCGCCGTGCGCGTTGTGCGAGGGGGTGAGCAGCCACAGCCCGTGCGGTCGACCGCCCGGTTTGCGGGCCTCCCGCTGGAGCCCCACCAGCAGCTCGTGCCCGCCCGCCTCGTAGTAGTGGGCCAGTAGCCCAGCCGCGTGAATGAACAGCACCGCCCCCGGCTCCCGCTCGGCCGCCTCCTCCAGTCGCTCCGCGACCCGAGGCCAAACCCGCACCACGAACGAACGTAGCCCACCCGGCAGTTCGCTGCTCCTGGTGTACCGAGTGTCCGCGCCCAGCACCTTGGACCAGTCCGTGCCCTGCTCGGCGGCCAGGGCCCGGAACTCCTCCAGGAAGACCCGCGCCAGATTCACCGACACCACCGGGAACGCACTCGCGATCGCCTCCGGCACCGATCCGTTCTCGCCCCGCATCCGCTTGACCGCCACGTTCAGTGCGAGAAAGCCGCCGTCCCGTACCGCGGAGTTGAGTTTCGAGGTGAGCAGGGCCACCGGATCCCGCCCGGCCCCCGCCCTCGCCGTCTGTGTGCGGGAGGACGCCGTCGCCGTGCCCGTGGACGAGTACAGCCAGCTGCTGCCGCCGCCCACCGGGGCAACCGGCATCGGCGGCTTGAAACGCTGCTCGGCCATCTCGTATGTCAGCGGGAAGCCGGCCTTCTTCAGCGCGTCCTCGACCTCGACATACGTGGGCTTGCCGAGCGCCATCTCGGGGAAGCGTGAACGCAGCCGGGCCAGTAGCCCGTCCAGACTGATGCCGACCTCGCGGCGTACACCCGCCGCGGCCTGAGAGATCTGCAGGGCCCGCCACAGCTCCAGCGACTTGGGGTACACCTCAAGGCGTGGGGAAGCGGCTGCCTTCATCGACGTCGCCGCGGCGAGTGTGACCAACCGGGCGTCGGACAGCGGGTCCATGCCCTCGGGCGTGCCCACGGCACGCAGGTCACGCAGCGCCGCGCTCCGGTCGGGAAGGGGATCGCTGATGGCGATCTTCTCGGCCGCGTCGCCCAACGCTATGGCGTACGCGGCGAGTTCACCCGGTGTCGGGTCGTCGGAGCCGTCCAGCGACTCCAGGGCGACGATCAGCCGCCCCCGGCGCCGAAACTGAGCGAGTCGAGGCTCGTGCTCCTCGTCGCGACCGGTGAGCAGCGTCTCGGCGGCGACCGCCGCCCGTACAACGGCGAGCGCGGCGGCCTCCGTGCCCTCGCTGGTCGTGCTCTCCGAGCCATGACTGGCGGCGAGTACCCGGGCCAGTTCGCGAGCGGTCATCACGCGGCCGGCGTCCCGAACAGCGTCGACCAGTTCACCGCACAGGATGTCCATCCAGCCCGCCTCGGCCCAGTCGCCGATGGTCGAGCCGAGGTGCTTGGAGACCGTGTACTCAGAGGCTTTGACCGCCTCCGCGACCTGCCGGTTGGTCGACCAGGTTCCGATTTCCGAGTTGCCGTCGAGCCCAAGCCAAGCCGCGACCACTTGCGGTCGCTTGTTGTCCTTGCGGCCTGTCGGCTCCGGGTTGAGGAGGGCCGCGAGTTGCTCCACGTTCTGCCGGGCCTCGTACTGCGCGCCGAGCTTGTTGTCCGTGACCGGCCCGAGAGCCTCAACCGGCTGTACCGGCAGGGCAGTCACGGCCTTGGACTTCCTCGGACGGAGAGCCGCCGTCCACTGTCGGTGCCGCCGGTTGAGCTCCTTCTTCACGATCGCGCCGATCCCGCGTTTGTTGCGGAAGCGGGGCAGCGGTACGTCGAGCAGCTCGCCGACCGTCACTGCGCCGAGTTCCTCGGCCACCGCCGCCGCCCGCTCGGTCAGCCCCGCGTCCCTGAGCGTGGTGGAGAGCTTCGCCCTGTCCGCGTACAGATCGCGGATGTCGTCCTCGGACAACCCCTCAGGCAGCCCGCCGACCCCCAGGAGCGACACGGTGTCCGTGGTCGGAGGCGGCTGGGTGCGGTCGGCGTCGTTGAAGATCGCCCGCCAGGCGTCCCGCATCTGCCGCAGTGATTCGAAGCGGCGGTTGACGTCTCGGTGCAGAGCCCGCTCGAAGAACGTCTCAAGCCCTGGACGCAGTACGGCTACGAAGGCATCGGAGGCGAGGAGCGGGGTTTCGTCCTTCATGGCGGTCAGTGGGTCGTCGGTGCCATTGCCCCACGTGGGCCGCTCGGCGGCAGCCAGCTCGTGCAGGACGACGGCGGCCGCGTACCGCTCCGCGTAGTCGTCGTACACAGGCCGCCGTGCGTCACCCAGGAACGGGTCGAGGTAGCCGCGGGTGCCCGCCTTGATGTCCCGATCGGAGACGGCCGCAAGAGAGAAGTCGAACAGCATCAGCTGCTGCTCGCCGTCCTCCCTGACCTTGATCCCAAGGTTGTCGGGTTTGAGGTCGCGGTGGCGCATGCCCCTGGCGGCCAAGTCGTCCAGCGCCGTGAAGAGGTCCTCGCCACAGGTCGCCAACTCCTCGTAGCCCAGCGGCCCGTGACTGCGCAGCCGCTGGCCCAGCGTCTCGGGGCCGGCGTATTCCAGGGCCAGTACGGTTCGGCCGGCGAGGGTGCGCGGACCCTCGTACAGTTTGACGATGCGGCCGCTGCTGATTTGTTGCAGGGCTGCAGCCTCGGAGGCCAGACGCTCGTTCTTCTCCGCGTCCAGAGCGACCTTGAGGACCCGTTCCTCCTCCACTCTCCGCCCACGTTCGTCCTCGCTGACGCGGCTCACGTACAGGGCGCGCGCGGTGGAGCCCGTTCCGAGCACCCGCTCCACCGTCCAGTCGCCGTCGACGGCCTGTCCGGGTGTGGCGTCAAGAGGGTCGGCCTCCACAGCGATTGCCTGGGCGGCACGGGCCTGCTCGGCTTCGTCGAGCCGGGCGAGGAAGGCGTCTGCGGAGTCGAGACGTTCGTCGACCGAGGCCCGGGTGGCGGCGTACACCAATTCGTCGAGGTCGGAGTCGACGGCGTCGCTGACCGCGTAGAGGTGCAGTCCGCCGTCGGCTTGGAGTCGTTCCTTGAGCGCGGTGCGGGTTTCGGCGGGCGGCATTCCCGTCAGGATGTGGTGGGCGACCGCTCCGAGGCCGAAGACGTCCAGGTCCACGGGGTCGGGGAAGTCAGCATCGGTCTCGGGTGCGAGGTAGCACTGGGCAGCGTCCTCGATGTGCTCCCCGGTGAAGGAGGACTCGCCGAGCGAGCGCAGCGAGGTGGTGTCGAAGTCGCGTGCGGACGCCTGCCAGTCGATGATCTGCAGCACGGGGTTACTGCCGTTCTCCCGCGCACTGACGTACACCGAGCGGGCAGCCAGCGCGCGGTGGTAGAGCGAGCGGCGGTGGGCGTAGCGGACGGCCTCGGCGAGCTGGCGGACCATGTCGCGGCGTACCGCGTCGGTCAGCTTCGCGCCGTACGCAGCAAGGTAGTTGTCCAGACGGAGATCGCTCTCACGGTGGCGGAACAGGATCGCCGGACCGCCCTGGTGCTGGCGCAAGGCGACGGCCTGGGCGATGCCGCGGTGAGCGATGCCCTGGAGCACCTGGTACTCGCGTTCCGCGGCCCGGGTGGCGGAGCGGCGCTGCTCCTCGCTCGCCAACTGCTCGACGAGGTAGACCCGGACCCGGCCCTCCTCGTGGATCATCTCCTTGCGTTCCGCGAGCCGGTCCTCCCAGGTGGGGCCCGCGTCCAGGGGACGGGAGGAGAGCTTCCAGCCGTCGCCGAAGTCGAGGTGGGCCGTGGAGGCTCGCACTCCGATCTTCTTCATCAAGGCGGGGATGTGCCGGGCGAAGTTCTCGGTTAATCGCCAGTTCTCGCGCTCCGGCGGGAGATTCAGGAAGTCGTCCCAGATGCCGGGCAGCCCCGTCTTGGAGCCGTCACGCCCGTACACATGAGTGCGCTGCACCGTGTCCAGCTCGCTGGTGAGCAGCGGGTCGGAGAGGAAGACGGCCGGGTCGATGCGCGGGATCCGTTCTCCCGGACAGATCTCGCGGGCGGCCTCCTGGAGGCGGGACTTGAGTTCCTTGGACTTCAAGTCTGTGAGGTGTAACGGATTGCGGATCGTCCGGATCCGGCCGTCGGGCGCGTGGAAGCTCCAGGTGTCGCCGCTGTTGACCACCCGGCCCGGGTGCCCCTTCAGCTCGACCAGGTACAGGCCGCGAGGCATGGCGATGAGGAGATCGCACTCATTGATACGGCCGCTCATGGCGGTGAAGGAGAAGGTCGCCCAGGCGTAGTGCGGGGCGGTGACCGGCATCCGCTGCTTGATGTGATCGAGGGCCGCCTGCTCCCAGGGGAACGGTGACGGCCGCGTCTGATACCAGCGTTTCACCTGAGGTGGACCGGGCCTGGGGGTCGCCTGGCTGGCTGCTGCCGCCACCGTCGTTCACCGCACCTTTCATCTGCCCGATCCACCCGCCTATCGATGTGATCCGTGAGAAGCGTGATGGGATGTGGTGAATCGCGACGTGTTCATATCGTCAGATAAATGAGGGGGACATCGTGCCAGGTGGGAGGAGGTGTCGCAGGATCCAGATGCCAAGTTGGGGTGGTTTCGAGATGAACTGGATGGAGATTGTCGCGATCAGGCCATTCCGTGGCCGGTATGGCATGCGTCACGGCGCGTCCGCCTACGCTCATGTGTCATTCAATGAACCGCAGCGGGGAGGCGGATATGGCCGGGGCGGTACGCCAACGGACCGTGTATTTCTTCGAGGTCGTCGAAGCCAAAGACGGCCAGCCCCGCATGGAACCCCAGCCCTGGCGGGGCTTCCTTGACCGTGTCGCGGTCTCGGAGCCGCACGAGCGGATCGTGCGCAGCGCGGACGACCAACTGGTCGGGATCGTGGATACGGCCACCGAGGCCGACCATCTCCAGCTCGCCAAGATCACTGGTGAGGTACCGCACCAACTCGACCACAGCAACGGCACCATTGAAGCCCTACAGCTCGCGGCCGGCACGGATGTCGTCCATGTGACCACGCTCTGCTTCCTGTCCTACGGAAACATCATCGGCGCCCTGCCTGGTGGCTTCTCCGCGCCGCGTGTCAGCGCCATCACCAAGTGGCTGAACGGGATCGGACTCTCGTGCGGCGAGGTCGTACTCAAGCCGGTTATTCACGCGCGAGCCCGTGAGAAACTCAACCGCATCGAGGCGGTGTCGGAGTTCACCGTGCAGCTCGAAGGCGCCCCGGCGGACACGGTCAGTGCCTTGAGCGCGCGAGGCGATCTCGCGGACTCGTTGCGGAGTTTCGGGCAGCGCCATCCCGATACTTCCATCACGCTCTCGCTGAAGGTTCCCAGGCGCGGGGGACGGCTGAGCAAGCTCCGCAGGAACCGTGCTGCCACCCAACTGCGGAGTGATGTCCTGCAGTTCATTCCCGACCTCGATGAGTGGATGGACGAGTCGGGCGTGGTGCGCTCGGTCAGCGGCCAGGTCGCCATCCGGGACCCACACCGACAGTCCCTGGAGTACGAGCCGCTCGACTTCCTGGCACACCGCATCACGGCGCAGTGCGAAGTGCCGATCGCGTTCACCGACGGCCGATCGGTCGATCTGCACTACGCCGTCGACGCGATCTTCGCCGCGGCCTGTACGCATGAACGTGCGCTCCAGGAAGCCTGTCAGTACCGGCCGCTAATCTAAGCAGCAGCGCAGGAGTTGGGGGCCGACATGCTGGATTGGCTGTGGCGGCGATGGGTGGGACGGCCAGCGGTGGACTGGATCCTCGCGCTGACGATCACCGGGGTGCATGCGGCGGCTGTGCAGATCGCAGGTGGCGGGGATGTGCTGGCTTGGCCCGACAGGGAACAGAGGGTCGCTGCCTACACCGCGACGGCGACCGTCGCCGCCGTTGTCGGCAGCTTCATCACCGCGGCCGTCACCCTGTACGCCGCATCCACTGGGCAACGGATGCGCACGCTACGCACTCATCCTGTACAGGGGCCGCAGTTCCGTCGGAATTGGATGAGCATCCTCAGCGCGACGCTGGTGATCTCAGGGTTGTGCCTGATGGCCATCATCCTCGATACGACGCAGCGAGACCCAGGCGGGACACACTGGTTGGCCGAGGCGGCCATAGCTCTGGGGGTGGCGCGGGCGACGCGGCTGGTGTGGTTGTTCGGCAAAGTCATAGCGGGGGGCGATATCGATCTCGCGGATGTCACGCTCACTCCGCCGGGGCCGGCCCCGGCATCGCCGCCGGTGCCGGCGCGGCGGCCGGGGGTGTGAGAGGTGTAGTGGCGGAGCGTCTGCACATCCGGAAGGAGAATCCACTGTGCATCGTTTCGGAGCCGGTCTCCCGGGTGAGGGAGACGGCCCCTGGGCTAACCGGGCCTGTCCTTTTAGGACGCGTTCTGGACGCAGGTTGGACACAAGGGGCCCGTCCACCGAACACGACGGCGAGCCCGTCGGTCTTTGCGTTCCCCGTAGGCAGGAAACGGCCTAGGACGCACGGGGTGACGGTGCCGTCGGTCATCATCACCGCCCGGCCCTTGGCACACCAGCCGCACAGGTCGCTGGTGCTCGGGATGTGGACCTCGCCGCGGCCGATGCTGCGGACCCGGTCGGTGACGACCCAGTCGGCGCCGAGGGCGAGCAGCTCCTCGCGTGCCTGCGCGGTGCGCTGCCCCTCGAAGACCTCGACGGTGCCGACCTGCAGCTGATGCCGCAGCGTAGGGCCTCGACGATGTTCGCGCGGGTCGCCGCGTGCGAGCCCCTACGGTTGGTGACGCGCTCATGCTCTGCAGGATCGTCGCTGTAGTACGACGTCGCCACCGTCACCCGCGGGCGCATGAACAGCTCCCAGCGCTCAAGCTTCACGCGGTACAGGTTGCTGTAGACCCGCACGGTCAGGCCGAGTACCAGGGCGCGGTTCACCAGGGCCTCGAACTCGGGGTGCAGGGTGGGTTGCCCGCCGGTGAACTGGACTTTCTTCACGCCGACCTCGGCGGTGTCGCTGATGAGCCGCTTCCAGTCGTCGGTGGACATCTCGCCGTGCCCCCGGGTGGGGCCTGATTTCGCGTAGCACATGGTGGGGCAGGTGAGCTGACACCGTTCGGTGATCTCCAGTTTTCCCGACCGACTCTTGCGAGAAGATGGCTTGACCAGGCACTTTGCATGCCGGACATGTTCGCCACATGGTCGGTCGGTGCTGCGGTGACTGACGTTCGGCAGGACATCGCACTGCCCGCGGACCGGAATGCCTTTGGGCGCGGCTCATTACACCCATCCCCCTCTCAGGACGTGTCATGTCCCTTCTCCTTCCGTCCGGCCCGATGACGCCGCTCGATCCGCCGCCGTGCCGCGCGCTCGAGCTTGCGGTGGCGGGGGTGCTTGCGGTCGCTCTCGCTGGCACGGCCCGGTGAAGCCACTTCATCCGAGACGGTTGGCTCGATCTCGGCAGCGCGGAAGGGGGAGCTGCCCTCCGAAGCCCTGTCGCCGTCGTTCGGCGTCAGGCGGAAGGCTTGGGAGAGGAGGTTACCGACAGCGCCGCTGACCACGGCGCCGATCTGGGCGGACTGGTTCGGGTCTAGGCCGAGGTGAGCGGCCGTCAGGCCCGCCGTGCTGCCGACGGTGCTGGAGATCGCGGCAGCGATGGCCGCCCGTTTTTTCGCGCTTATGTGCGTGTGCCCACGGTGCCCGGCCCTGATGGACCTGGCACCCTTCAACGTCTGCTCTGGTTCATCCATGCCTCTTAGAGCCAACAGGCCCTGCATGTTGTGCAACTGGACGGCACATTCGTTACGACCGCATGCCACTCGACTGTCCCTCGGCTGTCATCTCGCCTCGTCGCCCCCGCTGGCGGAGATGTCCCGGCGCAAGGCCTGACAGCTGACTTGAGCCCGACAAACCGGCAGCATTGAGTGCACCTGGACAGTCGGATCGTTCGGCGAGATGCTCGTCGACATGATGGCTTGGCAGCGGGATCAGGGGGCGCGGCATGCTTTCGCGACGCCGACGCAACTATTCTCTCAAGCCCCTGCTGGCGCCCTAGTTGCCGGATACGCTTCAACACACTCGCTGCGTGGTCACCACAGCCTTGGAAGCATCGGCAGGATGAGACTCTGGAGATCGCGAAGAATACACAAAAATTGGCCACGCTCCTGCACGCCCAGCGATTCGGAGAAAAGAGCTCTGATGTCTTGTCCGGCAACGAAGATGAATTCGATTCATTCTTCCGGAAAGAATACCCACGCCTGGTCGCTCATCTAAAGATCCATGGTTTAAGCGAGCAGGCATCGCTAGATTCCGCCCAGGATGCAATGATCTTGGCCTACCGGGACTGGTCGGAAATATGGGAGCCGCGGACCTGGGTGCGCAAGGTCGCGGTCCGAATTGCTTGGCGCACTAACGAGCGCGATTTGCGACGTCACGCGAGGGAGAAAAAAGCTCATAGGAAGTCTAATGCCGCGAGAGAAATGGGACCCGAAGAGAAACTGAGCGATGAGGAGGAGTGGCGCAAGGTACTTGCCACCCTCCGGTTGCTGCCTCCAGCTCAGCGCCGGGTTACGGCCTGGCTGCTTGACGGGTATACATGTAAGGAGGTCGCGCAACATCTGCACATGCCAGAAAGCACTGTGCGCTCAACTCTCCGGCATGCACGGAGGCGTCTGGCTCCGCTGATTGAGCGTGGGCTGAATCGGGAGGGCGAAAAGGAATGAATAGGCGCACGTGGGACGATGTGGAAATTGAGAACTGGGCCGCCCGCCAAGGGGAAAAATTTGCGGACGTGCAGATTGACCCTGAAGAAATAGAGGAAGCCCTGCGAAGTGTTAAGCGGCAGGCTCAAGATGACAGCTTGCAGATCAGCGCCCCGATAATTGATGGGTACGAGCTTGGGCAGCTAGCCGTATCGACAAGGTTCGTCCCTGGGTTCGCAATCGTTGAATTGGGTGGCGAGATTGACGTCTACACGTCCCCATTCCTTCGGGAAGCCCTGGCTGACCTCGTAATGCAGGGGCAGTATCGCCACATCATTGATTTCAGCAGACTGGATTTTCTCGACTCGACTGGTTTGAATGTAATCGTTGCTGATCTCAAAGCGGTACGCAAACACGGCGGCCAAGTTCTCCTGGTGTGCCATAATGTACGCTCCCAGGAAATTCTCAAGATTCTCCGAATTACCAACCTCGTTAACATATTTCCCGTGTATGGCACGGTAGATGAGGCTGTGGCAGCAGGAAGCGAGACCTAAGGGGTTGACCGGCGGCAACACAGGATCGAGGATCGGGTACGCACAGAACAGGTTCGGCCTCTTCAATCGGGTCGCTGGAGATCACGTCGTTCACTGCGAGCGTACCTTCGGAATCAACTTGCGCTGGGAAGGCGACTGTCACGCCTTCGACTCACAACCCACAGAAGCTTCGGTACTCTTCAATTGAAAGATACCCCTCGCCGGGGGCAGTAGTAGCGGCTGGTCGTTCGGTACGGTGACTTTCACCGGACAGCTCACCACACCGCACGGGGACACCGGGGTCTCAACCTTCAACATGTCGGACCAATGGGAAGCCCCTGGCACTTCCACTTATGGCCTGGTGGGAATATTCGCATCAGGCCTGCGTGCAGGGATCTGGCGGATCGAGGCCAGAACCCCCCTGTGGTCGACCTCCTGAAATATGGACCTCAATGCAGGGGTGAATTAATGGGTCAATTTCACCGAGCACGTTGGTGGTTGCGCACGAGGATTCCAGTATCCGCAACTCGCGGCGCCTGTTGAACTCATCTCTGTGCGGCAGAGCGAACCTAAGGAATCCCCTGACACCAATCAGTTGCCCCTTGACGGGTTGGACAGCGAAGAGGGTGATCAGCGACTCGCCTGGGCAACAGCGTCGGTCAGTGGACAGTGACGTCGACCCGGTCGAGAGGATAGGCATGCCAGCGGAAGGCGAGTAGGCCGGTGGCGGCCACCGTGTAGGGATAGGCGGGCGCCAACGGAGAAGTGGACGCCGGCCGCGAACGTCGTGAGATGTGGATGGAGCTTGCAGTAGAGGCCGCCCTGGCGTCCTCCGATCAATGGCTACGCCGAAAGATCTCGTTAATCGATTCCGCCGCCGAAAGGACAATCTCCGGTAGGAGAAAGTCGAGAGCCGAAGTATCGCGTCACGGTGGAAAACTGGTTCCACGCAGAGTTTACGGTTCCTCCCCAGCACCAGTTTCCCCACTCATACAGAGCGCCTCCGCAACATCCCTCGTACTTGCAGCGGAAGGGCCAGGAGAGTCGCGAGCGTGTGGGGAAGAAGTCGTACCTGAACTTCGTCACTCTTCTCGACTTCCGACACGGGTAGGGAATGCCCCATTTTCGGCACCAGGACCAGTGCCGCTCTTCGATCTCGGTTTCTTCTCCGCAGGCCATGCCTTTCAGACTAGAGATCGTTCCTTGGATGGCAATGGCACATGGGGCTTCTTTTTGTGGAGAAGGATCTTATGGCCAGCAAGCCGGGGCCTCGACGTCGTCTTCAGGAATTCCGTATTGTCCCTGCCCGATCGCGAGGCGGTGGGCGGGCTGCGGATGCGGCGGTTCAACCGTGAGGTCAACCCTGGTCCGCGCTACAAGTGACTGAGTCAGCGGACCCGGACGGTCGCCAACAGGCATCATGCTCACCCCGGGCGACGGAACATGGCAGGTCCGCGAGGGGGGCCAGCACCCGCGGCACGAGCAGATGCCCGGCCTGCCGCTGCCCGGGCCCTGACGCGGGCCCCGAGTTGCAAGGCGAGCACGGTGCTCAACTGCCGCCGGATTGTGCCAGCAGTTGTGCTTCCAACTGGGCGATGCGGCGGTCCTGGAACCTGTTGTTCGTCCGGGCCGCCTGCAGTCGCTCCTCCATCTGCCGCTGATCCTGGGACAGTTGCTGAACTCGCTGTTTGAGTTGCGCGTTCTGCTCGACCAGGTGCGTCACCGACTCGTCCGACCAGCGGGCCTCCAGGTCGCGGATCTGACCGAGCAACTGGCCCATGCGGGAGCGCTGTCTTCTGATCTCCGCATGTGCGGTCTTGAGCCCGTCTTCGGCGTTGAGCGCGCGTTCACGCCAGGCCGTCTCGGCCTCGCTGCCGTGATGCTGCTCTGGTCGGCCGGCCCCTTTGCCCCGCTGCCGTGCGGTCTCGATCAGGTTCCTGGCCTCGGGGTTTTCGTAGAGGAAGGTGCGGGAGACGCCCGCCTTGCGGGCGACGGCCTGGAAGGTGACTGCGGTGTGTCGGCGCCGCAAGTCGGCGACGGTGGCTTCGATTCGCTGGAGCATGTCCTTGACGCGGCGTTCGCGGGCGGCCAGGGCGGCGGCCGTGCGCGGCGGGGAGGCTGGTGCGCTCATGCCGACCGCCTCTCCTCGGCATCGCCCTCGTCATCGTGCTCGGCCGTGTCGTCAGCGGCGGCAGCGAGATCAGCGGCCTTGAAGCCGATGTTCCACAGGCGCTCGAAGTAGTCCTGGGGCCGTCGCAGGTCGAGAGCCAAGGCGTCCTCCAGTAACCCGAGGCCGGCCAGAGCCCGCTCCAGCCCGTCGATGGCCTTGGCGGTCGGTGCGAACAACTCGTGCAGGTAGTCGGCGGTGCGGTCGTCTGGAGCACGCTCGGCGACGGAACCCCAGTGCTCTCGCTTGCGGCGCCAGTAGAGAAGGTCGGCGCCGGACATGACGAACTTGTCGCAGTTCTCGCAGTCGAGGTTGAACGGGCAGGCCCCGCCGTCGACTACGGGCTGGAAGGTGCAGAAGCCGCCTTGGGCCGGCGTGCTGCGACGGGAGAGGTCCACGGCAAGCGCCTCGGCCTGGCGGCGATCCAGCGGCGTGACCGGGCCGGAGAGGAGTTCCCCCGGATTGGGCGCCCCGGGGCCGGCGACCCAGATGTGCTGCAGCACGTCTTCGATCTCGGAGACCGCGACTTTCACGTAGTGCTCGGCCATCCGGTCTGAGACCTGGCCCAGGTAGCGGCGGATGTGCGAAAGGGTGGCTCCGTGTCGCAGCAGGCGGGTGGCCAGGGTGTGTCTGGGCTGGTGGGCGACGTACTTTCCGAGTTCGAGGTCTTGGATCCACTGTCTGAACTTGCTGTTGAACCACGTGTAGGACAGGGGAGTTTGTCCCTCGGGGTTACAGATCGGCGACGGGAAGAGCGCAAGGGCGGCCCGCTCGTTCGCCGCCGGATAGCGGCCGGAGTGACGCTCAGCGAACCATGCGCGGGTCTTGCGCTGGCGGCGTTGGAGCATGACGTAGACCGGCTCGGGGATGCGGATGGCCTCGTCGTAGTTGCCGACCTTGGTCTGGTCGTGCCAGAGCATGGGCAACCCGTTGTATCGGCCGAGGCATTCCAGCTTGAGCTCGATAACCTCGCTGGCTCGCCGCCCTGTTGCGACGATGGTCTCCCACATATCCCGCAGCCCGCGGTCCTGCGGGTCGTATGCCGCGGCCAGCCGCCCCAGATTCGTCTCATCCACGACGGCCTGTGCCACCTCGTCGGGGAAGGGGTGGCGGCTTCGCTTGGGTGCCCGTAGGGCACGGCGGTGATGAAGCCCCGCTCCAACGCAAGGATGTCCGCCTCTCCTGAGTCGAGGGCGAAGCGGAGCACTCGGCGGCAGTGGTTGAAGACTTCCCGGCGGGCGGAGGCAGACATGATGACCGGTCGATCATGAGCTCCGCGCCTGGCGAGGGAGGGCAGACCCTTTGATTCCCGGCGCCGGACGTCAGCGACGAACTGCTGCATGTGTTCCGCCTGCAGCTGGGCGGGGTCGTGGCCACCGCCGGTGGCCACGAGTTCCAGGAAGGTGCTCAGTTCGGCGCAGGCTCGCTGGGCATGGTCGAGAAAGAACCCGGTACGCGGGCATTGAGGGGAGCGCATCCGGTCCGCCAGGTACTCCCACGCGAGGTCACGGAGCCAGCGTTGCGTGATTCTGGTGAGATCGAAGCGGCTGGAGCGCGTGGGGAACCGGTGCCCGAAGTGCTCCGTCTCGATGAAGCCGGCCTCCTTGGTCTCCGCCGGGGTCACGTAGATCAGACGCAGGTGGGTTTCCATCTCGTGGACC
Organism: Streptomyces aurantiacus; assembly: GCF_001418335.1. Lineage (GTDB taxonomy): Bacteria > Actinomycetota > Actinomycetes > Streptomycetales > Streptomycetaceae > Streptomyces > Streptomyces aurantiacus. Next base: position 53,417 of record NZ_LIPP01000005.1, on the reverse strand, counting down.
ACAGCGCGGTGGTCCGCACGCACCCCCGTGACGTCGGCCTCCAGAAGCTAGTTGACGGCCTGTTCTCGGCAGAGGTCCACCAGGTCTTGAATCCATGCGAGGTTCCACCACCGCCCGCGCACGTACCCATGGGCATGCAGGCTCCATTGGAACTCGGCCCGAGCCAGAGGGCGAAGGCCGCGCAGGTTCACCTGCCCCGATTGCCGCAAGGCTTGAGCCGTCGCGCACCAGCGGAGGAAGACTGCTTGGTCGGCGTACTGGACAGGGACATCACGCCCGGCCTTTTCGTAGGAAATGAACGATCCGGCGGGCAGTCTCGCCTGACCCGGGCTGCCCACGCGGCGATAACGGTCGGCGTGGACGGTGCACAACCCCAGGGCAGACTCCGCGAATTCATCGCAGACCGTCACCTTGCACTCCCCGTAACTTACGTAGGGAGACTGCGAGGCCAGCCACCGCTCGAAGGCGGTGTCGTTGGCGCTGCGTACCCACTGATTGCGGTGCCGCTGGTAGAGCGCCAACTCCCGGTTGAATGCGGGGCGCGTCCGGCAGATCCGGCACACCACGGACGCGATCGTCGCGGGGCGCGGCTGCAAGGGCTCTGCGGTGCGCACGAAGTTGCCTCTGTCCGTGCCTTCCTCACGAACTACCCGCCACTGCTTGCCGTGCTCTGGGCATAGATCCGCCCTGGAGTGCCGGGGGCGCTGGCATGCGAGCACCGAGCAGAACCACGGGTAGACCGGGTGATCAGCCGGGATTCTGATGATCTCCTTGCTGAAGACCGGATCGCAGTCCGGACCGTTGATCAGAGCGGTCAACAGCTCCAGCCGGTCTCGAACCTCTCGCCGGCGCGGATCTGGCTGCCGAGATGCCGGCTCAAGATGCGTCACAGCTCCTCACCCCAGACCTTCTGCAGGGCCCGGGCGAAGTCGGGGTCGTGGACGTCGGCGTGTGCGTAGATCTCATCGACCGTGCTCGCCGATGCCCAGCCGCCCGCCTCTCGGGTGACCACCAGGTCACCGCCGGAGGCATCGAGAACGGCTGTAGCGAACGAGTGCCGAAATCCGTGTGGCTTGACTCGGCCGAGCTCGGCCCGGTCCCCGGCCCGACGCAGCATGCCGCGTGCGGCGTCCGTGCTCCACGGCTGGCCTTGGCGTGGGCCATGCTGCTGGACCAGCAGCATGCCGTGCCCGGCGTCGCGGGGGTACTCGCAGGTCATGTACTCGAAGTAGGTGTGGATCATCGCAGGACTGGCCCGACGGATCAGCCCATCGCGCACCACGCCATCTTCGATGGACCACTCTGCCTTGGTCTTCGCGGCGGCCCGGTTGGGGTTGGCGGGCCGGTGCACGACGTGCACGTGCGGAGAGCGGCACTGGCCGCAGGCCGCCTTCTCCCGTAGATGCAGGTCCGCTTGATGCAGGCCGCACAGTTCGCCGATGCGGAAGCCTCCGTCCGCCAGCCAGGTCACGACCAGCCGGTCTCGCGCGAAGTTCACTGCCTCCATGAGGATCTGCTTCGCACCCTCGGGGGCCATCTTCGGGTGGCGACGACGTACCTGCTTCGGAGTCAGCGGGTTCTTCGGCATCTGCTTCTGCGTATGTCCGAGCAGCGCCCGATTGCGGTCCTGGCGCGTCGGCAGCCGGCTTCGATCCAGTCGCTTGCCTAACTCCTCGTTGATGCCCAGCCCGGAGACGTGCAAGTAGAAGCCCTACAGGCAGGACGCGGCCAGCTTCAAGGCCGAGTGTCCGTACGGCCGCTTACCCGTCCGCCACGGCTGTCCGTACGGACCCGGGACCTTCGCGCCAACCGCACCCATGTACCGGTACAGGTCATCGAGCGTCACCGAGGCGGGTGTCAGGCCCTCGTGCACCAGCCACCGCAGGTGGTCCACCAACTGGAAGGCGTAGGTGCGGTCCGTACCGGGCTGACGAGTCCGAAGGAAGCCGTCCGCTTCTCGGTGGGTCGCGCCCTCCGGCCACAGGATCGTGTACGCGAACGTGCCGTCCGCGAGCTCCAGCTCCTGTACCCGTAGATCGTCAATGACCAACTTCCCATCCACACAAGCCTCCTGGCGCACTTTGACCACGTCGCGTACATAGGCGGTCAACGAGTACGCCAGGACTCAGGGCACGGTCACGGCGAACGTCACGAACACTCGGATAGCCGGTCGGTAAGCCCGAGTGCCAGGAACTCCGAGATGGTGGGCGGGGCTTGGGGCCGCGCGGAGGTGATCGTCATGGACGGTTTCCTTTCGGTCGTGCTGAGCGGTGCGGTGTCGGGGTGGCGGGCGCCGTGTGGCCCCGCCATCCCGGGTGTCGCAGAGATGGTGGACTCACGCGTCGGGGTCAGTGAGTTCGTCCGTCGTGCTCACGGGCGCGTTTCCTGCATACGGTCGCGGTCATGGGTAGGGGTGGCGGGCTGTGAGGAGGCGGGTGCTTTCGGGGGTGGCTGACTGGCGGTCTTCTTCAGCCGGCGGTCGATCTCGGTGAATAGGACGGCGAGGAGGACGCCCGCCATCAGCCGGTTGGGCAAGGACAGCCGCCCGAGTTCGGGGAAGAGGTTCCATAGGGTGTGTGCGGCCATCAGGGGCAGGAGGCTGCGGTAGCGCAGGTACAGCCAGACGCGGCCTGCGGCCATGGCGGCGGCGCCGATGGCGGGAAGCCCGAAGTAGGCGTGCAGTCCTATCTCGATGAGGCAGACCAGGGTGTAGATCTCCCATGTGGGTCTGCGTACGGCTTTCATCAGCGTGATCGTGGCCGCGACGATGACGACGTCCTCGATCGTGACGGAATGCACGATGGTCAGGGCGAGTTCTAGCGGACCGCTGATACCGAGCGTGGCCATCTGGCTGTCCTGCATGACCGGCATGATGTCCAGGTCGAGCCAGGTCAGCAGCTTCCCCAGCAGGCCGAAGAGGAGACCGGACACGCCGCAAACGATGAACCCCCACTGTGCGACCTTCCAGCGCTGCAGTTGCTGGACAGGCGTATGGGGAGCCCCGTTGTCCGGCCAGACGCCGTGAGAACGGCAGATTTCCACGGCCAGCCATGCCACCGCGCAGCCGAACAGCGCCGGCCCCAGATCGCGGCCCAGCGTGCCGGCCGCCGGCATGGCCAACGCGGAGATCGCCACTCCCAGCGTCCCTGCCGCATGTCCTCGCAGTGGCCGCCACCAGCGTGGAGCGGTTTTCGGGGCGGGTCGGCGAAGCACCAGCCAGGTGAGCCAGCCGCCCACCAGGTAACTGCAGGCGAGTTGGGTGACTTTGATCAGTTCGGTGACCTCCCACTGCACGCCGTACAAGGACGCAGCGAACACCGTTCCGCCGGCCAGGCTCGCGAGGGTGGCCAGCGACAGCAGACCTGCGAGCTGCCACAGCACACGGCGCGCCGGCGTAGCGGTGACGGGGAACGTCACGGTGGGAACCTCAGCCACGGTCGAACCCCTCGCCAGTTCCACGTCCGTCACCTCGAACGTGAGGGCGGCGTGTTCGAGCTCGGCGGCATGGACGTAGTGGTCCACGGGGTTGGGCCCGAATGCGACCGACGCGATACGGCTGCTGGCGAAGTCGGTGGTTGCCTCATCCAGGTTGTACGGCATCTCGCGCGCCTCGGTGTTCTGGTAGCTGTCGCCCGTGCAGGGCGCGGGGAGCTTCGGCTGGTTGCGGAGGCCGTGGATGATCCCGGCGAGCGTGGCGGCCAGGGCCAGATAGGGGTTCGCGTCGGCGCCCGGCGCGCGGTTCTCCAGGTGCGGGTTCGACTCCTCGCCGGTGATACGGATGGTGCATGTGCGGTTGCCGTGTCCCCAGGTGAAGCGGGTGGGGGCGAACGAGTGCGGTCGGTAGCGCTTGTACGAGTTCGGGGTGGGCGCGTACAGCAGTGCCAGGTGCGCAGGGCGTCGAGGAGCCCGGCGACGGAGTGCTGCAGCGGTTCGGGCAGCTCACTGCCCTGCGGCATCCAGAACGCCGAGTCCTCCTCGTCGCGCCACAGGGAGACGTGCAGGTGCAGGCCGCTGCCGACCCCGGTCTGCGGGGCGGCCATGAACGTGGGCGCCATCTTGTGCTGTGCGGCGAGATGGCGCACCGCGTGCTGGTGGACGGTGTAGATGTCGCAGGCCGTCATCGGGTCCTCGTAGGGCCAGGTCACCTCGATCTGTCCGGGAGCTCCCTCCGTCTTGATCTCGACCGGGCAGCCGGCCGCATGCAGCGCTTCCCTCAGGTCGTCGAAGAACGCGGCCAGCGCCGGCGGGTGGTCGAGCGCGTAGTCGAGGTTGTAGGGCGAGACGGGGGTGAGCCCTCGGTACCCGCGGCGGCGGGCCTGCGCCGGGGTGCCCTTGTAGAGCATGAACTCGCTCTCGATGCCGACCTTGGCCCGATACCCGAGGGAGGCCAGTTCGGCGATCTGCTGACGGAGCATCTGCCGCGGGGCGACGTCGATGGGCCAGCCCTGGTGGACGGCGTCGCCGTGGACCAGGACGGTGCCGGGCAGGTAGGACAGCCGGCGGATCGACTTCGGGTCGGGGACGACGCGCAGGTCCTGGAACCCGTTGTCCCAGCCGGTGAGGCGGTACCCCGGCTGTGCGTTCATGTCCCAGTCGGTGGCCAGCACGTAGGCGCACATGTGCGATTCGAAGCGGCCCAGGAACGTGTGGGCGTCGTGGAGTTTGCCCTTGAGTCGGCCCTGCATGTCGGGGACGGCGAGCATCACCGTGGTGATCTCGCGGTCTCGCACCAGCCGGCCCAGGTCCTGCGGCTGCTGGCCGCCGCGCCCCAGGACGAGCAGGCCACTCGGTTCGGTCTCGTGGGTCATCACAGCACGCCTTCGGACAGTGCCACGGTTTCGGCTTCGGTGCCGAGCGGCGGGATCTTGTAGGAGCGTCGGCCTTTGGTGATCCAGGTGAGCCATGCGATGAGCAGGACCACCGCGAGGGCGATGCCCGCGTAGTTGAAGGACTGCACGGTGATCGGGGAAGCCTGCGGCAGGCAGAAGACGACGGTCAGCACGCTCACGTAGCCCACCGAGATCCAGCCGAGCGGCTTGCTCCAGGCGCCCAGGTGCCAGGGGCCCGGCGTGAACTTCTTCGGGTGGCGCCGCCGCAGATAGACCGGGATGACGTAGGCGGGTGTGATGCCGATGACGTTGATCGCGGTGACGGCGGCGTAGGCGGTCGGCGAGTACAGGCTGGGCAGCGCCAGGAGCAGCGCGATCCCCACCGACAGCCATACCGCGGGGACGGGGGTCTTGGTGCGGCTGCTGACGCGGCGCCAGGTCGCGGAGCCGTAGAGGGCCCCGTCGCGCGAGAACGCGTACACCATGCGGGAGGCGGCGGCCGTCTCCGCGTTCCCGCAGAACAACTGGGCGACGATCACGACGAGGAGTAGCCCCTTGGCCACGCCCGTGCCCAGGACGTCGATGAAGATCTGCGCGGGCGGCACACCTGTGCTCGTGCCCAGGGTGCCCGCGTAGTCCTCGATCGCGAACAGCAGCCCGGCCAGGAGAACGAACCCGGCCGCCCAGGACCAGGCGATGGCGCGCACGATGCCCTTGGGCGCTGCGATCTGTGCGCCCTTGGTCTCCTCCGACAGGTGGGAGGAAGCGTCGTAGCCGCAGAACGTGTACGCGGCCAGCAGACAGCCGAGCGCGGCCACGTACACGGGGTTGTCGAAGCCGGTGCCGTTGTTGAAATGGGTGAAGACGAAGCTGGCGCTCTGGCGTTCGCCCGGGGCGAGGGTGAGCGCGCCGACGATCAGCGCGACGCCGGCGAGCTGCCACCACACCGAGATCGAGTTCAGCACGGTGACCAGGCGCATCCCGAGCGTGTTGAGGGTGCCGTGCAGCAGCAGAATGCCGGCGAATATCAGCATCGTCGTCTCGGGCGTGGGCTCAAGTCCCCACTGCAGGTTGGCGAACGCGCCGACGAACAGCGCGCACCCGTAGTCGATGCCGGCGATCGCGCCGAGCAGGCCCAGGAGGTTCAGCCAGCCAGTGACCCACGCCCAGCGCGGGCCGCCGAGGCGGTGGGCCATGTAGTACAGGCCGCCCGAGGTGGGATAAGCGGAGGTCACCTCGGCCAGACACGCGCCGAGGATGAGGGTCATGGCGCCGATGCCGACCCAGCCCCACAGCATGACGGCAGGGCCGCCGGTGTTCAGGCCGTAGCCGAACAGGGTCATGCCGCCGGCCAGGATGCAGATCACGGAAAAGCTGATCGCGAAGTTCCCGAAGCCGCCCATGCCGCGCTTGAGCTCGGGCGTGTAGCCGTGCCCGCGCAGCGCCGCGTCGTCGTCCAGCGGACGGCGGCTAGTTGATCGTCTGTGCGACATCAGGCACCTCGGGAGAGAAGGGAGGAGGGGAGAGACGGCGTAATGCGGGTGGTAAGTGCAACGGAAAGGTCCTCTGAACGACTCGAAGAAGGAAGGGCGAGCGCAAGGGTTCGCGGCTGCGGAGGGTGGGCCTCGGATGGTCATCGGCGGCCCCTGGATCTCAGGGCGGGGCGGCGGGCCTTGAGGAATTCCTCCTGCCACTCCTGCGGCTCGTGGGCGACCTGGGCCCACGGCGCGGTGGTCACGTGCGGGCCGATCGCTTCGAACACCGGGCCGGCATGGCCTACGCCGGTGGCCGTCAGGGCGTGCGCAAGGTGGTTCAGATCCAGCAGGGAACGGGTGTCGGGCCGCCCTGGTGCGGGCTGCGTCGGCTCGAACCACTCATGCAGTGCCTGGCGGGCGTAGTGGGCCTTGTCCTCCGTGATCCAGTACGCGAGCACACTGGCGGTCTGCCGTGTCGCCCACTGCTTGCGGTACTGATCGACGAAGGCGTACAGCGGCAGAACCTTCAGCGGGGACCCCACGGGGGCTCTGGACGCCACCCACTGCGCGAAGGTGATCAGCTCGTCGCCGCGGGCGCGGAAGACGGCGAGCATCCGGTGGAAGGCTTCACGGTTGTGCGCATCGCGCTGGTGCACCGCGTCCAACAGTCGCCACGGACCTGGCGGCAGTAGGTCCTCACGCACGATCCAGTTGAGCGGATTGTGCGGCCGCCCCGGGTCGTCATCGACCTGCGCGAGCGTCATGAAGCACAGCGGCGGTACCGGATCGGCCTTCCACTCCGCAGCCGCGCTGCACGCGTAACGGGCCTTGAGAATGGCCTGCATCAGCTGTGGCCGGGAGACCCCGTTGCGGTGGGCGAGGACCACGCGTTCGCTCAGCACGCGGGCCCGCATCATCCAGGCGTTCCAGTCCTCAGGCTCCTCCGCGGCCCACATCTCGATCGCCTCGGTGTCCACCGCCGCGCGGCCCAGGACCTGACTGCGGCTGCACCGCAGTGACCAGGAATCCGTTCTGGCGAGCAGCTCTTTCGTGGACAGCCACCGATTCAGCCGCAGGTCCTCCAGCGCGACGCGCAGGTCGGCGTCCCTGCCGGCGGGATGCGGGAGTGTCAGGCTCATGCCAGCAGGGGGCATCAGTGGGCCCCCGTGTGAGAAAGCTGGGAGGGTGACGGCGGCGCACTGGCCCCGTGCGCGTAAGGAAGGCATGGAAGTGAGTCCTCAGGACAGGGGGTGGGGTCGTCGGGCCACAGCCCTCGTGATCCGCCGCCTATAGGGAGAGCCGGGACTGATGACTGCGGCACAACGGGGCTTGCATAGGTCAGCCGAAGGCGGCTGTGCGCTCGGGCGGCAGGGTCTGTGCCTGGAAGCGGTTCGCCCACTCGGTGTGGGGTTCGAGGTCCAGGGGGTGGCGGCGGTTGTCGAACCGTTTGGGATCGGTGACGCGGTAGAGCCGGAGAGATCCGCTGAGAGTGGGCATGCAGAGGGTGCCGGAATGCTGCGGCTGCCTTCGGTTCAAGCAAATTCGGTCCACCAGCAGCGCTTGGCGCAAAGCTCTTTCGAATCCCGATCATGGAAATGTTAATTGCAGGATGAAACAAATCTATATGGCCATTGTCAAAGATCTGCCTTAAAGATTCCAGTTCATGACGTACTTACGATCAGTAGGCAATCCGAGGCGACGGGCAGTGCGGCGGTGCACCGACTGTGAGGCGAACCGCGCGGAGGGGTGACCACCATGCTCCGACGCAGCGCTGTTCTCGTTTCAGTGGGCGTGGCCGCACCTGTCAACGGCCACGCCCGCGTGCGTCAGGCCATCAGGGTCCGTAGGCGATGACGAGCCGCACGGAGGGCCGGTCGATCACGGCTCCGTCGGCGAGGTCGCTGTCCGGTGTGTCCGCGGGGTAGGCCGTGACCACGGGTTCGGCGGTCCGGGCCGGGCTCCAGGCGCGGATTTGCGCGCAGATCCGCTCGGCGAGATCGGCGCCGGCCGCGCCGTAGCCGACGGCTCCCAGGCGGAACTGGGGTTCTGCTTCCGGGCCTTCGGTGGTCCGCTCCAGAGTGAGGTAGGCGATGGAGTCGGCCTCGACGAGGGCAGGGCTCAGGGCGGGTGAGGCGGGACGGTGAATATCGGCCTCCACCGCGGCGGGCTTCGCGGTGATGCGGCAGGTTGTCCGCTCCGTGGCGCTCAGCCGTAGCCAGACGCCGTCGAACGACTCAACACGGCCGACCGTCTCGTCGGTCCAAGCGAGCGACTTCGGTCGGGTGAGGACGTCGTGCAGGAGGTCCAGGGCGATGGACTGGTCCTCGTCCCAGTAGAGCCTGACGAGCCGGTCGTCGTCGATGTAGTCGTTCCGCTCCCCGTCCTGACCGATCACCGGGAGGAAGCCGCACATCTTGACGGAGTCGGACCGCATCACCTTCTCCTCACGCTGGAAGGCCACGGCCCTGGAGAGCCCGCGCCATCGCAGGGGGACCACGAGGCGTCCGCCGACGGCGAGCTGATCCCACCAGGCACCGGGGAGGTCCCACATGCCGACCGTGGCGATCATTCGGTCGTAGGGGCTGAACCGTGAGGCGCCGAGGGCGCCGTCCCTCGTGACCACGCGAACGTCCTCACATCCGTTCGCGTCGAGCATCCGGCGGGTGTAGGCGGTCACGTCGGGATCGATGTCGCACGTGGTGACCTGCCCGGACTTCCCGGTGAGGTGCTTGAGCAGAGCGGCGTTGTAGCCGGTGCCGGCAAGGAGCAGTACCACGTACCTGCGTAAATTGAAGTCCGGTCGGTGGCAGGCGACCGTACGCAACCGGGCCGGCGACCGGTTCAGCGAGTCCTTCCCCCTCAAGACCCAGGCGCGGGCCTGGGGCATCGAGTTGGAGACCCAGTTCGCCCGTGGAACCGTGCGCGACCCGCGGGCCGGGGAAATCGCGTTCCGGGAGTGGCACGACCGATGGTGGGACGCCCGCATCGTCGAACCCCACACCCTGCGTGGCGACGCGTCCAGCATCAAGAACCACGTCATGCCCCACTGGGCGGACTGGGAGATGCGGGCCATCACCCGCATGGACGTCCAGAGTTGGATCCGTTCCCTGGTCGACAAGGGTGCAGGCCCTGCTGCGATCAAGCGGGCCTACAACCTGACGTCGTCGATCATGCGCGCGGCGGTCGACGACGATGTGATCGCGGTGAGCCCGTGCCGCAGCATCGATCTGCCGCCCATCGCCGTCAAACCGCCGCAGTGGTTCACGCCCGACCAGGCGCAGAGCATCCTCGACCAACTCGCCCCCGCCTGGCGCACGATGTGCCTGCTCGGCTTCTACACCGGACTGCGCTGGGGAGAACTCTCCGGCCTGCACCGCCACCGCATCGACGTGCGCCGCTCGCGCCTGTTCGTGGTGGAGGTCAACACCAAAAGCGGCATCAAGGAATACCCCAAGAGCTCCAAGAGCCGCCGGGAGGTCCCGCTCCCGCCCCACATCCTGGAAGCGTTCGAACGCCACATCCACCGGCTCGACCGCGACGCGGTGGTATTCACCACCATCACCAAAGGCCGCTCCGGGCGCCTGCTCGCCGACAGCAACTGGCGCCGCCAGACCTGGTGGCCCGCCGTCGAGGCCGCCTACTGCTTCGGCGACGACGGCGAGCTGCAGCCCGTCCCGCACTCCATGCGCCACACCTGCGCCTCGTGGTTCGTCCAGAAGGGAGTCTCGCTCTACGAGGTCCAGCACCTCCTCGGCCACGAGAGCTTCCAGACCACCCAGGGCTACGCCCACCTCCAGCCGGACGCCCACAAGGCCGTCCTCGGAGCCTGGAAACGCATGGAAAACCCGCTCACCATCACCACATGAACGTTCCTTCACCCTTGTCCGCGCCGGACAGGGGTGAAGGCATCTCATTACGCAATGCTCGGACAAGACGCCCAACGAGCGATAAGACTGATCACATGGCCACAGAACCCCGCCCCTCCATCGTGTCCTCTTGCATCGAGCTTCTCGAGCGTCTCGCCCAGTTCAGTGAGAAGGTGACGAGAACGCTGCGCGGGGTGACCAAGACGTACAAGGAGGCCGAAGCAGCACGCAATCATCTACGCGACGCCCGCAAGGTGGCTACACAGCTGCGCAGGACCGTCGTTGCCTTCTTCAGGCCCGAGGGCGGAACTGCCGAAGCCTGCTAGACCATGGGCCAGCCGGGCGATGCTGCGCTGCCAAGCAGTCGCCACCGTCCGAGCCGGCCACTTACCCAATGGTGACGAGGACATCCTGGTCGGGGACCACGTCCATGCTGGTGCACCACGGCCGGCGCCCGTCCACGCGACAAACCACCCACAGGCGCAGCACCCCGGACGCCGCCCGGGCCGGACTAAGAGGTCGTTTCGTCCTGTTGTTTTATACCGAAATGCAACTTTGATGTGCTGGTGTCGGGTCGCGCCAGGAGACGGTGCTCTCGCCGGTGAGGCGTCGGGTCATGAGGTCGGTCATAGCGAGGCGGCCCACGATCTTCTTGCCCGCGTCGATGCCCTGGCTCTTCGCGGGCACGGACGTGGAGGTCTTCACGCTCTGCGCGTCGATCACACAGGCCGAGGGCTCACGGTTCTTGCCCTTCTGTTGACGCACCAACTCCCGCAGCAGGCCGTTGAGCTGGGCGAACACGCCGTCTTTCTGTCATCGGGCGAAGTAGCCGTAGACGCTCTGGTGCGGCGGGAAGTCGTGCGGGAGGTAGGCCCACTGACAGCCGGTGCGATCCACGTACAGGATCGCGTTCATGATCTCGCGCAGGTCGTGCCGGGGCGGCCGGCCGAAGTCCAGGGCCCGGCCGCGGCGCTCGAAACGCCACGCGGACAGCACCGGCTCAATCAGCTCCCAGCGCGCATCGGACAGGTCACTTGGATACGCACGACGTTCCGTCATGACCTGGGGATACCGCCGCCCGGGGGCGTGCGCCCAGGCGCGCATCCCACCACGTTGAAGCATGGTACAGAACCGGGCGTCCTGGAATGAGACGGGCGCAAGCAGACCCTGACCCCACCCGCCACATCACCAAAATCACTCAGCAGAACCGCCCCAGCAGAATCCCCAGCAACACACTGAGACGCGGAACAAACCTGCCCACATAACTGCCTTCAAGATGAAAACGACCTCTGACATACGGTCTCAGTGATCATGTGAGTGTCGAAGTCCCGTGAGCGCTTAATGAGTCCACACCTGCACCTCATGCCCGCCCCGCAGGACCAACCGGTCCGAGCTTCTGCTCCGGCTCCGCTGACGGACGCGGTCCGCCTGTCGGGCTCCCTGAGCCTGCCCCCGCCCTTCGCGGATGCCGCTATCCGCTGTCGGCGCTGGTGACTGCGGCAGCGGCGAACGTTCTGGCCGACGCCCCCTCGCTCACCGCGATCACCGAGTGGGTCAGCGATGCACCGGCGTGGGCCTGCTGGGGTTCTCGGTTTCCTCACCGACCCACTGACCGGCACGGTCTGTGTCCACGTCCCACACTCTGCGACGGCGTCTCGTCCAGTTCGACGGCGACGCCCTGGACCGGGGCGATATAAGCGTTCTTTGCCGCCCGCTCCGCCCCGGCCCGGACTGCATACGATCGCGGTCGACGGGAAAGCCCTGCGCGGTTCGCGCACCGCCACCACCACGTACGTCACCCTGCTCGCCGCGATGGACCACACCGGCACCGTCCTGGCCCAGCGCTAGAGGGCTTGTCGCAAACTCCGTCGCTGCAGGTCAGCGGGTTGCCAGGAGATCACTCCGGAACGCACACACATCGATTCGAAAACGCTCGCCTGATCGCTGCAGGTCAGGTCCAGTTCTCGGATCGTGCTTGTGAACCTCCTGAGAGGTGACACGCAGCAACATGAAGCGGTGCACGCTCGACGGCTGCGACGCGGTGTTGCCAAAGTCGACTTCGCGCCAAAACTTGCTCAGCTGGCCTCAGATCGGCGCACCCTTGTCCACCCTTTTGGGAGGCTCCTCAGCGGAAGACCGCCCCGGATCTCGGGTTGTATCCCGCTGGGTGACACTCGGTGGGGCGCCACCCACGTTTGGTGAGCGCTTCGGCGTGATGGTTGCGGAATCAGGCCTCGATGGTTTTGTAGGCTGGGCAACCCGGGCGGTCAGGGGCCAAGGTGGATGTGAGCCGCCCAAAGGGACGGAATGTGGGGGTAACGGTCCCGCACCCGGCGCAGCGCCTGCCAGAGTGCCTGTGCCGAAAGGTCCGGGTCCACTCGGCCCCGCACTCCGAGAGCCTTATAGAAGTACTCCGCAACGTCGGCGTGCGTGCGGTCCTGGACTTCCCACAGGGTTCCGAGCGCGTGTCGGTAGCCGGCGAGGTGCAACGCTGCGGGAAGATTCACTGGCTCCCAGGCCGGGTGGGCGTCCATACCGAAGAGCCCGCTGGCTGGGTCTCGTGTCGACGAGTGGCATGCTGAGACGAAGATGAACTGGTGCTGTTCAGACCGCGCCTCCCGCAGGCTTGTGGTGCTGAGGAAGCCGTTGGCGAGTTCGACTCCACCGGTTCGAGGGAAGCCGGAGTTGACGGTCCCATGGCACGCGAAGTGCAGGAGCGATGCCTGGGGAAGGAGGGCCTTCACCGCGTCCATGGTCGCCGCATCACCTGACAGGACTCGCGACCTACCGATGTAGCCGGCGACGTGGCTGGCTTCCCTGGCCACGTGGGCGAGGGCTGCGACGCGGGTGCTCCCGTCGGGCGCGATGACGAGCCCGCGTAGCTGGGACGAATCCTCGACCGCGACGCCTTCACGTGCTGCTGCCAAAGCACCGATCGTGGTCGCGTAGGAAGAGCAGACGCTTTCGAAAGCGCTCAGGCTCGAGCCGTCAGCCGCCACGTGTTGCCTGCGGGCTTTGCGAGCCTGGGCGGCATGAACCGGGAGCAGGCTCAATGGCCCGGTGGGCATCCACCAGACACGCGGCGGCCGGGTGTCCTGGGACAGGGCGGGCGGGAGGCCGAGGGAGGACAGAACAGGCTCCGCAACCGCCGCCCATAGCCAGTCGAGAACGCCGATCAGCGTCTCTTCGCCGCTGAGGCTGTCGGACAGCGGCGCGTAGGCCGGGTTCAGAACAGACTGGAAACGGGCGAGGTTTTCGACGAGATCCTCGTAGCGCATCAGAGGAAGCGGCACCGTGTGCACCCCATGCTCTGTCACGACGAGAGCGTCGCAGCGGTGACGGCTGACGTTCACCATGACCAGCGGACCCTCGTGCGCCTGCGCGGTGAGGTCTGCCATCTCTGGAAGGGCCAGGAGGCGCTTCAGTCCGGGAAGCTCACGAATCCTCTGGACACAGTTGTCCCACTCAGATCCGAGGTGTCGCCGCTCGGTCTGTGATGTTCCCGGGTCGGCCACTCGACGGCTCACAGCTTCCAGTCTTTCGGCGAGCTCCGGCCTCACTGAACGAATGCGCTCCCACGCCTGATCCGGCCCCGGAGAGTGCGCGAACAGCGCTGCGCGCCCACCCTCCAGTAGGACGGCGGCTTGCTCCGGTTGTCCGGCCGAAAGGGCGCTTGCGGCGGCGTCATTCACCAGGCTGCCCACGATGTCGCCGTAGCCCGCTTCATCCGGCCAGGGTTGGCGTCCGGGAGAGGAAAGCAGTACTAGGCGTAGGAGTGTAATTGCCCTCGTGTAGGCGGTGAGCGCCTCCCGGTGGTCGCCCGCCTGTGTCGCCAAGCGTCCCCACCGCTCGGCAGCGCGTAGCCGGTCCACCGGAAGTGACGCCTCGTCGGCGACGGCGCCGCCGAGAATTACAACGGCTTCGGCGTAGGCCGCTGCTGAGCCGGTCTGCTCGTACTCCAGTACCAGAGCCTGCCAGTCGACTCCTGACTCTCGCTCCTGCCGCACCCGCAGGTCGGCTGTGCGGTCCTGCGCTTTCAGGAATGCCTGTTGTGCCGGGTGATCCTTCGGCACGATCCGAAGAGCGGCATGGCACGCCGCCGTCGCACGGTCCAGGTCCATGCGGACTCGACTCGCACTGGTATGTCCTTCGGCTGCGGCCCGCGTAAGAAGGGCATTGACGAGTACACCAAGCGCCGACACTCTCGCGGCTCGGTCCTGTACAGACTCGGCTGCGGCCTCCTCCGCCGCTTCGACTGCGCTGTCGAGGCTGTGGAGATCGCCGAAGTGACGGAAGGTGGCGACGAGCCCTGCGCTGAGCAAGGTGAGGACGACAACTCTGTCCGAGCTATTGCCTGGCGGAATACGCTCCAGCGCTCCGCGACTGGCGTCCACGGCGCGCTGGATGTCCTCAGCCCGGGAGGCCCCGGCTGACCGCTGCAGTAGGACTCTGGCCAGCTGGCCGAGGAGCACGCCTTGGCGAGAACCGTCAGCACTGGCCAGGGCGGCCTCGCACAGGTGGACTGCTTCATCGAGGTCAGATGTGTCGTCAGGAGCACCGTAATCTTCGTGCCTTATCTGCAACAAGCCCGCAAGCAGGGCAGCGGCGTCGCCCAGATTGTCGGCCGAGCTCGACTGTTCGGCGAGTGCGCGACGGGCGGTGTCGATGGACTCATCCAACGCTTCGCGGTGACCGACGTCGCGGTAGTAGACGCGCAGTAGGGTGCTCAACTGCACGAGTGCCTGAACGCGACCGGCCGACTCTGGTCCGGCCGCGTTCAGGGAACGCCGCGCCAGGTCGACCGCCGCGTTCAGATCCTCCTGGGAACCAAAGCGCTCGTAGCGTTGCAGCAGGCTTGCGCTCAGGTTCGACAGGGCGGTGTTCATCATGGCATCACTCGGGTCGGCTGATCGTGCGGCCTCGACACCGACCGCTATTGCTTCGTTGAGCACCTCGGCGTCGGCAGTGCGGTTGTAGTGCAGCAACAGCGCCCGCGCGAGCAAGGACACAGCTGCCTGACGTGACTCTGGTTCTTCATGTGCTCGCACCGCGACATCGCGGAGAACGCTGATGGCATGTTCGAGGTCCGACGAGGACGACCGCTCCGAGAACCGTGTCAGCAGCACGAACGCCAGCCGTACCTGCAGCGCCGCACGCGAAAGCGCGCCCTGCGGTCCGGTCATGCTCGTCACGGCGAGCTCCAGCAGCGCTGTGCAGTGGTCGAGATTGGCCTCTCTTTGGGGACCGTCGAGTCCTTCCAAGAACACGTCGCACAACTCGACCAGCGTGCGGACAACATGGGCGTGAGAGGAGGGGGAGTCGAGTTGGAGTAGACGCTGGGCGATGTTGAGGACCTCCGCCAACCTCGGGCCGAGGGCCGCGGGACCGTCCGTTCGCGACCGCTTGGCTACGTCGATGCTCAGGGCATTAAGCAATGACAGCAGGGACGACGGGTCGGGCTGCTCGTGAGCGAGGTGGCGGTGGAGCCGGACAGAGTCCTCGTGAGTGACACCAGAGACGTCCGCGCGATCGCTGATCTCCTCAACGGTGGACCTGACGCCGGGCAGGACCAGACTGGAGGAGATACTGCCGTAGCCTTCCTCGGTTCTCAGCCGTGCCAGTGCCTTGACCGCAGCGGCCTCATCCTCCGGCACAGGGCGCTCGTCACCGTCCTGCCCGCCTTGGCTCCAGGCCGATCCCGCCTGGCGGAAGTAGTCCACCGCGTCTTCGGCAGCCTGCACCGCCTCGGATCGCGCGCTATCCCGGCTCAGTGCCACAGCGAGCGTCGTCGACGCCCGTCCAGCAAGCCGCAGTTCGGAGACCACCGCGCCCCGTGACCGGCTGGACGGAAGGCGACGGATCGCCGCCGCCGCCCTCCGTGCAGCATCACCGCTCTCGTCGAGCAAGACGTGCAGCGCCCCGATCACGTGCAGGAAGCGAGCCTCGTCAACAGGACTGGTTTGCGAACTACCGGGCAAGACCACGCGGTTCCAGGCATCAAGGGCTTGCCGCGCGTACGTGCGGGTACTTCGTACCCCCGTGAGCTCAGCACGGATCAGTACTTGGATGGTGAAGGACTTCGCCGCCGACTTCACCTGACCGAACGAGCGCGGACCGTCGTCAACCATCAAGCTCTCGTACGTTGCGCACGCCTCGACCGATGCTTGCAGAGCGTCCACGTGGCGGCCCAAGGAAAGCAACCGAGCTGCCTGCTCCGTAAGACTCTCGGCGAGTTCCAAGCGGTAGGGAGACTCAGGCATGGCCGCCGCTCCCCTCCTCCTGTTGTTCCGCGCTGAGTTCCCGGTACAGGGCGACGGCTTCGGACTGTATTTTCAGGGCCTCGTTGGTTCGGCCCAGTGCAAAAAGGCACTCTGCGTACCGGCGCAGAGCCCCAGCCAGGTTCTCACGGACGGCGGTGTGGCCGCCTGCGAGAAGGCGCTGGTAAACGGTTCTCTCTAGGCGGGTGACCTGCTCCGCCAGAACAGGAACAGCTGGGGCTTGGACAGGGAACCAGTCCGCAAGCGATGCAAGAGTCTGCGCATCGTCGGCTGCGCGGGCAATGGCCTCCTCCATGACCTCGATGAGATAAGCAGGTTCCTCCGTCTCCATGATGACCGCCAGGACGACAGGGCCGATACGCGCGAGCTGACCGGTAACCTGGGCACGCATGAGGGTCCGCGCTGAATCGTGGTCGACGCCCGCTCTGGCCAGCACGTGAAAGGCACGGTGGAGTTGCAGATCGGTGGCGGCGGCGAGCGGCCCATCGAGCACCTGCGGCCGGTCCCGGAGGCGTACCGCGACCAAGTACTCGCCGAGCCGGTCGGGTTCGAGTGCTCCCCACTCCTGGCCCGCGGACATCGAGACCCCCGGCGGTCGGTCGGCGCTGGCACCCCGGGTCGGCTGATCGGACACCGGATACAGGGTGTGCAACCACTCGGATACCTTACGCAACTGGTTCTCGTCCTGGTCCCGGAGCCCAGGAACCCGGGCGAGAACTGCCACCGCCTCCTCGATGTCGGCTGCGCCGAGTAGCGTGGCGACCGTCACGGCGTTGCATAACGTATCCTCTGCGAGCCCCAGGGCGGCGGCACTGGTCCACCAGTAGTTCTTCTCATGTAGAAGCAGTACGTCCTCGTGAGTCATCTCCACATTGGTGGAAGAGGCCGGCCTCGGCCCCTCCTGCAACAGCGCGACAAGCGCCGCGAGCTGGACCTTCATGATCGAACCGTAGCCCGGATGGCTCAGGTCAGGGGTGGCGATGCGGTCGGCCGCCGCCGTCCAATCCTGGGCTGTCCAGCCCGTCGCGCTGAGCAGGCGTACCTGAGGTAGCGCCTGTGCGAGGTCCGCCAACGCGTCCTGGAAAGACTCAAGGCGCTGATCCTCGTGCGGCGGAAGTGGGGAGAGCACCGTGACGGCGTTCAGCTCGACGGCCTCCTGGAGCCGACTGCTGGCGCCCCACAAGCGCTCCCACCACTGGCCGGGCGAGCGCGCGAGCATGAGGAGGCGTACGGCGGGCGCCTCCGTGGTGTTGGCTCGTTCCAGCAGCTCGCGGATCACCTCCGGCCTGGTCTCCGCGTAATCCACGATGAGCAACAGCCGGGCCTCGCAGGACGACAACCGGGCCAGCGACTCGGGCGGAAGTCGTTCCACCGTCTGTGCTCGGACCATCCCGGTGATCCACCCGTCGGCGCGTGCCCTGCGCTCAAGTTCCCTTGCAAGACGTGTCTTCCCGTGACCGCCGGGCCCAACGATGAGCTGCGCCTCAAACGGCTCCGGCGACTCCAGCCACCTCAGCAGGTTTTTCACCTGCTCCTCCCGCCGGTGGAACCAGCGCACGGCCGCCACCTGAGGTGTCAGCAGCATCGCGGGGGAGTGTGGCCGACCGAGGACAGGCCGCTCCGCGAAGAGATTGACCAACTCCGCCGACTCGAGCGCCGGTGTCTCTGCACGATGGTGGCCGGAAGAGCCGGTGTGTCGAACCAGAAGCTGCACGAATTCCGGGTCCGTGAAGGCCACGCCGATGCGCACGGCTACCAGACGCTGTCCGTTGAATCCGTCAGGATCGATGATGACCACGCCAATCAGCAGATTCGAGCTGAAGAGCGCGGCGCCCGACATGCCCGACCACGACGAGCTACCGTCCATGTGCCGGACCGGCGCGTTATCGACCTGAACATGGTACTGGCCGGACTTCTCGCCGGTGGTCGGGCTGAACTGACCGCTGAGCTGCTCACGTTCGCGCCGCTGGTCGGGAAGGAGGAGTACCTCGGGGAATCCTGTCGCGGCGCACTCCACCCGGCCCTGTTGACAGGTCGCACGACCCCAGCGCACTGGTTCGATGGTCTTCTGGCGCCACCTCTCGTCCGTGATCTCGACCAGGGCCATGTCGAGTCCGGACCCCGTGCCGCGCCAAACGACTTCTCCGCCGATGGGGTCGGCAATGTGGCGGGTGCGGATACGGACGTCGTTACTGGAAGGGATCTCGTGCAACGTGTCCTGCCACCGTTCGTTCCCTGCGGGTGACGCGACGATCACATGGGCGGCCGTGAGGACGAGTTGGGTGCTGACCAGATAGCCGGAGCCGCACGACCAGCCGCCATCCGAGCGATGAGCCCAGACCTCGACAACTCTGTCCTCGTGCACGTCGGCCTCGCGGTCAGCCGGCGGGGAGCGTTTCCTGCGTGCCGGAGATGCGTTGGTGTTTTCCCTGTGTGTCAACCGGCTGAAGGGTGAGCTTCATGTTGTGGGTAGTTCCCTTCGAGCGCGACCGCTTCGCGCCGAATGACAGGACCTTCACGCGCAACCCCCCGTCGACCCCAGTGACCTTGGTGACCGCGACTTCGAACTCCAACTCGACCGGGCCGAGTTCGAAGCGAATCTTTTCGTCCTTACCTTCCTCCAGCGCGGTGTTCAACTGCACGCGTAGGTCACTGATCACGGTGGCAAGATCGACCATCTGATCATCATCGTTCGGCATAGACGAACCTTAACGACGTACTTAGCCCATGTCAGGAGAATGCGGGATGAGGTATCGAGGTCGGCGGCAGTGCCGAACGGGCAGCGGTCCCGCACCACAGGACAAAACGCGCTCGGCCGGGGGTGATCCCTCTTCGTAATCGTCGGCGCAGGTGGGTGACTCTGAAGCTCCTATAGATCGTCAGGTGGCTGAAGATGTTGATGGTGCGCTGGTGAGGTGTCGGTAGACCTCTCGCGCGACGAGGCGTGCGGCCATCCCGCTCCGGCTGGCAGCCCAGGCGCTGAGGCGGCGGCCGATGGCGGCGATCAGGGCGTCGCGGCGGGCGGTGTGCAGCTGGCGCCATACCCGGACGTCGTCTGCGAGGACGGCCAGGGCGAGCGGCACGGCGGCCGTGGCGATGACGAGTGTGCGGGACTGCTGCCGTACGGCAGCAGTGGCGAGCATGATGCTCTCCGTTCTCGCCCCTTTTGTGGGCGGGCATGAGAGAGGCGCCCCCCAGTGCTTGCCAGCGTCGCGGTTGCGCCTCTTGCGGTGCGGGTGTGGCTTTACAGGACGGCTTTGACGCCGGGTGCCCCGGCGCAGAGCGAGGCACTGCTAGCCGAGCCGCCTCAGAGTGGATCTAAGCGGCTGGAAGCACTCGTCTGTTGTTACGCGGCAGAGGTCGCCCGACGGAATGCCCGGCAGAAGTGAACAGTCAGACCAGAGCGGATTAGTGGCGAGAAACGTACAATATGCACATGAGTGACAACTTGCTGGAACAGATCCTTCATTCGGTTGCCAGGCGCATGAAGGAAGACTTCGAAGCGACGCGAGCCTTCCAGCACAAGGGTGGGATGGGGACCAGCCGCGAAGGGATCTTTCACACCTTCGCAGCGAGCCACCTGCCTGGCCATGTCGAAGCCCTCCACAACGCCGAGATCATCTCGGTCAACGGGCAAAGGTCAGCTCAGTGCGACACCGTCATTTGTGACCGAAGCACACCGCCTCTGCTCGACTCGGGTGGCTATGCAGTCGTGCCGAACGAGTGCGTCTACGGCCTCGTCGAAGTCAAGTCCTCCCTCGACGGAGACGGTCTGCGCCAGGACTGTGAGAAGATCAGGAAGGCCAAGAGCCTTCCGAAGGTTGCCTACCAGAAGAATCTGGGGGGACAACGTCGGCAGGCTCCAGATGACTTCAAGCCCTTCCCAACTGTGGGAATGATCTTCGCCTTCAACAGTATCGACCCGGAATCACTCGGCACCCACTTCGCAGAATGGTGCAGCGAGCACGACCGTTCTCAATGCCCTGACGCCATCTGGCTTCTTGGCAAGGGCTACCTCGGCTGGCTCAGCCCTGACGAGGAGGCACTGTGTCCTTCTAAACCGGGGACGAATCTGCACCTTGTGAACCCCGTGCCAGACGGCGACATCATCTATCCCCTCGCGATGTACATGAACGTCGCCTTCGCTACAGCTTGGATGCCTCCCTTTGACCTCATGGCCTATGCATCCAGCGAGTTGGGAGACAGCCGCAAGTGCTGGACTGAAATGGCGGACGCCGGTGACGACGAGGTCCCGTAAGTCCAGCCGTGAAGAGCGGACAGTTCTTGTCCAGCCGATTATTCCGCGGCCGTGGTTACCGGTATCCGGCAGCTAGGTCAGGCAGGACGTTGCGGCAATCGCTTGACGTTTCGTCGTGCACGGACCGGCCGTGCGTAGGCCTCAACTCCGCGAGGATCTCAATGAAGATGTCCTCCGTGTCTAGGGCGATGGTGGTGTAGCCGCGGCCGCAGGTGCACGTCTGGCCCCACGCACTCTTGCAAGGCGACGAGGAGTGCTAAAGCCTGTCCCGGATCGGCAGATGCTGTGAGGGATCTGTTCGTACCGCACGCGACCCCCTCCACATTTCAGTGAGTGCGCCGATCGGTCAGCCCTAAAACCCACAAGCGTGCTTGCCGAGCCAACAGGCCGTGCTGGGGCACTTGGTCGTGGCAACCTGTTCCGTTCCGGAGAGGAGGGATGTGCTGTGCGTCATGACGCTCGTTTGACGCTCTGGGCTCCCGCGGGCGGGACAACGAGCCGAGAAATGGCCTCTGACCTGGCTCTTTCCGAGACATGCTCGATCCGACTTTTTTTCCGATGACGCATCATGTGGAGTGCGTCGCGATCCTTGAGCCTGTCGCAAAGGGTGCCTGACCTGGCGAGCGGAGTTCCTGCGGGCCTGGGCCGGGCGCCCCTCAACTGTCGCAGCGGCCCGAAGTGCGCTGGTTTCGTGGCGCGACGTGGGTGCCGTCAGGTGTTTGTGGCGGTGTTGCGCTCGAAGCGGCTGGGGAAGGGGAAGTAGCTCTCCAGGAAGGTATGGATCTTTTGGTGGATCTCTTCCTGCTGCTCCGAGGGGGTGTTGACGTCGTTGAGGCAGAAGAAGTCGAAGCGGCGGTTCGTCAGGAGTTCGGTGAGCCGTTCGTCCGCGTCTCCCCGGGCCACGTCCACGTAACGTGCCTTGTACGTCGCGGGCACCGCTCGGCCGGTGAGGAACGCCTGATGGTGATGGAACGAGGCTCCCATGGCGATGTCGGTGGGGGCGCGGAACCGGGACCTGCTGGTGCGGTCGACGTCCTCCGCGTAGCGCTCCTCTATTTCGCGCATCACTGAGCGGAGTTGAGGGTGCGGGGCGTGCGCGAACTTGTTCACCGTCATGCGTCCGTGATCCCCCTGCAGCAGGCGCCGGACGTTCTTGCCCGCCGAGTTGGGGGCCGGCTCGTCAGGATGCGGTGCCCCGAGGCCGAGTTGGGAGGGCGAGAAGGGCACCTTGGCGATGCCGTTGCCGTGGAAGAAGTGTCCTGGCGTGACCGGGCGGCCCAGGAAGACGTCGTCGTTGAAGTACAGGTACTGCTCGGAGAGCCCGTCGATGCGGTGCAACTGGGTGCCGATGGCGTGGGAGTTGAAGACGGGGAGTGCGTCCGGGTCGCCGAATATCTCCTTGTGGTCGACGACTCGGATGCCGGGCGCCGCGGTGTCCAGCCATGAGGGGCTCTGGCCGTCGGTGACGATGTAGATGTTCCGCAGGAACGGCGCGTACATCTCCAGGGAACGCAGTGAGTACTTGAGCTCGTCGTGGCTGGTGTAGCGGGAGGCGCCCGCCTCACGGGACTGCGCGTCGGGTGCCCGGCCGGTGCGGTGGGCCTCGCGCTTCGCGGCCAGAGCGGGGTCGTCGCCGTCCACCCAGGTGTAGACGACGTCCAGGGGGAAAGTGACGGTGTCGATGCCGGGTTCGGTGAAGTCGACGAATGTGGGGTGGTCCGTGCCCCGGATCGTTCGGGTGGCGGGCTTCTGGGCCTCGGCCGGTACGACGTCGGAGACCGCGTTGGGGCGGGGGCCCACCAGCGCGCCGTCGAGGAGTGCGGGCGGCGCCTGGGAACGAAGGCTGCCGAGCAGCTCGGTGGCACGGGCGTCGCCCTGTTCGCGCTGCTCGTGGAGCAGGCCGCCGTCCCGCCAGAACTCCACGTCGCAGCCTCGGACGAGCCCGGCGAGAACCTGTCCCGAAGGGCCGAGGAGGATTTCGCCGAACCGTATGACCGGGCGCCGCTTGAGTTCCGTGGGCAGTGCGCCTTCGGCGTAGAGCGCCGCGTTGGCGGGCCAGATGTCCGAGACCGGCTCCGCCGCGTACAGGGCCGTACCGGCGTACAGCTCTCGCAGGGAGCTCAGCAGGGTCTTGCGGTCGGCGAGCCGGATTCCGACGACGTATCGCTGTACGGAGCGTCCGGGCACCAGGAAGTACTCGACGCCGCCGTGTTCAAGGGCGGCCGTGACGAGCCGGAGGTTGCGCTCGGCCGCCCGTCCCTCCTCCAGGCTGGTCACACGCCGGCCTACCCAGGTGCGCCCGTCGGTCGTCAACTCGGCCAGTGACGGGTCACCTGCCAGGAGCTTGCCGCGCCGGTCCACCGTAGTGACCTCGGGTGCGGGCTGCTGCCGTGTGTCTCGGCGGAAACGAGACAAACGGGGTCCGGGCGTGGCCAATGTATGTCCGATCTGTCGAGCGGGGCGGGCTGTGTCACGCCTCCCGGCGGCGCCGCTCCGTCTGCGGCGGGTGGCCTACCGGCACGGGGTCACCACTGGGGCGCAGGTGACGCAGATGCCGTGAGAGACCGCCTCAGGCTATGTCGGTCGGACGGCTGTTCGGCCGGGGTGAATGCCGGAGGAGGAAGCGTGAGGGAGACGTGATGGATTATTTGCCGAAAAGCTGCCTTAGGTCGTACAACCATTCCGGGAACGTGGAGTCCGTCACGCCCAGCGGCTGGCGGTCGCCGGCATCGATGCCTGGCGTACGACCATCACGATGGCTCCGGGCGGTACTGGATTGCCGGGCGGACACCGGAAGGTTCGTCGGGTGCTCCCCTACACTGCTGGCGCGCGGCTGGGCTCGTGGACGCCCTGGGCGGTGTGAGGCGCCGCCGGTCGGCGCAGCGCACCGGCGGTCGGTTGCAGTGCAGGGGAGCGCAGGGGGGAAGCTCCGCCCCCCGTCGGGGCTCCCATATCGCCATATGGCCCGTGAACGCCCCGTGAACTCCGGGCGAGAGCGAGCAGAGCGAGCAGACAGGGCCCAGATCCTCGTACGGGACGAGGAGGCCGTGTTCCGCACCGGTATCGACACGGTCGAACTGCTGGAGCCGGAGAAGACGCGCCTGGTCCCCGACACGTCCTCCTACTTCCGGCGCGGGCGGCTCTTCCTCGAAGCGGTCCTGCGCAAGGAGCTCGACCTCGTGGTGGATCAGGTGCAGGAGTGGCACGACGTCCCGCGCGAGTCCGTCGCGGTCTGTGTGCCGACGAACGAGAAGGTCGACGAGGTGGTGGCGCGGCTCAGCCGACGCGGCATCATGGCCACGAAGATCACCGGCGATGGGGCCAGGGGGTCGAGGGCGTGCATGTCGGCACGATGTACCGCTTCAAGGGGCTGGAGTACCGCCGGATGATCATCGCCGGTGTCTCCGCGGGCCTGGTGCCCCGCTCGGCCGTGGACACCTGGGAACGGACCGACAAACTGCGCCACCGGCGTGAACGAACGGGCAGCCGAGCCGGTTCCTTCGGCCTCTGACACCGGCGAACCGAACCGGCGAACCGGCCTTCCCCTCGTAACGTACGCAACCGGTCCACGGTCCACGGGCTCCGCGACCGCATCGTTGGTTAGTGTGGACGATCAGGACTGCGGTGGCAGCGGGCGACCTGGGGTCGGCCCCGACGGAGGGGGAGGTGCGTCGCATCTGCCGGATGGTCTGCGGCGGTGTGCGGGTTACCGCTGAAGTCGTGGCGGCGGTCGACGACCGGCGACCGTACGGGGTGAGTGTGTGACCGGCCGCTCGGCGGCCGTGCTGCTGCCCCCGTCGCTGCGCGTGTGGCTCGGGCCCGTCGCGGCCCTCGCCGCGTTCGTGGTCGCCCTGGTCGGGGTTCTGTACGCCGGCCACAGTGAGCCCGGCAGGGTGGACAGGTGGATCGTCTCGCCGACGGCGGACAGCGTGCGGTCGCCGTGGCGGCAGGTCGCTCTGGCCACTGACTTCCTGGGGGAGCCCGCCGGAGCGGCGATGCTGGTGGCCGCCGTCGTGACGGGCTGCCTGCTGCTTCGGCGGCCTCGCGCGGCGGTGCTCGTCGTGGCCGGCGCCGGCCTGACCGTGGGGACGACGACGCTGCTCAAGTCCCTGGTGGGACGCACCATCCACGGCGACGACAATCTGTCCTACCCGAGCGGGCACACCGCCTTCGCCACCGCGGTCGCCCTCGTGATGGCGCTGCTCGCGGCCGGCCGGCTCGGTCTCGGCAGGGCGGCCGGCCTGTCACTCGTGCTCGCCGCGGCGCTGGTCGTCGGCGCGGCGATGGGTTGGGCGCAGGTCGCCCTGGGCGCGCACTACCCGACCGACGCCCTCGGCGGCTGGTGCACCGCTCTGGCGGTGGTTCCGGCGACCGCCTGGCTGGTCGACCGGACCGCCGACCGGATGACCGACCGGATGACCGATCGACCACCCGGTCAGACGGCCGGCCAGACGAACGGTCAGATGGCCGGCGAGACTGCGGACCGGGTGGTCGATCCGGCGGCCGACGACCGGCGGCGCAGTTCGGGCGCGGTGCCCGGCGAGTGAAAGGCCGGGGCGCAGCCCCGCCTTTCAGGGGCGCGGGGAACTGCGCGACCAGCCACGACGCACCCGCACCCGGCACGGCCGGCCGGCTCAGTCCTCCAGGTCAGGCAACCGCGCGCCGCTGACGGTACGTCGCCGGGCCGCGCCGGGCCGCACCCCGCCGCGCGCCCCGTCTCAGCTCACGCCGAGCGGCGGAACACCGGCTTCACCGGGCGTCCGCCCAGCCAGGGGGTGGGGTCCCCGGCGTCCAGTGCCTTCCGGTACACCGCGCATGCCTGGGCCACCGCGTCGACCGTGTGATCGATGTCGGCGTCGTCGAGCGCGCTGCTGACCACGAACGACGGGGCCAGCACCCCGCCCGCGAGGAGCCGGCGCAGGAAGAGGGTGCGGTACGGCTGCGACGGCTGCCCCTTCTCGTCCAGGGTGGCGAAGACCAGGTTGCTGGCCCGGCCCCGGACGACTACGTGGTCGCCGACGCCTGTACTGGCCGCGGCCTCGCGGACACCGGCGGCCAACCGCTCGCCCAGCGCGTGCAGTTGCGCGGTGACGCCCTCCTCGGCGTAGGTGGTCTGCACGGCCATCGCGGCGGCCAGCGAGTGCGTTTCCGCACCGTGTGTGGTGGACAGCAGGAACACCCGGTCGCCGGAGTGCCGCAGCCCGCCCCGCTCCATCAGCTCGCGGCGCCCGGCAAGGGCGGAGACGGCGAACCCGTTGCCCAGCGCCTTGCCGAACGTGGAGAGGTCGGGGACGACGCCGTACAGCCCCTGGGCGCCCGCCTCGGACCAGCGGAAACCGGTGATCATCTCGTCGAAGATCAGGACACAGCCGTGCCGGTCGGCCAGCTCGCGCAGCCCCGCGAGGTAGCCGGGCGGGGGCTCGGTGTGGCCGGCGGGTTCGAGGATCAGGCAGGCGACGTCGTCCTCGTACCGGGTCAGCAGCTCCTCCGTGGCGGCCAGGTCGCCGTAGGGGAACGCCACGGTGAGTTCGGTGGTCGCCGCCGGAATCCCGGCGGACATCGGCGTCGTACCGATGAACCAGTCGTCGACGGAGAAGAACGGATGGTCGGCGCAGACGGCCACCCGCGTGCGCCCGGTGGCGGCGCGGGCGAGGCGCACCGCGGCGGTGGTGGCGTCGGAGCCGTTCTTCGCGAACTTCACCATCTCGGCGGTCGGCACCGTGGCCAGGAAGCGTTCCGCGGCGTCGACCTCCACGATGGAAGGCCGGACGAAGTTGCTGCCGCGGTCGAGCTCCCGCCGCACCGCCTCGACCACGCGTGGATGGGCGTGGCCGAGGCTGACCGACCGCAGCCCGGAGCCGTACTCGATGTAGCGGTTGCCGTCGACGTCCCACACATGGGCACCGCGGCCGTGGCTGATGACCGGGGCCAGGTTCTCGGGGTACTGGTCGTCGCCCTTGGCGTAGGTGTGCGCGCCACCCGGGATCAGCGCGTGCAACCGCTCGTTCGCCAGCCGTGACCGGGGCAGGAGGAACTCCTCGGTGTCTTGCGGGTCCATGCCGGTCTCAACTCTCCTTCTGTGCCAGGACCTCGGCCAGGCTCGGCGCCTTCCGGTCCCGCTCGGACATCGAGGTGACCGGCAGCGGCCAGGGAATGGCGAGCTCCGGGTCGTCGAAGGCGATCGTCACGTCCTCGGCCGGATCGTGCGGGCGGTCGATCCGGTACGAGACGTCGGCGGTCTCGGTCAGCGCCTGGAAGCCGTGCGCGCACCCCGCCGGGATGTAGAGGGTCACCTGCGTCTCGTCGGACAGCTCGAAGAACGCCCGGTCGCGGTAGGTCGGCGAGTCCGGCCGCAGGTCCACGACGACGTCGAAGATCCTGCCGTACGAGCACCGCACCAGCTTGGCCTCGCCCGCGCCGGAGCGCAGGTGCAGGCCGCGCAGCACGCCTCCCACCGAGCGGGACAGGCTGTCCTGGACGAAGGCGCCCGGGTCGAGGCCCACCGAGCGGACCACGTCGGCGTCGAAGGTGCGGCAGAAGGAGCCGCGCTCGTCGGCGTACGGCGTCGGCTCGAAGAGGAACGCGCCGGCGATCGCCGGGACTTCGGTCGCTTTCATGCCAGGCGCTTTCATGCCGGTCGCTTTCATGCCCGTCGCTTTCATGGAGTCTCCCGCAAGGCATGGTCGGGGGCTTGGGCTTGGGCTTGGGTGTGGTCGGTCGGTGGGAACAGGGCCGCTGTCAACGCGGCGAACTGGTCCTCGACGCGCCGGGCGACGACCACGTTCCGTTCGGTGAGGGTCCGGCGCAGTTCCGCCGAGTGCCCCTCCAGCTCGTGGAACTGGTCGAGCAGCCGGTCGGCGTCGATCTCGCGGGCCGGGTGGCAGTACGTGCCGAGGCCCAGCTGAGCCATGAGCTCGTCGCTCTTCGACGAATAGCTGAGCGCGATGGTCGGCGTGCCGACCTTCAGCGCGCAGACCAGGTTGTGGTAGCGGGCCGCCACGACGCTCCGGGCATCGGCCATCTCCTTCATCAGGTCGGCGAGCGAGAGCGTCTCGGCGACGGTGACCAGCGGCGAGTCCACCGCGTCGAGGATCGCGACGGCCACCGGCACGTCGAGTTCGTCTCCTACGACCAGCCGGACCGGCCTGCCGGCCTCGGCCAGCGCTCGGACGAACCCGGTCGTTCCGTCGAGGTAGCGCCGGTGGATCTCCTCGGCCCTGGCGCGCTCGTCGTTGCCGCCGTGGAAGGCCATGACCCCGACGCAGACCGGTCCCTGCGGGTCCGAGGGAGGCTCCGCCTGCGGCGTCGGCAGGGAGAAGGTGAGGTCCGGGTAGGTCTCGTCACCCGAGGTGTCCACGCCCATCGCCCGTATCGCGTCGCGGGACACGGCCCCCCGGAAGGACCGGTACGTGGCCAGCCGCGCGGACCACTTCACCAGGGTGCGGGTCGCCCGGCTGCCGATGGCGGAGCCGCCGACGCTGACCAGCGCGACCTTGGTGCGCGACAGCCGGCCGCTCGCGCAGAGCAGGAACAGCGAGTACGGAAAGCCCCATGGCCGCAGCGGCAGCGTGGTCTCCAGGACCCCCGTGCCCGGCACGATCACCACGTCGTGCCGGCGCACCCAGGCGGCGGTGCGGGCCACGTCCACGAGTTTGCCCAGGCCCTTCGACGCGATCCGGCCCGCACTCGACGCGGTCCGGTACTCCCCGCGGTACCAGTTCAGCCGCGTCGCGGGGATCCCGTACCGGCTCGTGACGACCTCGGGTCCGCCGCACATGGCGTCCACGACCGCGTCCGGGTGCTCGCTCCTGAGGTATCCGAGCACGGCCTCCAGCGAGCCGTCGTTGCCGAGGTTGCCGGCACCGAGCAGGCCGAATATCCCGACGCGTACCGGGGCTTTGTCGGCAGACGTCATGCCTGCCTCCCTTCACGGCCGGCGACGAGGGCGTCGACGGAGACGGTGAGCAGGGCCGGGTCGACCGGGGCCCGGTCCTCGACCCGCTCGCCGGCGCCGGGGCGGGCCCGGCTGGCCGCCCACGCGGCCAGGTGGCGGTAGCACGCGCGCCGGTCGGCCGCGGACAACGGCGCCCGCCGGACCGCCGAGACGAAGCCCCAGACGTACTCGGCGAGCAGCCGGGGCGTCGGGTGCAGCGGGCCCGCCCGGCGCGGGTCCAGGTTGACGCACCGGGACCGCTTGCTCGGATTCGCCCGCTCGGCGCGGGTGGGGTGGTCGCGGCGGAAGTACAGCAGCTCCGGCACCTGGTGGAAGGGCCCGTGCAGGGCGATCTCGGCGACGAACGTGCGGTCCGCGTGGTGGTAGCTGTCCATCGGCTTCACCCGGCGCAGCACGTCGGCCCGGATCACCCCGTAGAAGTCGTCGCCGCCGGGCTCGAACAGCAGGCTGCGGAAGCGCTCGGGCGCGTGCGGCGAGTCGGTGGCGAGCCCGTACTCGTACGGGACCTTCACCTGGCCCTCGCCGTCGATGACCGCCTGGCCGCTGTGCGCGAGGACGACGTCGGGGTGCTCGTCCAGCGCCTCCACGCAAGCCCGCAGCAGATCCCGGGCGTAGAGGTCGTCGTGCGAGGCCCACTTGAACAGCTCGCCGCGGCTCTCGGCGAACACCTGGTTGTGGTTCGGCGTGGCGCCGACGTTCCGGGGCAGCCGGAGGTAGCGGATGCGCGAGTCCTGCGCGGCGTACTTGCGGCAGATGTCCTCGGTGCCGTCGGTCGAGGCGTTGTCGGAGACGACCAGCTCGAAGTCCTCGTAGGTCTGGCCGAGCAGGGCGTCGAACGATTCGGCCAGGTACTCCTCGCCGTTGTACACGGGCAGGCCGATGCTCAACCGCGGATGGGCGGTCATGATGTCCTCTCTTCTTGAAGGGCGGTGCGGTGGCGCTCGCGCAGGGCGGACCGCAGTTGCTGCCACCACACGGCCGAGGCGCAGGCGTTCGCGGCGGCGACGCCCCAGGCCGAGCCGACGGTGCCGGCCAGGGCCGCTCCGCCGAGTCCGCCGCCCGCGTAGCAGACGGAGGCGAACAGCTGGCAGCGCAGGCTGCGCTTGGCCGCGGCGAGCGCGCGCAGCCCGGCCGCGGCGCCGACGCCGACGCCGGCGCCCGCGACGCCGACCGTGAGCGGCATGATCAGCTCGGCGGCGGGGTCCCAGACCTGCCCGAGTACGTGTTCGCCGGCCCAGTCCGGCACCAGCAGCAGCGCGGCGCCCCAGAGCAGCGCGGTGGCGGCCAGCCCGCCGGCGAGCAGCAGGCAGAAGGTGCCCAGCCGGTGCGGGGCCTGCCGCAGCACCCGTGCCGCCTCCGGGACGGTGACGAGCGAAAGGCCCATCAGCACGGCGAGGAACGGGCCGAGCAGGAGTTCGGCGCCGCGGACCGCGCCCACGGCGCTGACCCCGACGATCGCACCGAGCCCGTACGCCCGCAGCTGACTCGCACCGCTGAGGCTCACGTTCTCGACCAGGTAGCGGTAGCCGAGGTCGCGCTGCTCGCGCAGCCACGCGCGCGCCAGGGCCGGCCGGGGCCGGATGCCTGACTGGAAGCAGCCGTACGCCGCGGCCACCGCGGCGGAGCCGCCCCAGGCGAGCACGAACGCTTCCACGCTGTCGGCGCGAGCCGCCATCACCAGGGCCGGGACGAGCGCGACGCCCCACACGATGTCGTTGAGGAACGCCTTGCGCCCGGCGCCCGCGGCGAAGAACGCGAACCGCCACGTGTCCTGCAGCAGCAGCCCCGGCAGCACCACGCCGAGGCCGGCGAACCCGGCCCCCACCCGGCCGCCGAGAGCCAGCCCGACCACCACGGACACCGCGCCGATGGCGCTGCCGACGACGAGCGCGGTACCCGCCGCCCGGGCCGCCGCCGGGCGCCAGGACGCGTCCGGCACGCCGCTGAAACGCACCACGAGCGGGTCGGAGGCCAGCCCCCGGGACACGTTGAGCACCACGCCGTAGGTCACCCAGGCCAGGGTGAACACGCCGAACGCGGTCAGCCCCAGCGAACGGGCCACGTACATCCCGACCAGGAAGTTGCTGGCGCTGGAGGCCGCCTGGTCGGCCAGTCCCCAGGACAGCCGGCCTGCGAGGGCCCGCCTGGCGTTCGGCCGGGCGTGCCTGTGGTGGTCCGCGCCCGGCGTCGTCTTCTCCCCCTCGATGGTCATCGGTGTCACTCCTTGAGCAGCCCGGCGCCGAGCAGGGCGTCGGCCGCGGCGGCGACGGCACCGAACGGCAGCCCGGACCGCTCGGTGACGTCCAGCAGACTGTGCTCGCCGTCGGAGAGGTTGAGCACCCAGAGCATGGCCAGCTGGGCGTCCTTGGTGTCGCTGCGCCCGCCGAGCGCGTCGTACAGCCCGCGCCGGCCCAGTTGCGGTTCGCCGTAGGGACTGAGGTTCACGTACCGCCGGTTGCCGTCCAGGACGGTGCACGCCTCGCGGCAGACGGCCAGGGTGTCCGCCATCGCCTCCGGGGAGACGAAGTCCGGGTTGTCCGCCGAGGTGTGGTACTCCGGATAGCCGGCGTACGGGGTCCGGCTGAGCGAGCCCACGCCGAGGTCGAACCCCGGCGAGCAGTACTGCCGCTCGTCATAGCCGTACGGAGTGAACTCGGTGATCCGGTGCGGGCGTTCGGAGGCGGCCAGCACATGCCGCAGCACCCGGTCGATCTCCGCGTCGCCGCGCCTGCTCTGCTTGTACGTCAGATCGCCCCGGTCGCCGGCGCAGGCGAGCACCAGCCCGTGCTTGACCGTGTGGACCCGTTCCCGGTTGCGGGCCAGCCAGGTGATCGCCCCGATGGTGCCGGGCGCGAAGATGAACCGGTACGTGTAGTACGGGTTCCGCTCCGCCAGCGCCCGGGCCAGGAACACCGCCACCGCGATGCCGGCCAGGTTGTCGTTGGCCAGCGACGGATGGCAGACATGGCAGGAGACGATCACCTCGTCGGCGACCTGCCCGGGGACCACGTGCTCGGCGTAGGTGAGATGCCCGTCGGCGAGGGTGGAGTCGACGCACACCTCGTAGTCGCCGTCGGGCAGCGCGTCCAGGGTCTCCTGGGCCAGGCAGAATCCCCACTCCGGCTTGTAGTAGCTGGTGCGGTACGGCACCAGGTCCGGCTGCTCCGGCAGGGTGTGCAGGTGTTCGCGCAGCTCGGCCAGCGGCATGGTCGCCGACACCGGCACGCTGTAGCCGAGCACGTGCAGGCTGGACGCGGCGAAGTCGACGACCCGGTGGCCGGTGGCGTCGGCGATGTACGCGTCCCGGATGTTCCACTCCTGCGGCACCGTCCAGTCGAGCACCTGCGTCCCGGTCGGCACCTCGTGCACCTGGAGCGGGAGGTACTCGCCGACGATGTCCAGGGTGGCGCGCACGCCGTCCCCGGTGATGCTCCGGCACAGCGGGTACAGCCGCTCCACCAGCGCGTGCATCCGGGCGCCCGCACTCTCTTCCGCCTTCTCCGCCGGCGCGGTCATCGGCGCCACCGCAGGGTGTCGTCTACGGCGCCGGCCTCGGACGCCGCGCGCAGCACGGCGAGGCGGGTGAAGCGCTGCTCGAAGTCCTCCCGGGTCAGCCCGTGTTTCCGGTAGGCGTCGGCGAGTTCGAGCGCGCCCCGCTTCACCGTCCACTCGCAGTCGAAGCCGGGTATCGCGGCGCGGAACCGGGAGAAGTCCACCCGGTAGGAGCGCGGATCGGCGCCGTTCTCGCCGGTGATCCGCACCTTCGAGCCGGGCACCGACTCGGCGACCTGTCCGGCGATCTCGGCGACCGTGACGTTGTTGACCTCGCTGCCGATGTTGAACGCCCGGTCGTGCACCGCCTCCCGCGGCGCGACCAGCGCGGCGGCGAAGGCCCGTGCGATGTCGGCGGCGTGCACCAGCGGACGCCAGGGCGTGCCGTCGGACAGCACCAGGACCTCGCCGGACAGGAGTGCGTGGCCCACCAGGTTGTTCAGCACGATGTCGGCGCGCAGCCGGGGCGAGTAGCCGAACGCGGTGGCGTTGCGCATGAACACCGGGCTGAAGTCGCCGTCGGCCAGCCCGTGCAGGTCGTCCTCCACCCGCACCTTGGACTCCGCGTACGGCGTCACCGGGTGCAGCGGGGCGTCCTCGGTCACCAGGCCGTCCCCGCCGGCGGCGCCGTAGACCGAGCAGGTGGACGCGTACAGGAAGCGCCGCACTCCGGCGTCGCGGGCCAGCCGGGCCAGCCGTACGGACGCGTGGTGGTTGATGTCGTAGGTGAGGTCGGGCGCCAGCGATCCCAGCGGGTCGTTGGAGAGCGCGGCGAGGTGGATCACGGCGTCGACCCCGGCCACGTGCTCTGCCGTGAGGTCGCGCAGGTCCACCCGGTGCCCCGGCGGGTCCGCGGGCGGCGGGCCGAGCACGCAGTCGGCGAACAGGCCGGCGTCAAGACCGACGACCTCGTGCCCGGCGGCGCTGAGGACCGGGGCCATCACCGTGCCCAAGTAGCCCTGATGACCGGTCAGCAGTACGCGCACTGTTCATTCCCCCAGCTCGATTGTGAGTTTGGTGACGGCGAACGCCTCGGCGTAGCGCGCGTGGCTTTCGATGCCGCGGATCCGGGCCAGACCGAGGAAGGCCTCCCGGTCGTACCAGGGCCGGTGCCGCTGCGAGGGGTAGTGCTCCTGCAGCAGCCGCACCTTCCGCTCGGCCA
The DNA here is from genome assembly GCF_001418335.1 of Streptomyces aurantiacus. Classification (GTDB taxonomy): domain Bacteria; phylum Actinomycetota; class Actinomycetes; order Streptomycetales; family Streptomycetaceae; genus Streptomyces; species Streptomyces aurantiacus. Next base: position 20,043 of record NZ_LIPP01000005.1, on the reverse strand, counting down.
TCTCCGGCGACAGCGGCTGGTACGCCACCGGACGGCCGAGATCGCCGTCCCACTTGACGATCTCGTAGCCGAGCACGAGGTGGTCGCGGAACGCGGTGGACACCAGCTGCGCCAGGCCGCGGTGGTCCTGGTGCGCGTCGTCGGTGCGCGGGGCGAGGACGAGATCGGGTTCGGTCGCCGCGCGCAGCTCCTCGACGGCGTCCTTGGCCTCCTCCCAGTGCGCGGGCACCCGGCCGTCCGGCAGCTTGAGCACGGTCAGCCGCAGGTCGGCGCCCGGGCAGAAGGCGGCGAGCGCGGCCCGCTCCTCCTGCTCCCGTTCGCCGCCACCGCCGGAGAGCACCAGGGCGTCGACGCGGATGCCCGGCCGCGCGAGGCACATGGCCAGCAGGGTGCCGCCGGCGCCGATGGCGATGTCGTCGCAGTGCGCGCCCACCGCGACCAGGCTGTTCAGACGTCCTGCCCCGAGCCGGATCACGCGGTCCTCACTCCGGCGTTCGCACTCGCGCCGCCCTGTTCCCATACGGCCCACGGGCGGTCGCCCCGGGCGTAGGCCTCGTCGAGCGCGGCCCGCTCCTTCACGGTGTCGGTCGGCTTCCAGAAACCGCGGTGCCGGTGCGCCATCAGGCGGCCCTGCTTGGCCAGTTGGGAGCAGCCGTCGGCGACCAGGTCCCCGTTCTCCGGTATGTGGTCGAAGACCTCCTGGCGGAGTACGAAGTAGCCGCCGTTCTCCCACAGCGGCAGTTCGCTCACCGCGGTGATGCCGCCCACCAGGCCGTCCTCGCCCAGCTCCACGCAGTGGAACGACGACTGCGGCGGCACCACCATCATCGACGCGCCGGCGTCGCGCAGGGCGAACCGGTCGATCATCTCCGGCAGCGGCGCGTCGGTGAGCACGTCGGCGTAGTTGGCGAGGAACATCTCGTCGCCGTCCAGGTGGTGCCGCACCCGGCGCAGCCGTTCCCCGATCGGTGACTCGATGCCGGTCTGCGCGAACGTGATCGTCCAGTCGGCTATGTCGGTGGACAGCAGCTCGGTCCGCCCGCCCCGCAGCACGAAGTCGTTGGACGTCGTCTCCTCGTAGTTGAGGAAGAAGTCCTTGATGTGGTGCGCCCCGTACCCGAGGCACAGGATGAACTCCGTGTGCCCGAAGTACGCGTAGTAGCGCATGACGTGCCAGATCAGCGGGCGCGGGCCGACCATCGCCATCGGCTTGGGCACGTCGTCGGAGGTTCCGTTGCGCATGCGCAGCCCGTAGCCGCCGCAGAACAGTACGACCTTCATGCCTTGACCTCGACAATGCTCAGTTCCGGGATGGGAAAGACCAGCCGGCCGCCCCAGTCGTGCACGAAGGACAACTGCTCGACCAGCTCGGCCCGCAGGTTCCACGGCAGGACCAGGACGTAGTCCGGCCGGTCCGCGGCGATCTGCTCGGGCGGCAGGATCGGGATGCGGGTGCCCGGGGTGAACCGGCCGTGCTTGTACGGGTTGCGGTCGACCGTGTACGCGAGCAGGTCGGGCCGGATGCCGCAGTGGTTGAGCAGGGTGTTTCCCTTGCCCGGGGCGCCGTAGCCGACGACCGTCTCACCGCGCTCGGCCGCCTCGACGAGAAACCGCAGCAGGTCCCGGCGCACCTTGGCCACCCGGGCGGAGAACTCGGCGTACCCGGACAGTTCCTGCAGCCCGGCGGCCTTCTCCCGGTCCAGCACGTCGGCCACCTGGCGGGTCGGCTCGCCGGCCGCCTCGGCAGGGCGGGCCCACAGCCGGATGGAGCCGCCGTGCGTGGGCAGCAACTCGACGTCCACCAGCGTGAGTCCGCCGCTCGCCAGGGCCCGGATCGCGGACGCGACCGTGTAGTACTGGAAGTGCTCGTGGTAGATCGTGTCGTACTGGTTCTCCTCGATCAGGGTCAGCAGGTGCTGCACCTCGATGGAGACCCAGCCGTCGTCGGCGACCAGGGCGCGCAGCCCCTGGGTGAAGCCGACCACATCGGGGATGTGCGCGTACACGTTGTTGGCCACGACCAGGTCCGCCGGGCCGTGCTCGGCGCGCACGCCCGCGCCGGTGGCTGGGTCGAGGAACTCCGTGAGCGTGGGCACACCCGCGTCCCGCGCCGCGGCGCCGACGTTCACCGACGGCTCGACGCCGAGGCAGCGGATTCCGCGGTCCACCACGTGCCTGAGCAGATACCCGTCGTTGCTAGCGACCTCGACCACGAAGGCGTCGGGGCCCAGACCCACCCGCTCCACGGCGTCGGCGACGAACGTGCGCGCGTGCTCCACCCAGGACGTGGAGTACGAGGAGAAGTACGCGTACTCCTTGAACGTCTCCTCCGGCGTGATCAGCGGAGGGATCTGCGTGAGCCAGCAGTCGGTGCAGACCCGCAGGTGCAGCGGGTACGTCTGCTCCGGCTTGTCCAGTTGGTCCGCGGCGAGAAAGCTCTCGCACGGCGGAGTCGCCCCCAGATCGACGACGCTGGTCAGCGCCGCCGAGCCGCAGAGTCGGCATCGTGTCATCTGCTTCCCCCATCCCGCTCGCGTGGGTGCCCCCGCCGCGAGCCGGTGCTTTTGTCCCCTGTCGGCGACGGGCCGTCCCCGCCGCCCGACCGACCCGCTATCGCGGTGCGGTACTCCTCCACCAGCCGCTCAAGACCGACGGCCGGGCTGAAGTCCTGCTCGTAACGGCGCCTGGCCGCCCGGCCCATCTCCCGGCCCACGGTCGGCTCGGCCGTGATCCGGCGCAGACAGGACGCGAGCGAGCCGGACTCGCCCGGCCGGTGCAGCAGCCCGGTCACCCCGTCCTCGACGAGTTCGACGAAGGCGCCGTGCCCTGCCGCGACCGTCGGCACCCCCGCCGCCATCGCCTCCACCACCACCAGGCCGAACGCCTCCAGCCAGGTCGAGGGAGCCACCACGGCGACCGACCGCGCGATGGCCTCCCGGCACTGAGCCGTGTCGTACAGGCCGACGTACCGCACGTCGTCCCGGCCCGCCGCCCAGGCGGTCACCTCCCGCTCCAGCGGCCCGGTGCCGGCGATCACCAGCGGCACGCCCACACCGCCGGCGGCGGCGAGCTCGTCCCACGCGGCCATCAGCAGCCGTACGCCCTTGGCCTCCGCGAGCCGGCCGAGGTAGAGCAGATGCTCGCCGTCGCCCGCTCGGACGACGCCGGGCTCCGGCACGAAGTTGTGCTTCACCGCGAGGCGTTCGGCCGGCATACCGGCCCGCACCAGGACGTCGCGCTGCGCCGCGGAGATGCACAGGAACCGCTCCACGCCGGACCACCACCGCCGCCGGTTGACCGACAGGCTGACCGCGAGCGGCACCGTCGCGAGACGGGAGTTCCGGTAGCAGCCGTGCCGCACGGCGGGCAGCGGCGCGGACCCGACGCACTCGGTGCACGGCCGGCCGTCCCGTTGCAGTGTGCCGGGCGGGCAGACCTGGGTGTAGTTGTGCAGTGTGGCGACGGCGGGCACGCCGGCGTCGGCGCAGGCGGCAAGGACCGCGGGCGACAGGAGCGGGAAGACGTTGTGGACGTGCACCACGTCCGGCCGCTCGGCGCGGAGCCGGTCGGCGAGCTCCGTGCGGACCCCCGGGTTCCACGGCACGAGCAGCGGTATCGCGGCCTTGGCGAGGAGGGACCGGGCGGCGATGTCGTCGCTGCGCCGTTCGAACACCTCGACCCGGTGGCCGGCCTCGCGCAACAGCGCCACTTCCTGGTCGACGACCTTGTTCTCGCCGCTCGGCTGTGCCGAGGCGTAGCGGTTGTGCACCACGAGGACGTGCATGCTCAGGTCATCTCCGCTCTTCGGGCCCATCGAGGGACGTGGTGGTGTCGACGGACCTCGGGCGTCGAGGGCGGAGTGAGGGGTGCGAGGGGAGGGGCCGCGACGGGTGTCGCGAGCAGTGAGGCGGCCACGGCCAGATGCAGCAGATACGGCGAGGCGTCGCCGAGACCGGCCTCGGTGTACGACGCGATCGCGCAGTAGCTGATCAGGAAGAGCGCGCAGGCCCTCGACAGCGACGGTGGCCGCAGCAGCGCGACGCCGCCCAGCACGACGACGATCGCCGCCACCAGGACGATGCCGGTCAGACCCTGCTCGTGGTAGACGGCCAGCCAGCTGTTGTCGATCGGCAGCCCGCCGAACGACTTGTCGCCCAGGCCCGTGCCGAACAGGCGCTCCGAGGTCGTCCGGGGTGCCGCCAGCAGGGCGTCCCAGACCTTGGCCCGGCCGGTGAGGCTGGTGATGTTCTCCTGGCTCTGGCCGCGCAGGAACCACGTCTGCAGCGCGGAGGCGAAGCCCAGCGCGGCCACGGCGGCGCACGCCACCGCCCAGACGAAGAACCGGCGGGCGGCGGCGCTGGTCAGGACGAGCGAGCCGATCGCCAGCGCGAGACCGACGAACAGGCCGAGCGTGGCCGTGCGGGTATGGGTCAGCAGGAGCAGGACGAACGACGGCACGACGACCACCGCCGCGCTGCGCCGGTCGGTCCGGCCGCCGATCAGGAGCAGCACGGTGAGCCCGATGACCACCGCGGCGTACTGTCCGATCTGCGGCGGGGTGAGCGGCCACAACGCGCCGACCAGGCGCCCGCCGTAGACGTCGGGCATGGCGGCGCCCGGTGAGACGACGGCGCCCGCGGCCACCGACGCGAGGACCAGGAAGTACATGCGGATGTGGTGCCGGACGAACGTCGTGCCGCCGTCCCACCAGCGGCTGAGCAGCCACAGTGTGCCGACGAAGAGAGCCAGCCGGGCGCAGCGGAACAGCGCGCCGAACCCGGACTCCAGTTGCAGGCTGGAGATCACGCTCGGCACCAGCAGCAGGGTGAGCAGGAACACGAAGGCACTGGCCCGGATCCGCAGCCGGAGATTGACCGCGAGCGCCAGTGCGAACGCGGCGACCAGCGCGCCCATGGTGACCATCTGGATGAGGGAGCGGGGCAGCGGGATGATGGTCTCCGCCCCGGTGGAGCCGAGCGTGTTGAGGACCAGTAGCCCCCAGACCATCCCGACGATCCTCGATGCGCGGCGGTCCGCGCCTATGTCAGGCACTCTCAGTCACCGTCCTGTGCGCGGAAGGTGCTGTCCGCGTCCTGCCGGTACGGCGTGCCCTGCCACTGCCCGGAGTCGAGAACCCGGCTCGGGTCGTGGGCGACGAACTTCCACGGTCCGACGTAGACGTTGTCGTGCCAGCGGTTGTGCTGCTTGCCGGTGATCGCGTCACCCACCCGCTCGCCCTGGTACGGCGACCAGTCCGGATACGTGCCGTAGTTGGCAAGCACCGCCATCCGGTCGCACTTCACCGTGCAGTCGACGACGGACGTGTCCAGGACGAAACGGTTGTCGTGGATGTCCACCCGCTGGGTCTTCCACCGGCAGTCCGCGTAGAGCGGCGCGGTGGCGATCCCCGGCTGTGCGCAGCTGTCGGTGTCCTTCACCAGCAACGTGCAGTCACCGGACGAGGTGTTGGCCGGGCTGTTGCAGAACCGGTCGGCGTTCTCCCACAGGGTGATCCCGGACCAGTTGTTCTCCAGCACGTTCTGGTAGATCTCGATCTTGTCCGTGCGGGCCGGTACCCGTGGTTCGCCGCCGGACTCGGACACGTAGAGGGTCGCGAACGGGAAGGTGTCGCCGCGGTCGGCGTACTTGCGGCCCTCGACCCAGTTGTTCTTCCGGATCGTGTTCTTCCGGATGACCGCGTTGTAGCTGGTCTCGTAGATCAGCGCGGCACCGTCGTTGGCTTCGAGCACGTTGCCCTCGATGCGGAAGTCGTTGTTGTTGGTGTCGGCCCACAACCCGGTTCCGCGGTTGTCGTGCACCCAGTTGCCGCGTATGTCGGCGCCGTCGACGGCCCAGAACTTGATGCCACCGGTGCAGCCGCAGCCGTCCCGCCGCCGCTCCCAGTCGTCGGTGTTGTTGCCCACGATCTCGTTGCCCTTGATCACCAGGTCGCGGATGGCGTCGCCGGCCTTGTACGCGTTCATGCCGTACTGGCCGTTGTCGCGCAGGCAGCTGGCGCGGACCTGCTGGCGGGCACCGGCCATCAGCCCGGCGCCGGAGTTGCGCTGGATCGTCGCGTGCTCGATCACCCACCCGTCGGCCGAGTCGTGGTTGACCACGCCCTCGTCGTGCGGCGCGACGAAACCCTGCACCGTGAGATAGCGGATGGTGACGTCGTCGGCGGCGCCGCCGAACGCGTACTGGTTGGTCTTGCGGCCGTCGAGCACCGCGCCCGGCGCGCCGAGGTAGCGGTTCCCCTTCTTGGGGATGACCTGGGAGTACCGGTCGGGGTCGAGCCGGTGCTTGCCCGGCCGGAGCCAGAACGTGGTCTTCGGAGGGCTGCTCTTGGTCTTCGCGGCCAGGTCACCGACCTTCCCGGGGTCGACCGTGACCGCGCCCGCCGGCGCCTTCGCGGGCCCGGCCGCCGGCTTGGCGCACACCCGGGCCACGGACGTGGCCGGCGCGGCGGCGGACGTGGACGGTGCGGCGTCCGGCTTCGGCCGCGCGTCCGGCGCGCTGTCGCAGGCGGTCGCCGCCAGCAGGACCAGCGCCAGCGGTACCACGGGCAACGCCCCGCGCCGCCACTTGAATCCCATGCGTCCCCCTCCTTTCCTGGCTTCTCTGGCTTCTCTGGCGTCTCTAGCCGTGGAACCCGAGCACGGTGGTGAACCCTTCAGCGGCGTCGGTGAAACCGGTGCCGACCAGCGTGGTGGCGGGTTCCTTGCGGCCGAAACCGGCGGAGTACCAGCCCAGCGGCGGGTCGCTCTCGCCGCGGTGCGCCTGCCAGCGCAGCTGCCCGGGCAGGTCGAGCACCGCGGAGCGGTCCTCGCCGTCCCGGGTCCAGGTGAGCGCGGCCCGGTTCGCCACCAGGTCCGCGGTGATCGCCGGGCCGAGATGGAACGCCAGGCGCACCGCCCGGCGCGGGCCGCGCACCTCGTCGACCACCCGCAACTCCTGCGTCGTAGCTGTCGTAGTTGTCGTAGCCGTCGCAGCCGTCAGTTCCACCCGGCGGCGGTGCACGGAGCCCTGGTAGCCGTCGTGCTCGGCGCACCAGTTGGCCGTCCCGCCGGCGGCGGCGCCGGACGGGTCCGCGGTCAGGACGCGGCTGCGGGCATGCCGGGTCCACAGGAACGGGCCGCCGGAGACGGACTGGTCCTCGCCGTCCAGTTGCAGGGTGTTGTGGCCGAGGGTCGACCGGAAGTACCGCCGCCACTCGGGCTGTCCGTGGTAGCAGAACGTCCCCGGGTCGGCGAGCACGTCGACCCCGTCGTGCCGGACCTCCACGGACAGCGCGTCCGCGTGGGCGTGCGCGGCGATGGACAGGAACCCGTGCGGCCCGCCGTCGCAGCGGCACCAGATCCCCGCAGGGCCCCGCAGGATGGTCATGCCCGCGTCGGCGAAGTGGTCCGGCCTGCTCGCCGGGCGGGACACGGCCGGTACGGCTCTGTCGGGCGGGTACGGCCGGACGAGCGCGGCGAGCAGCGGGGTGCGTACGTCGGTGCCGGTCACCGTCGGCCACCAGGGGAGCCGGCCGAACACGGCGTCCCCGGTGGCGAGGAGCGAGCCCCACCGGTCGGTGCCCGCGCCGTCCACGATCAGACCGTGCCCGTCGTCCGCGTCTCCCTGGCGCGGTGGCCGCAGCCTGTTGTCCACGACGGCCGCCAGCGCGTCCGTCATCCGCAGCAGCACCAGCCGGACCGTCGCCGGCACCGGTACGCCGGCGGCGTCCGCCTCGGCCAGCGCGGCCAGGCCGAGCTCCAGCACCAGGCCGTGGTACTCGGTGGCCAGTTCGCGGTTGAGGCCGGAGCCGAAGGTGTTGCCGCGCAGCTGCCGGTCGAGCGACCGCAGCGCGTCGGCGCGCCAACGCGCCGAGGAGGGGAACCAGTCGAACGCGCAGCCCGCGGCCAACTGTCCGGCGGTCTCGGCGATGACGTGGTTGTTCGCCGAGGAGCCCCGGCTGGGGAAGGCGGCCAGCCAGCGCTGGTGGTGCCAGATCTGCTGGTGCGCCACCGGGTTGTCCTCGAAGAGACCGGCCGCGCCCGGCCAGCCGTCGAGCAGCCGGCGGATCCACACCCAGGACAGCAGCCGGATGCCCAGCTCGATGCCGCTGGTCCAGTGCACCGAGCGCAGCGGCGGGTTGGCCGTCCACCACGACCGCAGGTGCTCGGCCACGCGTTCGGCGTACCGCTCGTCCCCGGTGACCGCGTAGGCGGCGGCGAGCACGGTGAGGTACTGGTGCCGGGACAGCTCCCAGATCTGCTTGATGTCCCCGACCGCGTCCTCGTCGCGGTACGGCACGTCGAAGGCGTAACCCGCCGGGGCCCGGCGCCCGGTCTTCGGGTCGTACGACCAGTCCGGGTCGGCCAGGTCGTCGCGGTCCACGCCGAAGTACTCGGCGTGCCCGGCCAGCAGCCGGTCCGCCTCGGCGACGAGCCGTTTCGCGGCGTCCGGCGGCACCGCGTCGAGGGTCCCGGCGGGCAGCACCGCGGTGAACCGGGCGCCGGTCACGCGCGGCCCTTCGGGGAGCGCCGACCGCCACCGCCGCCTGCGCAGCGCGTCGCCGGCCCGGCCGCCGACCTCCCGCGGGCCCATCCGGGACAGCCGCCGCAGGTACCAGCCAGGACTCCCCGAGCGCACCGTCATCGCGCCTCCGCCCCTGCCCTTGTCGCCGCCAACGTCACCGGTACGCCGCCGACCAGGCTGGTCCGCACGGCGAGGGTGGCCGCCGTGGTGGCGGCCAGCGACTCCAGCGGTACGGGCATCGGCCCGCCGGTCCGTACGGCGTCGAGGAACGCGTCCAGCTGGGCCCGCTGGCCCTTGTCCCGGGCCTTGGGCAGCCGGGAGCTGATCCACCGCTTGCGGCCGCCGGCCCCGCCGTCCGCGTACACCGAGGCACGGACGAAGTCGTCGAGCCGCAGCGCCCGGCCGTCCGCGACCAGGTCCAGGGTCTCCTTGGGGAAGCCGGCCGGGCCGGTGGTGACGTAGCTGATGGAGGCGGTCGACCCGCCCGGGTAACCCAGCACGACCTGGAGGTCCTCGTTGCCGGGCGTGGTGAGCGCGTACACCGAGACCGGGTCGGCGTCGAGCAGCCAGCTCGCCGTGTCGATGAAGTGCCCGCCCTCGCCGGCGAACCGCGAGCCCTGGGAGTCCTGTTGGAGATACCAGCTGCCGTGGTCCAGGCGGCCCGCGTTGACCAGGTAGCGGACGCTCGCGGGACCGGACCGGGCGCCGAACCGCTTGCCGGCTTCCCGCAGCAGTGGCGCGAACCGGCGGTTGAAGCCGACCTGCAGCCGGTCGTTGCCGGACTCCTCCACCGTGGCGAGCACACCGGCCAGCTCGTCCTCGGTGAGGGCCAGGGGCTTCTCCACGAACACCGCCTTGCCGGCGAGCAGCGCCCTTCGGGTCAGTTCGGCGTGCGAGCTGTGGCGGGTGACCACGAACACCGCGTCGATGGACGGGTCGTCGAGCACGGCGTCGAGATCGGTGGTCGCCTTCGCGAAGCCGAACTTCCGCTGCGCGTTGGCCGCGGACAGCGCCGTCGTGGTGACGACCGTGGACAACTCGACGCCGTCGCGCTGCGCCAGGTGCGGCAGCAGCATCGACGTCGCGTAGTTGCCCGCGCCGGCGAACGCCAGCCGCACCGACGCCGACGCCTTGGCGGACCGGGCCGGGGTGGATCGGGCCGGGGTGGGCCGGGCAGAGGTGGACCCTGTGCCGCCGGGTCGCACGGCGGGCACGGCCGCCGGGGCTTCCGCTTCCGCCGGGGCCTGCGCTGTCTCCGTTTCCCCCGTTTCTTCTTTCTGCTCGGGGTACTTGAACAGCACCGCCACGGCCTTCAAGGCGCCGTCCTTCAGGCGCTGGTACGTCTCCACGGCGTCCCCGAAGTCGGCCGTGTGGGAGACCAGGGGCTCCACGTCGACGCGCCCGCGGGCGAGGAGGTCGAGGAAGCACGCCAGGTTGCGGCGCTCGGTCCAGCGCACGTAGCCGATCGGGTAGTCCCGCCCTTCCAGCTCGTACGCCGGGTCGTAGCGCCCGGGGCCGTAACTGCGGGAGAAGCGGACGTCGAGCTCCTTCTCGTAGTACGCGTTCCACGGCAGGTCCAGGCGGCACTTGCCGATGTCGACGACCCGGCCGCGGTCTCGGCTCAGCCGGGCGGCCAGCTCGACGGGCTGGTTGCTGTCGCCGCCGGCGGCCAGGTACACCTGGTCCACGCCGTGTCCTTCGGTGAGTTCGGCGACGGCGTTCTCCACGGCCGCCGACGCGGGATCGCCGCAGGTCGCGGCGCCCAGGCGCTCGGCGAGTTCGCAGCGCGCCGGGTCGGGGTCGACCCCGACGACGCGGACCCCCGAGGCGGTGAGGAGCTGCACGACGAGCTGCCCGATCAGCCCGAGGCCGATGACCAGCGCCACCTCGCCGAGCTGCGGCTCGCCGCGCCGGACGCCCTGCATCGCGATCGACCCGACGGTGCCGAAGGCCGCGTGCCGCGGCGCGAGGCCGTCCGGCACCCGGGCGTAGAGGTTCTTGGGCACCCAGTTCAGCTCGGCGTGCAACGCGTGCTCATTGCCGGCGCAGGCCACCAGGTCGCCGACCTTGACGTCGTCGATCCCGTCGCCGACCTGCTCGACCACCCCGCACAGCGAGTAGCCCAGCGGCGTGTACGAGTCGAGCTTGCCCATCACCTTGCGGTAGGTGGCGGGCACCCCGTTGGTGGCCACGCTCTGCATGACCTTGGCCACCTGGTCAGGGCGGGAGCGTGCCTTGCCGAGCATCGACATCCCGGCCTCGGACACCTTCATCAGCTCGGTGCCGGTGGAGATCAGCGAGTAGGCGCTGCGGACCAGCACACCGCCCGGCTTGGAACGCGGCACCGGCACGTCGAGCAGCGCCAGCTCGCCGCTCTTGTAGTTCTGCACAACCTGTTTCACCCGAACTCCTCATGTTCCAACGCTGTCAGGGGTGGGTCCGGCCGGACCCAGAGGTCGCGCCGCGATACCAGTACTCAAGGGTCAGCACGTGCCACAGATGCTTGGAGAAGTCCCGCTGCCCGGCGGCGTCCTCGGCGACCATCCGCGCCAGCGCGTCGCGGCGCAGGAACCCGGAGTTGACGAGCACCCCGTCGTTCACCACCTCGCGCACCAGCGGTGCCAGGTCCCGGCTCATCCAGGCCCGCAGCGGGGCGCTGAACAGACCCTTGGGCCGGTACACGATCTCCCGGGGCAGTACCGACTCGGCCGCCTTCTTGAGGACCGCCTTGCCCTGCCGTCCGACGATCTTGCGGTCGCCGGGCACGGCGAACGCCGCCTTCACCACCTCGACGTCCACGTACGGCACCCGCACCTCGGTCGACGCGGCCATGCTGGCGCGGTCCGTGTAGGCGAGGTTCAGGCCCGGCAGGAACATCCGGGCGTCGCCCAGGCACATGCGGTTGACGAAGTCGTCGAGCTCGTTGTCCTCGTAGACGTCCGCGTGCTCGGTCAGCACGTCGTCGACCGTGCCGGCCAGGTCCGGATCGATCAGGGCGAGCAGCTCGTCCTGGTCGTACATGGTGTAGCTGCGCCGGAACGCGGTCTCCTCCGGCAGCTCGGCGAAGGACAGGAACCGCTTCGCGAACCGCACCGACCGGTACCCCCGGCGGGCCGTGGCGACCGGCAGCCGGTCCACGACGCCGGACACGCCGCGCCGCAGGGGCCGCGGGACGCGCTGGTAGCGCAGCGCGAGCTGGTTGGCCAGGTGCTTGCGGTAGCCGGCGAACAGCTCGTCGGCGCCCATCCCCGAGAGCATCACCTTGACCCCGGCCTCCCGGGCGGCCTGGCAGATCAGGTACGTGTTGATCGCCGCCGGGTCGCCGATCGGCTCGTCCAGGTGGTGCGTCATCCGCGGCAGCAGGTCGAGCACGTCCGGAGCGATCTCGATCTCGTGCAGGTCGACGCCGAACTCCTCGGCGACCTGCCGGGCATAGCGCAGGTCGTCCGGCATCGCCTCGAACTTGGCGTCCTCCGGGCGGAACCCGATCGTGTAGGCGGAGATCCCGGGCCGGTCGCGGGCGGCCAGCGCGGTCAGATAGCTGGAGTCGAGCCCGCCGGAGAGGAAGGTCGCCACGGGTACGTCGGAGAGCAGGTGCTGCCGGGTCGACTCCTCGACGATGGCGGCCAGGTCCGGCAGTTCACCGCTGCGGGCCTGCTCCTGGCCCTCGGCGGCGACGTCCTTCAGGTTCCAGTACCGGCCGCGCTCCACCCGGCCGTCGGCCCGGCACCGCAGCCAGCTCCCCGGCGGCAGCTTCTCCGCCTCGCGGAACGCGCACCGGGAGTCCGGCACCCAGTAGTACAGCAGCGAGGCCACGAGCGCCGCGGGGTCCACCTCCAGCGATCCGCCGGTCACGGCGGCGAGCGCCTTCAGCTCCGAGGCGAACATCAGGCCCGTACCGCGCCGGAGCAGGAACAGCGGCTTGATGCCGAGCTGGTCGCGGGCGAGCACCAGGTCACCGGTGCGCTCGTCGAAGATCCCGAACGCGAACATGCCCCGCAGCCGGGGCAGGCAGTCCGTACCCCAGCGCCGCCATGCCTCCAGCACCACCTCGGTGTCGGAGGTACCGCGGAAGCGCACCCCGGCCGCCGCCAGTTCGGCACGCAGCTCGGGCGCGTTGTAGAGCTCGCCGTTGTACGTGAGGGCGAGGCCGCCCGAGACCATCGGCTGGGCGCCGGTCTCGGACAGGTCGATGATGGCCAGCCGGCGGTGCCCGAGCTGCACTTCGCCGTCACCGGCGGCGTGGCCGTACCGGCCCGCGCCGTCCGGGCCGCGGTGGGCGAGGGTATCGGTGAGCCGGTCGGTCACGGCCTTTCCGTCCGGCCACCGGTACGTGCCTGCGATGCCACACATGTCTTACCGCGCCTCCTGGTCGCTGTCCGGGCCTTGTGCCGCCCACATCGGCTGCCGCTCCGTCTGCCGCTCCCGCTCCGGCTGGCGTTCCTGCTGGCGTCGGCCCGTCGTGTTCGGCCTGGCGGGCCGCTCGGGCCGGCCGCGCAGCGCGGTGTGCAGCCCGTCCCACAGCGTGCCGTCGGTCCGGTCCCGCGGATCGGGGTCGATCAGCACCACGCCGAGCACCTCGATGCGCTGGTCCGCGAGTTGCCGCGCCACGGTGTGCAGCCACGCGGCGCTGCCGTGCCCGGCGCGCACCACGAGCACGGTCCGGGTGCCGAGGTACTGGAGGTCGGCCCAGGCCGAGCCGGGCGCCACCGAGCCGACGCCGAGCCGGCGCTCCTGCGGCGACACGTCCGCGGCCCGCTCGCCGCTGACCACGCTCGGGTCTCCCGGCTTCGGGCGGCGGCCGGCGAGCTGCGGTCCTGGCAGCCCGTCGACGATCACCACCGGTCCGTCCGCCGCCAGTTCCCTGGCGAGGTCCAGCGCGATCACGCTCGTGGCGCGCGCACAGCCCAGTTCGAGGAGCGACACCGGTTCCACGGAGTTGCGTACGGTACGGGACAGGGTCGTGGTGAGCCGGGTCCGTGCCGCCCGGGTCCGCCGGCTCCGCCACAGCCGGGCCGGCCGCAGGGACGCGCGGCGCAGCTCGGCGACGACCGAGGCGCCCAGGTTCGCCGAGATGTCCCGGCGCAGCACGGGGCGGTCCGCCACCACCGTGCCGAGTGCGGCCACCGCGAGCCCGAGGACCAGCCCGAGGACCAGCCCGATCGCGGAGTTGGTGGCGGCGGCCCTGGGCAGGGAGTGACGCACCGCGCGCGGTGCGTCCACGATCTGGGTGCCGGCGATGAGCTGGGGTGTGCCGACGCGTGCTTCCGCGGCGCGTTGGCTGAAATCGGTGATGCGCGAGGTGAGTTCGGCCCGGCGGGCGAAGAGGGACTCCATGTCCGCCGACGCCTTCGGCCCGCTCTCCGTCGATCCGTCCCCGATCGCCTTGTTGACCTGGGCGAGTTCGTCCCGCATCACGTCACGCTGGTCGAGCAGGGTCTTGGCCTCGGCGTCCGTGGCTGCCTTGATGCGCCGCACATGGTCCGCGACGAACGCGTCGGCCAGCGCCTTGGCGCGGGCCACCGCCTGCGCGTCGCTGTCCCCTGTGACCTCGATCTGCAGCAGGTTGTTGGTCAGGCCGGTGCCCCCGTAGTCCCGCATGAAGTCCTCGGGCTTTTCCCGGGACTTGAGGGACCGCAGGGCCTTGTCGGCGATCCGCGTGGTCTGCAGCAGCCCGACATCGGTACGGATCAGCGTTCCGGGGTCGTTCGGCTGGTCCTCCTGATGCGCGACCAGCACCTTGGTCGTCGCGGTCGGCGGTGGCAGCACCAGGACCGACATCGCCGCGCCGACGATCAGCCCAAGGAGCGCCGCGGCGCACCAGAAGCGGCGGCGTCTGCGCACCGCCACCACCAGGGACTGCAGGTCGAACAGCGGAGCGGAGGCCGACGCCTGAGAAGTCGTACTCGTCGTCACCGCGCACCTCCCGTCACGTTGTCGCCCACCGCGAGGGCCGGCGTGGCGGCGTCCCGGGGACGGTCGGCCGAGCGCGTCGGGCGGTCCAGGACCGGGTCGGCCAGGACGATGCCGACGACCTCGTGCTTGGCGTCCGCACAGGCCTCGGCGATACCGGCGAGCTCCCCGGCGGTCCAGCTGCCCGCGCTGAGCACGACCAGGGCGCCGGACTCGGTACCGCGGTCCGGCACCATCGGCCGGGACACCGAGATCCCCACGACCCGCAGCAGGGGATACCCCCTGTGCGAGGAGTTCAAGGAGGGGTCGCTTTCGGCCTCGGCGACGAGCTGCCCGGCGGCCCGGCGGGCGGTCTCGTCGCCGTCCGGGACGAGCACCAACAGCCGTCGCGCGGCGGGTAGTCGGTCGCGGAGGCGGGCGTACACCCGCCGGTAGCGGAGCTGTCTGCCGGCCTCGTCGCCGGACGTCCGCGGGGTCGGTGTGTCCCACCGGACGTCGGCGCCCAGCAGCCGGCGGACCCGGGCCCATGAACCCTGGTCCTTCGGCCGGTCCCGTGCACCGGGTACGTCGACGGTTCCCAGCAGCGTCGAGCCCAGCGCCGCGGCGATCTCCGGCTCGGTGCGCAGCCGGCGGTTCGTCCGTGCGGCGGTGAGATGGCCGATGACCGCGAGGAGGAAGAACAGCAGTGCCCCGCCGGCGACGAGCTGCGTGCGCGTCGGCGGTGCCTCGCCGGACGGGCGGGCCGCCGGGCCCATGACGACCATGCCGGCCTTGTTGGCGGCCGGGTCGCTCTCGTCCAGCTTGTTGACGGCCTCCTGCAACGCGGTACGCAGCTTCGCGAGCTCGGTGCGCGTCTGTACGCTCTCCACGGTCCGCCCGGGATCGGCCGCGTCGGCCAGCTCGGTGATGCGGCGGCTGGTCCGCACCACCATCTGCCGCAGCGCCTCGGGCTGCTCCGCCTCTTCGGTGTCGAGGCTGTCGCCCGCGATCCGCCCGGCGAACGTGACGAACTGCTGGGCCACCTGGTCGGAGAGCCGCTGTGCGCGCTCCGGTGTGTCGGCCGTGCCCGAGATCTTGACGATGTTCCCTTCGGCGGCCTTGGCACTCACCTGGTCCCGCAGCTCGCTGCCGCCGACCCCGGCCCAGTCGAGCTTGGCGGCCGCGCGGTCGACCACCACCGAACTGGTCGCGATCTGAGTCTGGGTCAGCAGCTCGCGCTCCTCCCACGCCCCCGGCAGCAACACCGACGCCGACGTCGTGTAGCGCGGCGGAAACAGCAAGGAGGTGCCGTAGCCGACGAGCGCACCCACCACCACGAGGATGGTGAGAAGCCGTCGGCGCCGACGGACGATCCGCCCGATGGTGACCAGGCGTATGGATTCATCGCTCAACGGTGCGGCCTTCTTCCTGCTGCTGGTCCGGGTCGTCCGCCGACGCCGGAGCGCGGTCACCGCAGGCGGCGGCGTAGGCCGCGAGCAGTGCCGCTTGAGAGTTCCGCCAGGCGAGCGGCCCGCTGATCCGCTCCTGGCCGAGCTTGCCCATCCGGGCCCGCTGCTCCGGATCGTCCAGCAACCGCGCGACGAGCGCGGCGAATTCGCCCTCGTCGTCGGCGGACGCGTAGACGGCGGCGTCACCGGCGGAGACGCGCGCCTCCCGGAGGTCGAACGAGACGATCGGCCGGCCCATGACCATGTACTCCAGGACCTTGTTCATGGTCGACACGTCGTTGAGCGGATTGCACGGGTCGGGGGAGAGGCACACGTCCGCGGTGGACAGATAGCGCACCAGGTCGGCGTCCGGAATGCGCCCGGTGAACTGCACCTGGTCGGAGAGCCCGAGCTGCCGGGACAGTTCCACCATCGCGTCGAAGGCGTCGCCCGCGCCGACGAACACCGCGTGCCAGTCGGTCCTTCCCAGCTCGTCGCGCAGCTTCGCGAGGGCCCGCAAGGCGTAGTCGACGCCGTCCTGCGGGCCCATGACGCCGAGATAGCACAGCAGATGAGGCTTGCCGCGCTTCAACTCCGGCTCCGGCGGCACAGGGTGGAACCGGGTGACGTCGGGTGCGCTGCGCACCACGAAGACGTCCTTCGGCCGCCGGCCGCCACGGCGCAGCGCGACGTCCCGGTAGCTCTCGTTCGTGGCGAGTACGACGTCCGCGGCCCGGTAGGTCCGTCGTTCCAGCGCGCACACGGCGCGGTAGAGCAGGTCCTCGCCGCGGCCGAACCGGGAGAGGTACAGCTCGGGCACCAGGTCGTGCTGGTCGAAGACGAACCGCGCGCCGCGCCGCTTCGCCCACAGCGCCGGCAGGAACAGCAGGTCGGGCGGGTTGCAGGCGTGGACCACGTCGACCGGGCCGACCTTGCGGGCCAGCCGGAAGGTGTGCCACAGCGCAGAGCCGTACTCCCGCAGATAGCCGGCCGGGCCTCCGGTGGCCGCGCGCAACGGGTAGCGGTGGATCCGCACCCCGTCGATCACGGCCTCCGGCTCCGTGTCCCGCTTCTCCCCCCGGGGGCAGATGACGTGCACCTCCCAGCCCGCGTCGCGCAGCGTCGTGCACTCCTGCCACACCCGCCGGTCGAACGGCACCGACAGGTTCTCCACCAGAATCAGCGCGCGCCGGCCATGCCGGTCGCCGCTGCCTATGTCACCAGGCAAGGCCCATGTATCCCGGTTCGGCCCGGCGCGCGTCGGCGTCGGGGAGATGGACGAGGTCGACGATCACCGGGCTGGCGCCATGGGGCAGCGCCGAAAGCACGGCGGGGTCCTTGGTTCCGACCAGGCACACCTCGGCGTGGTCGAGCACCTCGTCGACGGAGTCGGCGAGCAGCTGCGCGAGGTGCGGCAGCCGGGTCTCGATGTACTCGCGGTTCGCGCCGAGCAGCCGGGAGAGGTTCACGTTCGGGTCGTAGATCCGCAGTTCGTAGCCCTTGCCGAAGAGTCTCTCCGCCAGCTCGACGAGCGGGCTCTCGCGGAGGTCGTCGGTGCCGGGTTTGAAGGACAGCCCGAACATCCCGACCCGGCGCTTGCCGGTGCGTTCCACCAGGTCCACGGCCCGCTGCAGATGGTCGGAGTTGGAGGGCAGCACGTGGGCGAGGATGGGCACCGAGACGTCGGCCCGCCGCGCCGCGTGGAGCAGGCTGCGCAGGTCCTTGGGCAGGCAGGAGCCACCGAAGGCGAAGCCGGGCCGCAGATAGGCGGAGCTGATGTTCAGCTTGCGGTCGGCCAGGAACACGTCCATGACCTGGTGCGAGTCGACCCCGAGCGCCTGGCACACCGCGCCCAGCTCGTTCGCGAAGCCGATCTTGAGGCCGTGGAACGCGTTGTCCGCGTACTTGATCGCCTCGGCCGTCGGGACCGGCACCCGGAACACCTCGCCGGGCAGGTCGCCGTACAGCTCCATCACCACGTCGCCGCTGGCCGGGTCGAGCTCGCCTATGACGGTCTTGGGCGGGTCGAAGAAGTCCCGCACGCTGGTGCCCTCGCGCAGGAACTCCGGGTTGACCGCGACCCCGATGTCCACTCCGGCCAGGCCGCCGACGTACTTCTCCAGGATCGGCACCAGCAGGTTCAGGCAGGTGCCCGGGAGCATGGTGCTGCGGAACACGACGGTGTGCCGCCCGCCCCGCTCCGCCAGCGCCGCGCCGATCTGCTCGGTGACCCGCTCCAAGTACGTGGTGCACAGGCTGCCGTTGGGCTCCGACGGGGTGCCCACGCAGATCAGCGACACCTCGCTGCCCATGATGGCCTCGCGGACGTCGCCGGTGGCGCGCAGCGCTCCGCTCCCCACGACCTCGGCGATGAGCTCGCCGATCCGCTCCTCGACCACCGGCGCCAGGCCGTCGTTGACCAGGTCGACCTTCACCTGGTTGACGTCCACCCCGATGACCTCGTGCCCCATGCCGGCCAGGCACGCGGCCGACACACAGCCCACGTAACCGAGCCCGAAAACGCTGACTCTCATGACGCGTTCTTCCCCCCAGGCGAGTCCTTGCGGCCCGCGGTCCGCGGACCGGCCGTACGACTTCGACGAACCCCGCGCATCAGTAGGCCCCCTGCCCGTACAGCACCGCGCGCAGCGTCTTCCACAAGATCACTGTGTCCAGGGCGAGCGACCAGTCCTCCACGTACCGCAGGTCCAGCCGGATCGCCTCCTCCCACGACAGGTCGCTGCGTCCGCTGATCTGCCACAGGCCGGTGAGGCCGGGCTTGACCAGCAGCCGCCGCCGGATGTCCGGGCCGTACGCGGCGGACTCCTCCGGCAGCGGAGGGCGCGGCCCGACGAGCGACATCGAGCCGGTGAGCACGTTGAAGAGTTGCGGCAACTCGTCGAGCGAGTACCGGCGCAGCACCGCTCCCACCCGGGTCACCCGCGGATCCCGGCGGAGCTTGAACAGCAGCCCCGCGCCCTCGTTGCGGTCGGCCAGCGCGGCACGGGCCACGTCGGCCCCGGTGACCATGGTGCGGAACTTGAGAATGGTGAACTCGCGGCCGTCCTTGCCGACCCTGCGCTGGCGGTAGAACGCCCCACCCCGGCTGCTCATCAGCACGAGCAGCGCGACGGACACCATCAGCGGCGTGAACAGCAGCAGCAGGACCGCCGCGCCCAACCGGTCGACGACCTCCTTGACCGCCCGGCGGCCCCCGCTGAAGGTCGGCATGCTGACCCGCAGCAGCGGTATCCCGAGCACCGCGTCGACGTGCAGCCGCGGGCCTGCCACCTCCATGAGCACGGGGGCCACGACCATCTCGGCGTCGCTGCCTTCCAGGTTCCAGGCCAGTCGCTGCAGCCGGTGCGGTGACCAGTGCGGGTCCGTGGTGACCGCGACGACCCGGTAGCCGTCGCGCTGGACGTGGCCCGCGACGTCCGTCAGCCGGCCGACGACCGGCACTCCGTCCAGGTGGTCACCGTCGAGCCCCAGACCGTCTGTCGTGCACACCGCCTCCACCCGCCAGCCGAGATGCGGGAACTTCCGGGTCCGGGCGATCAGGTCGCGCACCGTGGCCGGGCTCCCGGCCGCGAGCACCGGTCTGAGGCACCGCCCCTCCTTGCGCTGCTTGTGCAGCCGCAGGCGCAGCACATACCGCCCGGTCATGGTGACGAGCGCGATCGCGGGGATCGCGACGAATATCCAGAGTTTGATGTTGCGCGAGGTGAGGGCTATCCCCCCGAGTGCCAGTACGACGGTCGCCGTGAACACCGCGCGGCCGAGCCGGCGGAATTCCTCGGCGCCCTGGCCGAGCACGGCAGGAGCCCACGAGCGGCTCACCGCGAGCGCCCCCAGCACCAGCAGCTCGGTGCCGAAGGCGAGAATGCCCCACTTCTCATGCCAGTTGGCCGCGTCCCGGGCCCCGAAGAAGTTGCCTATGGACGCCACCACGATGGCGGTGGCCACCGTGTCGCTCATGATCACGGTACGGCGGTACCGCTGCTCCCAATCGCTCGTCGGTCGGCTGATCGCCCCGTTCGCCGGACGCTCGCGCGTCGTCGGAAAAGGGCTGGCCAATCCCCCTTGCCGCACAGAACCCCCCAAGGTCCCCAGTGGTTCGACGTACTCGCCTCACACTGCCCCGCCCCGGGAGGCCCCCACCTCCCGCACTGTTCCTCCC
>NZ_LIPP01000499.1 GCF_001418335.1 Streptomyces aurantiacus | reverse complement strand
CGACGCCACGACGCCACGACGAAAAGTGGGCCCCGTCCGGCTCGGACGGGGCCCACTCTCCTCAACTCGGCGAACTCGACTCGACTCGACTACAGCCCGCCCTCCGACATCCCGTGAACCGCCGGGACCGTGCCCAGGCGGCCCTTCTGGAAGTCCTCGAAGGCCTGCTGGAGCTCGTCGCGGGTGTTCATCACGAACGGGCCGTAGTGCGCCATCGGCTCGCGGATCGGCCGGCCGCCCAGGATGACGACCTCCAGGTCCGGGGTGTTGGCGTCCTGCTGCTCGTCCGCACGGACGGTGAGCGAGGAACCCGCGCCGAAGACGGTCGTCTGGCCGGTGTGGACCAGCCGGCGCTCCGTGCCGGCACTGCCGCGGCCCGCCATCACGTACGCGAGGGCGTTGAAGTCCTCGCGCCACGGAAGCGTGAGCTCGGCGCCGGGTGCCACGGTCGCGTGAATCATGGTGATCGGCGTGTGCGTGATGCCGGGGCCCTCGTGACCGTCCAGCTCACCGGCGATGACCCGCAGGAGCGCGCCGCCGTCGGCGGTGCTGAGCAACTGGACCGAGCCACCGCGGATGTCCTGGTAGCGCGGCGCCATCATCTTGTCCGCGGCCGGCAGGTTCACCCACAGCTGCAGCCCGTGGAAGAGGCCGCCGGACATGACGAGCGACTCCGGCGGCGCCTCGATGTGGAGCAGGCCGGAGCCGGCCGTCATCCACTGGGTGTCGCCGTTGGTGATGGTGCCGCCGCCACCGTTGGAGTCCTGGTGGTCGAAGACGCCGTCGATGATGTAGGTCACGGTCTCGAAGCCGCGGTGGGGGTGCCAGGGGGTGCCCTTCGGCTCGCCCGGCGCGTACTCCACCTCACCCATCTGGTCCATCATGATGAACGGGTCGAGGTGGCGGTAGTTGATCCCCGCGAACGCGCGACGGACCGGGAATCCCTCACCCTCGAAACCGCTCGGCGCGGTGGTCACGGTGAGCACGGGGCGGGCGACGGCCTCCGCCGACGCCGCCACACGGGGCAGGGTCAGCGGGTTCTCGACGGTCACTGCAGGCATGTCGGTTACCTCCTTGTGCTCGCTTGTACTCGAACTTTAGTTGAATGCAGAACTTCCTGCCACCCGGAACACAGAACGCCCGGAGGGAATTCCCTC
>NZ_LIPP01000498.1:695-1040 GCF_001418335.1 Streptomyces aurantiacus | reverse complement strand
TGGTGATGTGCCGCCGGCGGCGCAGGCCCATGGGGGTGTGGCCGGTGGCGAGGTAGAAGGGGCGGGCGACCGGGGCACGCCAGTCGATGAGGACCGGGGTGTGGTCGGCGTCGTCGGCACGGATGCCGATGCGGCCGATGTGGTGCGTGGGGCCGGAGGAGTCCTGTTCCGAGGAGTCCTGTTCCGAGGGCGGCGGGGATTCTGCGAACAGGTCGATCCGGCCGAAGCAGAGCGAGCCGTCCACCGCGTTCAGCGCGGCGAGCAGGCCGGAGCGTTCGGCGACGAGGACGTCGCGTTCGAGGCGGGCCTGCATGGGCGTGCTGCCCTGCGCGAGGGCGTCCGTCA
>NZ_LIPP01000498.1:0-673 GCF_001418335.1 Streptomyces aurantiacus | reverse complement strand
TGCCTGCGGGGGATTTCTTTGTATGCCGAGAGGACCGCGGGGAACGGTCAGAGCACGTCGGCCAGTTCCTCCAGCAGCCGCCGCTTGGGGCGGGCGCCCACCATCGACTTCACCGGCTGTCCGTCGCGGAACACCATGAGGGTGGGCATCGACAGCACTCCGTACGCGTTCGTGGTCTCCGGGTTCGTGTCCACGTCCAGCTGCACCACCTTGAGCCGGTCGCCCTCCTCGGCGGCGACGGCGCTCAGCACCGGCGCGATCTGCCGGCACGGCGGGCACCAGTCCGCGGTGAACTCGACCAGTACGGGCAGTTCCGCCGCGATCACCTCCGCCGCGAAGTCCGCGTCCGTCACCTCGGCCACGCCTGCTGCCTTGATCACTGTGTCCGCCTCTCTGTCCGGGGTGCTTCCGGGGGAAACACCGCGCATACGGGGTCCGGGCCGCCCGGAACCGCCGTCGCCTCGGCCGCCAGCTCGCCCATCGCGTGCTCGGCCCGCGCCAACTGCGCGCCGACCTGTTCGCGTACGGACCGCAGCTCGTCGATCAGCGCGTCGAGCTCGCCCAGCTTGCGCCGGTACACGGCGAGCGAGGCCGGGCAGGCGTCGCCCTCCGGGTGTCCGGCGCGCAGGCACTCCACGAAGGGCCGCGTCTCCTCCAGGTCGAACCCGAAGTC
>NZ_LIPP01000497.1 GCF_001418335.1 Streptomyces aurantiacus | reverse complement strand
GGTCTGGGGGCGGCAGCCCCCGGTAGTGACGGGAATGGGTAGGGGCGGCGGGGGCGAAAGAAACCCCCGGCTCAGCTCAGCCGGGATTCCAGTTCCGCCACGATCTCGTTCACGCCGACCGCGACCTGTTCACCGGACTCCATGTCCTTGAGCTGGACGACGCCCTCGGCGAGGTCACGCTCACCGGCGACGACGGTGTACCGCGCGCCACTACGGTTCGCGTTCTTCATCGCGCCCTTGAGACCCTTCGCGCCGTACGAGAAGTCGGCCGCCACCCCGTTCCTGCGCAGCTCGGTGACCACGCCGAAGAGCACGCGGCGCGCCTCCTCCCCCAGCGGCACCGCGAACACGCTGGTGGACGCGGGAAGGTCCAGCGCCACACCCTCGGCCTCCAGCGCGAGAACCGTACGGTCGACGCCGAGGGCCCAGCCGACGGACGGCAGCGCGGGGCCGCCGATCATCTCGGACAGGCCGTCGTAGCGTCCGCCGCCGCCGACCGCGGACTGCGAGCCCAGACCGTCGTGGACGAACTCGAAGGTGGTCCGGGTGTAGTAGTCGAGGCCCCGGACCAGCTTCGCGTCGTCCTCGAAGGAGACGCCCGCGGCCGTGATCAGCTCGCGCACCTCCTCGTGGTACGCCTTGCACGCGTCGCAGAGGTAGTCCCGCAGGAGCGGGGCGCCGACCAGCTGCTTCTGGACGTCGTCGCGCTTGTCGTCGAGGACGCGCAGCGGGTTGATGTCGGCGCGGCGCAGGGTCTCCTCGTCCAGGTCGAGACCCCGCAGGAAGTCCTGGAGCGCGGCCCGGTAGACGGGACGGCACTCCTTGTCGCCCAGCGAGTTGAGGAGGATCCGGAAGTCGCGCAGGCCCAGTGAGCGGTACGCCTGGTCGGCCAGGATGATCAACTCGGCGTCCAGGGCCGGGTCCTCGGCGCCGATCGCCTCGGCGCCGACCTGGGAGAAGTGGCGGTAACGGCCCTTCTGGGGGCGCTCGTAGCGGTAGTAGGAGCCCGAGTACCAGAGCTTGACCGGGAGGTTGCCGAGTTTGTGGAGGTTGGCCTCCAGGGCGGCGCGCAGCACGGAGGCGGTGCCTTCGGGGCGCAGGGCGAGCTTGTCGCCGCCCTTGGTCTCGAAGGCGTACATCTCCTTGGTCACGATGTCGGTGGACTCACCGACCCCGCGTGCGAACAGCTCGACGCTCTCGAATCCGGGCGTCTCGATGTATCCGTAACCGGAGTCGCGCAGCGGAGCGGCGATCGCCTCGCGCACCGCGAGGTACGTCGCGCTGTCCGGCGGGATCAGGTCGTACGTGCCCTTGGGGGCCTTGAAGGTGCTCAACGGAAGTCTCTCGTCACATTCCTCGTCGAAGAGCGGAGGTGGGGTCCGCTCCCGGGCCGGGCGCCGCCACCTGCCGCAAGTACGGGTTGGTGGCGCGCTCCTGGCCGATGGTCGTCTGGAGTTCGTGGCCGGGCAGCACCACGGTCGAGTCGTCGAGCGGCAGGCACACACGCGCCAGCGAGGCAAGCATCTCGTCCATGTCACCGCCGGGCAGGTCGGTGCGTCCGATGGAGCCGGCGAAGAGCAGATCCCCGGAGAAGAACACGGACGGGATCTCCGTGGTCTCGGGCATCCGGAAGGTCACCGACCCCTTCGTATGGCCGGGCGCGTGCGCGACGGAGAAGTCGAGTCCTGCGAGCTTCAGCGCGGCGCCGTCCGTCAGTTCCCGCACGTCGTCCGGTTCGCCGACCGTGAGCTCGCCCATCAGCGGCATCCCGATCGAGCGGCCGAGCGCCCGCTCCGGGTCGCTCATCATGTACCGGTCCGCGGGGTGGATCCACGCCGGTACGTCGTGCGCGCCGCACACCGGGACCACCGAGGCGACATGGTCGATGTGGCCGTGCGTGAGGACGACGGCGACGGGCTTGAGCCGATGCTTGGCGAGCGCGTCCTCGACTCCCTGGGCGGCCTGATGGCCCGGGTCGATGATCACGCACTCCTCACCTGCGGCGGGGGCGACCACATAACAGTTGGTGCCCCAGGCCCCGGCGGGGAACCCGGCAATGAGCACGTTCGTCCTTCGGTATGTCGGTACGGGGAATGGCTTCGCTGCGGATCAGAGCCTACCGGCGCTGCCGGAACCACAGCGAACCCATATACGGTACGGGGCACACGCAGGCGGTCGGCTCACAAGACGCACGCGTCCCACCTGACGTACGAGACGCATGAGGAGATAACCCGGTGGTCACCCAGGAACAGCGGCGGCGTCAGCTCGCCCGGGAGAAGTTCTTGCGGCAACAGCAGCGGCGTACGTCCGCTCGGCGCAAGGCCCACGCTCGCAACGCGGTGATCGCGTCGGTCCTCGGCGTGGTCGTCGTGGGCAGCGTGGTGTCGTACGCGACCGGGGTGTTCAAGCAGGACGACGACGACAAGTCCAACGCCGCCGCGGAGGCCACTCCGAGCGCCTCCGCCGCCCCCAGCAAGGCTCCGGACCCCTGCGACAAGGCCGCCAAGGGCAAGGTGAAGTCGCTGAGCTACAAGAAGGAGCCGGCGATGAGCATCGACAAGTCGGCGGACTACACGATGAAGCTGCAGACGACCTGCGGCACGATAGACATCGACATGCCGGCGTCGAAGGCCCCGCACACCGTGAACTCGTTCAGCTTCCTCACGGGCAAGGGCTACCTGGATCACACCAAGTGCCACCGCCTGACCACGAACGGCATCTACGTGCTCCAGTGCGGTGACCCGAAGGGCACCGGCATGGGCGACCCCGGCTACACCATTCCCGACGAGAACCTCAAGGACAAGCGTCTCAAGGGCAACGTGTATCCGGCGGGCACGGTGGCGATGGCCAACCAGTACAACGCGGAGACGAAGGAAGGCCGCAACAGCGGCGGCAGCCAGTTCTTCCTCGTCTACCAGGACAGTCAGTTGCCCGCCAACTACACACCGTTCGGCACGATTTCCGAATCGGGCATGAAGGTGCTGAAGAAAATCGCGGGCGCCGGTGAGAGCACCGGCCAGGGCGACGGCACGCCCAACGCGACGGTCGTGATCGACAAGGCGACCGTGACGAAATCCTGACCTCCAGCAGGGAAAGTTCGGTCGCGCGGGATGCGGACAGCCGCCCCGCCGGTCGCCTATGTTGGCCGTGACGAAACTGTGGACGATGCCCGGGGGCGCAGCCGCCCCACGCAGGCATCATGTGGAGGAGGCGCTGTGAGCAGCGACCCGTGGGGCCGCGTCGACGAGACGGGGACCGTGTACGTGCGTACGGCCGACGGCGAGCAGGTCGTCGGTTCCTGGCAGGCCGGAACTCCCGACGAGGCACTGGCCTACTTCGAGCGCAAGTACGAGGGCCTGGTCGTGGAAATCGGCCTCCTCGAAAAGCGGGTGAAGACCACCGATCTGTCCTCGAAGGACGCCCAGGTCGCCATCGACCACATCCGCGAGCAGGTGGACGCCCATCACGCGGTCGGTGATCTGGACGCGCTGAAGACACGGTTGGACAAGCTCGTCGAGACGGTCGACGCCCGCCGTGAGGAGCGCAAGGCGCAGCGGGCCAAGCAGTCCGACGAGGCCCGCAACTCCAAGGAGGCGCTGGTCGTCGAGGCGGAGGAGCTGGCCCGGTCCGACCAGTGGCGGGCCGCCGGTGAGCGGCTGCGCGCCCTGGTGGACACCTGGAAGGGCCTGCCCCGGCTCGACCGGAAGTCCGACGACGAGCTGTGGCACCGCTTCTCGCACGCGCGCTCGGCGTTCTCCAAGCGCCGCAAGGCGCACTTCGCGTCGTTGGACGCGCAGCGCGAGGAGGCCCGCAAGGCCAAGGAGAAGCTGGTCGCGGAGGCCGAGTCGCTCTCCGGCTCGACCGACTGGGGTCCGACGGCGGCCCGTTACCGCGATCTGATGACGGACTGGAAAGCCGCGGGTCGCGCTCAGCGCGAGCACGAGGACGACCTGTGGAACCGTTTCCGGGGCGCCCAGGACGTGTTCTTCGCGGCACGCGGCTCGGTCTTCGCCGAGCGGGACGCGGAGCAGTCGGAGAACCTGAAGCTCAAGGAGGAGCTGGTCGAGGAGGCCGAGAAGCTCGTCCCGGTGCAGGACCTGAAGGCGGCCAGGGCCGCTTTCCGCTCGATCAACGAGCGCTGGGAGGCCATCGGCCACGTGCCGCGCGACGCCCGCCCGAAGGTCGAGGGCCGGATGCACGCGGTGGAGCGGGCGCTGCAGGACTCCGAGGAGACCGAGTGGCGCCGGACGAACCCGGAGGCACGGGCGCGTGCCGAGGGTCTGACCGGTCAGCTCCAGGCCGCTGTGGACAAGCTCCAGGGCCAGATCGAGACGGCGCGCTCCGCGGGCAACAACGCGAAGGCCGACAAGCTCCAGCGGGAGCTGGACGGGCGTCAGGCGCTTCTCGACCAGGCGCTCAAGGGGCTGCAGGAGTTCGGCGGGTAGCTCCGCTGGTTCGGCCGGGAAGCGCCGCTGGGGCCCGGTGTGTTGTTGTCCGCGGGTGCGCTGTGGCTGGGCGCGCAGTTCCCCGCGCCCCTGGTGAAGGGCTGCGCCTCTTCACCAGGGGCTCGTGATCAAGCCTCTGAGGGCCTGCGGGCCGATGTCACGCGGTACACGTCGTACACGCCCTCTACTCCCCTGACCGCCTTCAGGACGTGGCCCAGGTGTTTCGGGTCGCCCATCTCGAAGGTGAAGCGGGAGGTGGCCACCCGGTCGCGGGACGTCTGGACGGCCGCCGACAGGATGTTGACGTGCTGGTCGGACAGGACCCTCGTGACGTCCGACAGGAGCCGCGAGCGGTCCAGGGCCTCGACCTGTATGGCGACCAGGAAGACCGAGGACTGGGTGGGCGCCCACTCGACCTCCAGGATGCGCTCGGGCTCGCGGGACAGGGAGTCGACGTTGACGCAGTCGGTGCGGTGGACCGACACTCCGCTGCCGCGCGTGACGAAGCCCATGATGGGGTCGCCCGGAACGGGCGTACAACAGCGGGCCAGCTTGACCCACACGTCGTCGACGCCCTTGACGACGACTCCCGGGTCGGCGTTGGAGCGACGCTTGCGGCCCCGGCCGGACGGGATGCTCTCGTCGATCTCCTCGGTGGCGGCCTCCTCGCCGCCGAGCGCCTGGACGAGCTTCTGCACGACACCTTGCGCGGCCACGTGGCCCTCGCCGATCGCCGCGTACAGGGACGAGATGTCGGGGTAGCGCATCTCGTGCGCGAGCGTGACCAGCGAGTCCCCGGTGAGAATGCGCTGGATCGGCAGGTTCTGCTTGCGCATGGCGCGCGCGATGGCGTCCTTGCCCTGCTCTATGGCCTCGTCGCGGCGCTCCTTGGAGAACCAGGCGCGGATCTTGTTGCGGGCGCGGGGCGACTTGACGAAGCCCAGCCAGTCCCGGGACGGTCCGGCGCCGGACGCCTTGGAGGTGAAGACCTCCACCAGGTCGCCGTTGTCGAGGGTCGATTCGAGCGGGACGAGGCGGCCGTTGACACGTGCTCCTATGGTGCGGTGGCCCACCTCCGTGTGCACCGCGTAGGAGAAGTCCACGGGTGTCGCGCCGGCCGGCAGCGCTATCACGTCGCCCTTCGGCGTGAAGACGAAGACCTCGTTGCGTGACAGGTCGAAGCGCAGGGACTCCAGGAACTCGCCGGGGTCCTCGGTCTCCTTCTGCCAGTCGAGGAGCTGCCGCAGCCACGCCATGTCGTTGAGGTGGTCGTCCTTGCCGGTGGTCCTCGGCTGGTCGGAGCGCACCTTGGAGGCGCCGGCGACGGCCTCCTGCTTGTACTTCCAGTGGGCGGCGATGCCGTACTCGGCTCGGCGGTGCATGTCGAACGTCCGGATCTGGAGTTCGACCGGTTTGCCGTTGGGGCCGATCACCGTCGTGTGCAGCGACTGGTACATGTTGAACTTCGGCATCGCGATGTAGTCCTTGAACCGGCCGGGTACCGGGTTCCATCGCGCGTGGACGGTGCCGAGGGCGGCGTAACAGTCGCGGACCGTGTCGACCAGGACGCGGATGCCCACCAGGTCGTAGATCTCCGCGAAGTCACGGCCGCGGACGATCATCTTCTGGTAGACGGAGTAGTAGTGCTTCGGACGCCCTGTGACGGTCGCCTTGATGCGGGCCGCGCGCAGGTCGGACTGGACCTCGTCGGTCACTATGGCGAGGTACTCGTCGCGCTTGGGGGCGCGCTCGGCGACCAGGCGCACGATCTCGTCGTACATCTTGGGGTAGAGGATCGCGAAGGCGAGGTCCTCCAGCTCCCACTTGATGGTGTTCATGCCCAGGCGGTGGGCGAGCGGCGCGTAGATCTCCAGCGTCTCGCGCGCCTTCTTCTCCTGCTTCTCGCGCTTGAGGTAGCGCATGGTGCGCATGTTGTGCAGACGGTCGGCGAGCTTGATGACCAGGACGCGCGGGTCCTTGGCCATGGCGACGACCATCTTGCGTACGGTCTCGGCCTGCGCGGCCTCGCCGAACTTCACCTTGTCGAGCTTGGTGACGCCGTCGACGAGGAGGGCGACCTGGTCGCCGAAGTCCTTGCGGAGGGTGTCGAGGCCGTACTCCGTGTCCTCGACGGTGTCGTGCAGGAGTCCCGCCATCAGCGTGGCCGGGTCCATGCCCAGCTCGGCGAGGATCGTCGTCACGGCGAGCGGGTGCGTGATGTACGGGTCGCCGCTCTTGCGCTTCTGGCCGCGGTGCCAGCGCTCGGCGACCTGGTAGGCGCGCTCGACCTGGCGGAGCGTGGCCGCTTCGATCTTCGGGTCGTTGCTGCGCACTATCCGCAGCAACGACCCGAAGATC
>NZ_LIPP01000496.1 GCF_001418335.1 Streptomyces aurantiacus | reverse complement strand
GGACGGCCGGGAGGACGGGCGGGTGCGCGCCCGACCCCCGAAACGGGCCTGCTGTCGGCCTGTCGTTCTCAGGTGAGCGTGAGCGTCAGCACGCCGGAGTACGAGCCGGGCGGGGTGAACGCCGGTACGTTCAGCGAGAGCCGGGCGTCGGCGGTGAACTCGCCACCCGTGAGCGTGCCGTTGGGGGCGGACGCCAGGGTCGCTCCCGCGCTGCCGACCGAACCGGGCGAGCCGGCCCGGCAGGTGCTCGGGCTGCCGGCCTTGGTGCCGCAGACCGGGGTCCAGCCCAGCTTGGCCGCGTCGATCTTCGCCCCGCCGGGGCCGGTGAAGTCGGTGACCTTGCCCGTCAGCGACCAGCCCGCGGGACCACCGCGGAAGTCCTTGACGGTCACCGTCTGCAGCGAGCCGCGCGAGAACCCGCCCTTGCCGTAGTCGACCGCCGCGAGCTCGACGGTGTCCCCGGCCTGGGTCATGGACAACGTCCCCGCCTTGACCGAGGAGTTGATCTTCTGGCTGTCGGCGGGAAGGGGGGTGTCGTCGATGACGACGTAGGCCGCGGGGCCGGCCCCCTTGTCGTCGCTCCAGACACTTCCCTCGTACGCCACGACGCCGGTCGTCGCCTTGTCGCTGACGGCCAGGCTGCCGCTGAAGGAGCCCTGCGCGTCCGCGGTGGCGGTCGCCCTGTCCGCCGTCTCGGCGGCCCCGGCCCGTCCGGCGAGGGTGACGGCGGCGCCCGGAGCGAAGTCCGTACCCGTGACGGTCACGCCGGCACCGGGACTGCCGGAGGCCGAACCGAGGCTGATGGCACGGTGGTTGGTCTGCCCGCCACCGGTCGCGGTGATCGTCTCGGAGACGGGTGCGGGCGGGGTGCTGACCGTGCACGGGGTGTCCAGCTCCAGGAGGTAGCTGGTGTGGATGTTGTAGTCGCCGGGCGACAGGGTGATCGCGCCGGGCGCGGTGACCGTGAAGGTGCCGGTCATCGAGAACGACGGGAAGGCGCCCTTGCCCGGGACCGGGTCGTTCTTCTTCGGCCCCGCGACCGTGAGGTCACCGGTCTGCGCGCCGCCCAGGGCGACCTTGCCGGTGGGCGTCATGATGTCGGCGGGCAGGTCGATGTCGACCGGATTGCTCGCGGCGGGCTTGACCACCGTGTACGTGACGGTGACCGTGTCGCCCACCGTGGGCGTGGCGTCGTCGACGGTGATCTTGGCGGTGGTGGTGCCGTCGATCGCGGGGATGCCCGCGATGGGCGGCGGGACGCAGTGCGTGCCGAAGTCGACCTGCGCGGGCTCCGCGCTCGCGGGGCAGGCGAGCGCGCCTCCCGCGGTGACGGACAGCGCGGCGGCTCCGAGAAATGCCACCCAGCGGCGGCGTCTTCGGGTTCCTGAACCCATGTGTGCCCTCCTGACGATGTGAGCGCGGCGGCTCTTCCGCGCCGACAGGAGGTCATTGATGTGCGGGTTGTGTGAAAAGTCAATGGAACCATGACACGCGAACTGATGGCCCATCAGCTCATGTCAACTACCCATGATTAAAGGGGAGTTGATCCAGTTGACCCCATGAACCTGACCTGACCTGACAGCACAGGGACCGGTGCCGCTGCACGCGGGCGGCACCGGTCCCTGCTGGGCTTTGCCTGTGGGGGGACTACACGATCACGCGAATCACGATCCGGCGATCACTCGTACACGAACGGGCCGGGCGACTGCGGCCCCTCCGCCGTGCACGTCACGGTGATGCCGAAGATCACCATCTTCAGGGAGCCACCGAAGGCCTCCAGGCTGTCGCCGGCCGCGACGGTGCCGGTCAGCGGGCCGACCGTGACGCCGTCACCCGTGGCCATGGCGGGGTTCTCGGTGCCCGTGAAGGCGGTCGTGCCACCGCTCGCCTTCGCGAGGGTGAGGGTGGAGGCGATGGAGTCCTCGGAGAGAGCGAGCGGGGCGGTGATCTCGGAGGAGCTGACGGTGACGGTGGCGCTGGTGCCGTCCTGGGTGGCCGTGAGGGTGGCCTCACCGCCGCCGTAGAGACCGCAGTCGGCGACGATGGTGGCGGTCTGGGGGACGACGGCCGCGGCGCCCGGAGCGAGCGCCATTCCGGCGGCGAGGGTGCCGGCGGCCAACGCCGCACCGATTCCGAATCGCTTACCTGTCATGGGATTCCCTTCCCTTGTACGGGAATTGCCGTGTGGGGACGGCCGACGGGCACGCCTGCCGGAGCGCTGGTGCGGGGATCACTTGTGCGCGCGGCCGACTCGTCGGCGACTCGTCGCGAGCGGTGTGCGGCACGCTGCGCGACTGACGAATCTGACGGCCCGTCGGAAGAGCTGCCGTCCATTGATACGCGAGCGGCCCGGGATTGCAAGACAAGCGGGGGTGATTCTTCCGGGGATGAGGCCTGGGATGAGGCCTGGGATGAGGCCTGGGAAAAGAGAACGCCCGGCCTCAGCCCGCGGTCAGCCGCGCCCGGACCTCGCCGTCCACCCCCGCGAGCAGCACAGCCGTCGCGGCGCCGCCGAGGTCCCGTACCGCCGCCAGGTCCTCGTCCGACAGGGACTCCGCCTCGCTCACCACCGCCGCCGCCTCCAGCGACGTCGCCCCGGAGGCCACGGCCATGGCCACCGCGGTCCGCAGCGCGCTGAGCCGCAGCGAAGGCAGGGCGACGGTGCCCGCCACATACGTACGGCCGTTGTCGTCGCGGACGGCCGCGCCCTCGGGCACACCGTTGCGGACCCGGGTGGCGCGGGCCAGGGTGACGATCTTGCGGTCCTCGGGAGCGAGCACGGTGCTGTCGGTCATGTCCAGAGCATACGAAGCGCCGTCCGGACCGGCTTGTTCAGGGGCCGTCAGGGGCCGTCAGGGGCGGTCCAGGCGCAGGCGCTCGGCCCTCGGCAGGCCGGCCACCACCAGGTCGTACGAGTCCTCGACGAGTTCCCGGACGACGTGGTCCGGGAGTCCGCCGTCGGCCGTGACGGTGTTCCAGTG
The DNA here is from genome assembly GCF_001418335.1 of Streptomyces aurantiacus. GTDB lineage: Bacteria > Actinomycetota > Actinomycetes > Streptomycetales > Streptomycetaceae > Streptomyces > Streptomyces aurantiacus. The sequence continues at coordinate 3,854 of NZ_LIPP01000496.1, read as the reverse complement.
CCGCTTGTTCATGTGCCAGCCGGGGATGATCAGGCCCTCGTGCTCGCCGCGCAGGCGCACCGCGTCCTCGGGGTCGCACTTCAGGTTGACCTTGAGAGGGCGGGCCTCCAGGGAGGTGAGCGCGAACATCTTCCCCAGCACCTTGAAGACCGAGATCTCGGGGCTGAAGGGAAACTCCTCGACAGCCGCGTTGAAGGACAGACAGAGCGTGCGCAACGCCTGCGGGGTCATGCAGGCTCCCCCTGCTTCTCCCCCACGGAACCGGCCGGTCCGACGGGCTCGACCAGTACCGTGACGATCTTGTTGCGGCGCCCCGCCGACGCTTCGGCCGTGAGCCGCAGTTCACGCCCGTCGGGCAGTTCCACGACCGAGGAGGCCCCGGCGATGGGCACGCGGCCGAGTGCCTTCGCGAGCAGTCCGCCGACCGTCTCGACGTCCTCGTCGTCGTACTCGTCGAAGCCGTACCGCTCGCCGAGGTCACCGATGTCGAGCCGCGCGGTCACCCGGTAGCGGCCGTCGCCGAGATCCTCCACGGGCGGCAGCTCACGGTCGTACTCGTCGGTGATCTCGCCGACGATCTCCTCAAGGATGTCCTCGATGGTGACGATGCCGGCCGTGCCGCCGTACTCGTCGATGACGACGGCGACGTGGGTGCGGTCCTTCTGCATCTCGCGCAGCAGGTCACCGGCGTTCTTCGTGTCCGGGACGAAGGCGGCGGGCCGCATCGCCGTGGACACCAGCTCGCTCTCCGCGTCCCGGCTGATGTGCGTCTTGCGGGCCAGGTCCTTCAGGTACACGATCCCGACGATGTCGTCCTCGCTCTCCCCGGTGACGGGGACCCGCGAGAAACCGGACCGCAGGGCCAGGGTCAGCGCCTGCCGGATCGTCTTGTACCGCTCGATGACCACCAGGTCCGTACGCGGAACCATGACCTCCCGGACCAGTGTGTCGCCCAGTTCGAAGACCGAGTGCACCATCCGGCGCTCCTCGTCCTCGATGAGCGACTCCTTCTCGGCGAGGTCGACCATCGCGCGCAGCTCGGCCTCGGAGGCGAAGGGGCCGCGCCGGAAGCCCTTGCCGGGTGTGAGGGCGTTGCCGATGAGGATGAGCAGGGGCGGGACCGGACCCATGATCCTGGCCAGCGGCAGCAGCACGTACGCGGCTGCCGTGGCCGTGTTCAGCGGGTGCTGGCGGCCGATGGTGCGCGGCGAGACGCCGACCGCGACGTACGAGACGAGGACCATCACGCCGATGGCGACGGCCAGCGCCTCCCACGTCTCGGCGAACTCCCTCAGGCAGGCGTACGTGACGAGGGAGGCCGCCGCCATCTCGCAGGTGATGCGGACGAGCAGCGCCACGTTCAGATAGCGGGTCGGGTCGGCGGCGACCTGGGCGAGCTTGGCGCTGCCGCGGCGCCCGGACCGTACCGCCTCCTCGGCCCGGAAGCTGGAGACGCGGGCGAGGCCGGCCTCCGCGCAGGCGGCGAGCCAGGCGACCACGACCAGGGCGATGGCGCCCAGGACCAGTTGCGGGCTCATGAGACGGTCGGAGCCGGGGACGGGCCGGTCAGGCCCTTCTCCGCACGCCAGCCGTCCACGATGGCCGCCTGCAGACCGAACATCTCGGCCTTCTCGTCAGGCATCTCGTGGTCGTAACCGAGCAGGTGCAGCACTCCGTGGACGGTGAGGAGCTGGAGCTCCTCGTCCATGGAGTGCTGCGTCGGGGCGTCCTTGCCCTGCTGCTCGGCGACCTCGGGGCAGAGCACGATGTCACCGAGCAGCCCCTGCGGCGGCTCGTCGTCGTCCTTCGTGGGCGGCCTCAGCTCGTCCATCGGGAACGACATGACATCGGTGGGGCCCGGCAGGTCCATCCACTGGATGTGCAGCTGCTCCATGGCGCCGGTGTCCACGACGATCACCGAGAGCTCGGAGAGCGGGTGGATACGCATCCGCGCGAGGGCGTAGCGGGCGATGTCGAGGATCGCCTGCTCGTCGACCTCGGTTCCGGACTCGTTGTTGACGTCGATCGACATGGTCGCGCTGGTCTACTTCCGTTTGGTACGGGCGCCCGTGCGGGTGCCGTTCTCCGTGCCGTTCTGGCTGTCGTCGTTCTGGCTGTCGTACTGCTCGTACGCGTCGACGATACGGCCGACCAGCTTGTGCCGTACGACATCGTGGGACGTGAGCCGGGAGAAGTGGACGTCGTCGATACCCTCCAGGATGTCCTGGACCTGACGCAGACCGGACTTCGTGCCGCTCGGCAGGTCGACCTGCGTCACGTCACCCGTGATCACGATCTTCGACTCGAAGCCGAGCCGGGTGAGGAACATCTTCATCTGCTCGGCGCTCGTGTTCTGCGCCTCGTCCAGGATGATGAAGGCGTCGTTGAGCGTACGGCCGCGCATGTACGCCAGGGGCGCCACCTCGATCGTCCCCGCCGCCATCAGGCGCGGGATCGAGTCCGGGTCGAGCATGTCGTGCAGCGCGTCGTACAGCGGTCGCAGGTAGGGGTCGATCTTCTCGTAGAGCGTGCCGGGCAGGAAGCCGAGCCGCTCGCCGGCCTCCACCGCGGGGCGGGTCAGGATGATGCGGCTGACCTGCTTGGCCTGCAGTGCCTGCACGGCCTTGGCCATGGCGAGGTAGGTCTTGCCCGTACCGGCGGGGCCGATGCCGAAGACGATGGTGTTCTTGTCGATGGCGTCGACGTACCGCTTCTGGTTGAGCGTCTTGGGGCGGATGGTGCGGCCGCGCGAGGACAGGATGTTCTGCGTGAGGACCTCGGCCGGGGTCTCCGAGCCGTCGCCCTCCCCGTTCTCACTCGCGCGCAGCATGGCGATCGAGCGTTCCACCGCGTCCTCCGTCATCGGCTGTCCGGTGCGGAGCACCAGCATCATCTCGTCGAACAGGCGCTGGACGAGGGCCACTTCACGGGCTTCGCCGACGGCGCTGATCTCATTGCCCCGGACGTGGATGTCGGCCGCCGGGAAGGCCTTCTCGATCACTCGCAGGAGGGCGTCCCCGGATCCCAGCACGGTCACCATGGGGTGCTTGGCGGGGACGGTGAACTGCGCTCGGGACTGCCCCTGCGCGGGGGTGTGAGCTGTGGGTGTCTGCGTCATGGGCCGGCTCTGTAGGCCTGCTCATCCTCCTCGGTGAGGCACGCTTGCCGGTACGGCAGCCTTGTGTTCCCAAGAGTACGTCGGGGCACCGACAACGCTGTAGGACTTTTCCATCGCACCTGTGGCCTCCCGCGGCCCCACCCGTGACGTCACGCGGATCTGCGGAATCCGATCGTCGGTACGGCCCGGCGCAGGGGCCACGTCCGGGCGGTTTCCGGAAGCAGCGGTTCCAGGAAGGCGTACCGGCCGAGCGCCGCGGGGTCCTGGTGATCGTAGGACTGCACGCGGCGCCACCACGCGGCGATCTCCGACCACCCGGGGGCGGACAGGGACCCGCCGAACTCCTGGACCGACAGGGCCGCGGTGAGGCCCGCGAAGGCGAGGCGGTCGGCGAGCGGCCAGCCTGCCAGCGTGCCCGTGACGAACCCCGCGACGAAGACGTCCCCGGCGCCGGTCGGGTCCATCGCCTCGACCTCGATGGCCGGAACCTCCGCGGTCTCGCCGGTCCTGCGGTCCACGGCGTACGCGCCCTCGGCACCCAGAGTGACGACGGCCAGCGGTACGTGTTCGGTGAGCGCGTGCGCGGCGGCGCGGGGGCTCGTGGCGCCCGTGTACCGCATGGCCTCCTCGGCGTTCGGCAGGAACGCCTCGCAGTGCCGCAGGTCGGGGAGGGCGGCGAGGTCCCAGCGGCCCGTGTCGTCCCATCCGACGTCGGCGAAGATCCGGGTGCCCCGGC
>NZ_LIPP01000495.1 GCF_001418335.1 Streptomyces aurantiacus | reverse complement strand
AGATGTGTATAAGGGGCAGGGGCGGGGATCGGGCGCGGGGATCGGGCGCGGGAGCCGACGGCGCGCCCCTCGGGCGCCTCTCGGGTGCCCCTCGGCGGAATTCACGCCCGTGACACAATGTGCCGCCTGGGTCACCCCGGGGTTCAGGTTCGGGGTGGCCCAGCCTTCGTGCCCGCGCGGTCGCGGGGTCGCGTGCCCGCGGGTCGCGGGGTCGCACAGTCGCACTGCGCTACGAACGGCCTCGCGGACAGGACACGTACGGGCCCGCGCGCAAGTCCCCCGTACAGGACCCGTAAGTCCCCCGTACAGGCCCCGCGTGCAGCGTCACAAATGGAGTCGAGCCCCGGCGCCAGGGGGGGGAGGCGCCGGAGCTCGACTCTGGAAGAGTCCCTGCACCGGGGGAAGTGCGTCGGGACTCGGCTTTTGAGGGGCCCTGGAGTTTTGTGCCCCGGGGCCGGTGTTTTGAAGCGGCTGCAAACGGACTTCTGTACGAGCTCGGTGAGCTGGTCAAAGGTCTTGACCAGCCATGCTGTGACGTGGGGCCGACTCAGCGCCCCCGTACAGGGCCTGAGATAAGCTCGCGTGCCCCCGGAATGCGAACCCAATCCTCCTTTCGAGGACCAGTTTTTCTCCCCCGCTTCCGCAGGCGCCGCCGGAGCTCGAAACCGTACATTTTCCGGGCCTACCACGCCGCGCCACACCCTGTCCCGCCAGGCCCCGTCGCCCCGCTCCACAGCCGGCCACCCGCTGCCGGCCGCTCCCCGGACAACCCACCGAGCCGAGGCCGGGCGAGTGCCGGACGGGTACCCGACGAGTGCCGACGTCGGGCGAGAGCCCTGCCATCTCGTCGCCCAGCGTGGCCGACCGCGGCCGGGACTGCCGCGGTCACGGCCGTCGGGGTGAGGGCCCGCCGGACGGAACCGACGCCGCCCCGCCCCGGGCCCGGCAGCCGCCCGGAGGGCTTACGCCGCGGCGTCGAACCCTGTGGACCGGGCCAGCTTCTTCAGTTCCATCAGTGCGTGCTTCTCGATCTGGCGGATGCGCTCGCGGGTGAGGCCGTGCTCCTTGCCGACCTCGGTCAGCGTGCGCTCGCGGCCGTCGTCGATTCCGTACCGCATCTTGATGATCGAGGCGGTGCGCTGGTCGAGGCGGCCGATGAGGTCGTCCAGCTCCTCGCTGCGCAGCAGCGTGAGCACGGACTGCTCGGGCGACACGGCGGAGGTGTCCTCCAGCAGGTCGCCGAACTGGGTGTCGCCCTGGTCGTCCACCGCCATGTTCAGCGAGACCGGGTCGCGGGCCCAGTCGAGCACGTCGATGACGCGCTCCGGGTTGGAACCCAGCTCCTTGGCTATCTCGGCGGGCTCCGGATCGCGGCCGTGCTCGCGGTTGAACTCGCGCTGCACACGGCGGATCCTGCCCAGCTCCTCCACCAGGTGGACGGGGAGCCGGATGGTGCGTGACTGGTCGGCGATGGACCGGGTGATGGCCTGACGGATCCACCAGGTCGCGTACGTCGAGAACTTGAAGCCCTTGCGGTAGTCGAACTTCTCGACCGCGCGGACCAGTCCGGCGTTCCCCTCCTGGATCAGGTCCAGCAGCGGCAGACCGCTGCGGGGGTAGCGCCGCGCGACCGCGACGACCAGGCGGAGGTTCGACCGTATGAAGATGTCCTTGGCCCGCTCGGCATCGGCGACCAGCGCTTCGAGCTCTTCGCGGGAGGCCTGCACCTTTGTCTCGGTGGCCTCACCGTCGAGAAGCTGCCGCGCATACACCCCGGCCTCGATGGTCTGGGACAGCTCGACCTCCTTGGCGGCGTCGAGCAGCGGTGTGCGCGCTATCTCGTCGAGATACATGCCGACCAGGTCGCGGTCGGCGATCTCGCCGCCTACGACGCGAACACTGCGTGCCGCGTCGGTCTCGCCGGAGGCGGACTTACGACGGGCGACGGCACGGGTTGCCATGCGTGCTCCCTTACGATGGTGGGCTTGCGGGTCCTGGTAATGACTTCGGCGTAATGACTTGGTGGCTCGGACACCCTCCCGAGTGCCCTGCTTCCAATGGAAACAACGACTGGAATCCGGACAGAATTCCCAACCCGCCCCACGAATTTTCTGATCTTGCAGTACCCTGTCCGCCGAAAAAGGAGGCCGGGTGCCGTCAGAACATGCAGAGGCAGCAGCACAGGCAGTAGTAGAAGCGGCAGAGGTGCAGGTCAGGCCAGGAGCCGAAGGTGACCTCGACGCCCTCACGGACATCTACAACCACTACGTACGCGGGACGCCGATCACGTTCGACACCGTGGCCTTCACCCCGGAGGAGCGCCGCCCTTGGCTGCTCTCTCACCCTGAAGACGGCCCGCACCGGCTTATGGTTGCCGTGGACGCGGACTCACAGCGGATTCTCGGGTACGCCACATCGAGTGCGTTCGGGCCGAAGCCCGCGTACGGGACATCCGTGGAGCTGACGGTCTACCTCGCCCCGGACGCGGGCGGCCGGGGCGTCGGCACGGCCCTCTACGAAGCCCTGTTCGCGGCGCTCGCGGGCGAGGACCTCCACCGGGCGTACGCGGGCATCACCCAGCCCAACGAGGCATCGGCGCGGCTGCACCAGCGGTTCGGCTTCCGGAACGTCGGTACGTACCGGGAAGTGGGCCGGAAGTTCGGGCGGTACTGGGATGTGGCGTGGTACGAGAAGGATCTCTGAGAATCTCTGAGAACCTCCGAGAGTCGCTGAAGATCTCTGAGGGGCCTGCCTCTGAGGGTCTCTGAGGCAGGGGCCCCTGAGGGGCGGGCCCGTCAGCCGAACTGCACCGATCGCTTGGCCAGGCCCAGCCAGAAGCCGTCGATCACGGAACGCTGGGCGTCCAGATCGCCGTAGGCGTCCGCCGCGCCCATGGTCACGAACAGCGGAGCGAAGTGCTCCGTGCGCGGGTGGGCCAGCTGACCGGCCGGCGACTTGTGGAGGAAGTCGAGGAGGCCGTCCACGTCCGCGGAGTCGAGGGCCTGGTGGCCCCAGGCGTCGAACTCCGCCGACCAGCCGGGTATGCCGCCCTGCCGGAGAGCGGCCAGGTTGTGGGTGAAGAAGCCGGAGCCCACGATGAGGACGCCCTCGTCGCGCAGGGGCGCCAGCTTGCGCCCGATGTCCATCAGGCGGACGGGGTCGAGCGTGGGCATGGAGATCTGCAGGACCGGGATGTCGGCCGCGGGGAACATCTCGACGAGCGGGACGTACGCACCGTGGTCGAGGCCGCGGTCCGGGATGTCCTGGACCGGCGTGCCGGGGGCGCGCAGCAGCTTACGGACGGACGCGGCGAGGGCGGGGGCGCCCGGGGCCTCGTACCGCACCTTGTAGTAGTGCTCCGGGAAGCCCCAGAAGTCGTAGACCAGCGGGACGACGTCGGTCGCACCGAGGGCCAGCGGGGCCTCCTCCCAGTGCGCCGAGACCATGAGGATCGCCTTGGGGCGCGGGAGGTCGGCGGCCCAGGCGGCGAGCTGGCCGGGCCAGAGGGCGTCGTCGGCGAGGGGCGGGGCGCCGTGCGAGAGGTAGAGGGCGGGCATGCGCTCCACGACGGCACGTTCCTCGGTGGCTGCGGACATGATGGCGAAGCTCCCTGGGTGACGGCGGCTCGGTGCGCGACTGGGTGGTCAGGTGGCTGGGCGACTGGGGTGGCGATGGTTACTTGAAGTGTCAAGCTTTTGGAGTGAGAGCTTACCTCCCGCTTGTTTAAGTTTCAAGGAGAGCCCTCGTACAGTGGGTGCATGAACACGGCATCCGCTGACGAGCCGCGCTGGCTCAGTGACGAGGAACAACGCACCTGGCGTGCGTTCATGCACGCGACCACGCTTCTTGAGGACCATCTCGACCGCCAGTTGCAGCGTGACGCGGGCATGCCGCACATCTACTACGGCCTGCTGGTGCAGCTGGTCGAGGCGCCCGGCCGGCGGTTGCGGATGACCGAGCTGGCGATGAAGGCGAAGATCACCCGGTCCCGTCTGTCGCATGCGATCGCGCGGCTGGAGAAGAACGGGTGGGTGCGGCGGGAGGACTGTCCTTCGGACAAGCGGGGGCAGTTCGCTGTCCTGACGGACGAGGGGTACGAGGTGCTGGAGCGGGTTGCGCCCGGGCATGTGACCGCGGTTCGTCAGGCGCTTTTCGACCGGCTCACTGCTGAGCAGCAGGAGACTCTTGGCGAGGCGATGCGGCTTATTGCGGCGGGGCTTCAGCCGGAGGGGGCGGGGGCGGATTTGCCCTGGCTGCGGTAGGGCTCCGCCGGTTTGCCTCGCCTGTGTGAGCCGCGTTGGCCTCCGGCCGGCCTGGTTGTTTGCGCAGTTCCCCGCGCCCCTAGGTGGTTCGGATGCGGGTTCGTGGGGGCTTGGCGCGCAGTTCCCCGCGCCCCTGGTTGTTTGTCGGGTGCGGGTTTGTGGGGGCTGGGCGCGCAGTTCCCCGCGCCCCTTCGGGGCG
>NZ_LIPP01000494.1 GCF_001418335.1 Streptomyces aurantiacus | reverse complement strand
GCCGGCGCAGGGGCAGCGGATAGAGCCGGACCAGGACCAGCGCGGCGATCACACCGATCAGCACCGGCGCCAGCGCGACGAGTTGATCACCGGAGGCGGAGGCGTTCAGGTCCGCCGGGTCGCCGGAGTCGGCCACCCCTGCGGAACCGCCCGACGTTCCCCGGCTCCGCAGCGCGAACACCGCCGCCGACGCCAGCACCAGCAGGGTGAGTTCGACGACGGTACGGCGCCGCGAGGGGCGTACGGACGCGAGGTCCTCGCGGGCTCCGTGGACGCGTACGGCACGGTGGGTGATCCAGGCGCGCACCGGAAGCATGCCGCAGGCGAGGAGCGCGACCGCGGCGGCGGTCCAGGCGGCGTACGACAGCCGGCCGTACGGGACGGCGAGCAGCGCGGCCCCGAGACCGAGCGCGGCAGCCGGTATCGCCACCACCGCCGTCTCGGCGAACAGCCGTGCCGTGAGACCGCGCAGGGAGACGCCGCGGGCGCGCAGGAGGGCCAGTTCGCCGCGGCGGCGGTCGGCGGCGAGACCACCCGCCATGAGGAGCACGACGACCGCGACCGTGGCGCTGCCGAAGGCGGCGACGGCGACCAGGGGACGGATGCCGGAACGGAGTTCGGCGTACGAGGTGAGGACGTCGTCGAGCTCGGTGCTCACGTCGGCCACCGGGTCCGTGAACGCGCGCACCTTCAGCAGACCGGGCCCGGACTCCAACGCGGCGATCGAGCCGGCCAGGCGGGTCAGGTCGTTCGCGGCCAGCGCGGAGGCCGCCGGAGCCAGCTGCCAGTAACGGGCGGGAGCGCCGGGGGTGCCGAGGAGCGCGGGCGCCGCCTCCGGAGCCAGGAGGAGCGCGCCGAGCCAGTACGTGCTCGGCTCGGGGCCCTGGGTGGGGAGTTGCCTGAGGGACGGGGTGCGCAGGACGGGCTGCGTCGCCCAGTACGCCCCCTCGCGGTCGCGCGGGGCGACGATGCCGGTGATACGCACGGCGAGCGGGGCGCGTTCGACGGCGGGCACGTGGATCACCGAATCCACCTTGATCCGAAGCCGCCCGGCGGTCTCCGTGGTGACCGCGGCCTCCAGCTCCGGGGCCGCGGCGGTCACCGTGCCGTCGGTGCGCGGCAGCCGGCCCGCCCGCAACCGCGCGTGTTCGGCGAGGCCTTCGTGCGCGGCGAGGACCATCTGCGCGGGCAGTCCGCTCGGCCTCGGCAGCCACTTCTCCGCCGCCTCAAGGGGTTTGGTGGTGCGCACGCCGTACGTGGACTGCGCGGGGTCGGCGGCCAGGGGCCGTTCGACGACGTCCAGGATGCCCTCGTACTGCTCGCGCAGCGCGGCCGGGCGCAGGCCGGCCTCGCGTTCTCCCTGCGTGGCGCCGAGTTTCGGCGGCGGGGCCGACACCTGTACGGACGTCCTGCTCGCCGTGGCGTCGGCGACCGCCCGGCGCAGGCCGGCGTCCTCGTAACGGTCGACGGCACGCGGGAACGACGCGGCCAGGCAGACGCTCGCCGTCACCAGCAGGGCGAGGGCGACGGCGGCGCCGGGCGCGGCGCGCAGCCGGGTACGGATCCAGGGGGCGACGGGGCGTTCGACGCCCAGACGTGGGACGCCCCGACGTACGGAGGTACGACGTGCGAAGGTCCACCGGCGGCCCACCTCATTCACCTCCCTGTTCGTGCAGTACGCGCAGCGACCGGAGCGACGAGGCCGCGTCGCCCCGCCGCAGCACCAGCACCGCGGTGACGATCAGCGGCGCCACCACCAGCGCGGCCAGCAGGAACGCGACCTGCGTGAGAGGCAGTTCCACCAGCACCTCCGGTACCGGCCGGGTGGCCCGGGACGTCAGCACGATCAACGGAATCACCGCCCGGGTCAGCACCGCTCCCAGCGCCACCCCCACCACCAGGGCCAGCGCCACCAGCACGCCCTGCTCGGCCGCGACCAGCCGGGCCAGCTGACGGCGCGGCGCCCCCAGCGCGCGGAGCAGCGCGAACTCGGCGCTCCGCTCCCGCAGCGAGCCGGCCGTACTCACCGCGAAGCCGACCGCGGCCAGCGCGGCGGCGACCACGGACGCCGCGGTGAACGCGGCCTGGGGCCCCGCCCCGAACGGATCGTCCCGCAGCCGTTCCGCGATCTCGTCGCGCACGACGACCTGCGACGGTTCGACGTCGGGCCGTTCGCGCAGCTCCGCCGCGACCTGTGAGGTGGCGCCGGGCGCGGTCCGCAGCCACCACTCGCTGGGCGCGACGCTTTCCCCGTAGCGCGCGTCCAGCACCCGGTTCACGGACCGCAGATCGACCAGCAGGGCCCCGCCGGAGGTGGTCCCGGCGCCCGGATCCTGCGTGGTCGAGCCCTGCGTGGTCGGCAGCGCGCGTACGCTCTCCACGATCCGTACCGGTACGGCCGAGCCGCCGAAGGGGACGTCCAGCCGTTCGCCCTTGCGCGCGCCCGCGGCGGCCAGGAAGTCGTCGGTCGCCACGGCCTCCACTTCGGGTGCGGCGGGCCGCTCCGCCTGGAGCCGGATCGTCAACGACGCGCTCTCCCAGGGGGTTTCCCGGGGGATGTACCCCGTTCCGTAGCTCACCGTCAGTGGGCTCCGGGACTGCACGTCCGGGCGCGTGGGGGTGTTGCCCGCCTCGGGGTCCGCCGTGGTGTTGTTGTTCGCGGACGTCACCTTCCAGGAGGTGGGCTCCGCCAGCCGCCGCTCGGTTCCGCCGGCTCCCGTGGCCGTCAACCGCTCCACGGACAGCCGGTGTTCCTCGGCGCGCCCGGTCGGCTGGGACATGTCCAGCTGCGCCCCGGTCAGCGAGAGTGGTTCGGCGGCCCGGTCGGTCGGGGCCCGTTCGCCCTGCGCCAGTTCGAGGGTGAGGCGGTGTGCCTTGCCATCGGCGGGGAGGTCGCCTGCGGACATGCGGTAGGGCGTGCCGTACCGGTCCTCCAGGGTCACGGTCACGTCGGCGGACATCTTGGAGCGGTACGCCGCCGGGTCCGCCGGGTCCGATGAGTTCGACGAGTCCGTGTGGGAAGGGCTCGCGGTCGCACGGAGACGCAGGGTCAGTTCCAGGCTCGTGCTCCCCTTCGGCAGTTCCACGCCCACCGGGTCCGTGTGCCCCGGGCCGAGCCCGGCCGGCAGCTGCCCGGTCGGCTTCCCCGCCAGGTCCCCGCGCATCAGCATCGCTACGGCGTCCCCGTCCCCGTCCCCG
>NZ_LIPP01000493.1 GCF_001418335.1 Streptomyces aurantiacus | reverse complement strand
GCTCAGCCGCAGCCGCAGCCGCAGCCGGTCGCGCGGCACCGGGCCAGGCGGGCGCGGCGACGGCCCGGACCGCCCGCCGCGGTGACGGTTCCGGTGCTCCTGCTCGCGCTGGCCTGCTTCGCGGTCGGCTTCTGGGCACTGACGCGGCTCTGAACCGGCCCCGAAACCGCTGAGCTGTCGGGCGGAGCCGCCGGACTACCGGGCCCGCGACCGCCCGTACGTCCGCGAGGCCGCGCCGTCCACAGCGGGCGTGGCGCCCTCGGCCGGTCCCGCCGCCGCACGCCGCCGGGCGACCGCCGTCCACACCCCGAGCCCCAGAACGAGGAAGCACCCCGCTCCGATCCCGCCCACGGCCACCGCCTTCATCGCGGTGTTCCCGCCGGGACCACTGTCCCCGCCCGTCGCCGCGTTACCGCTCGCCGCGGCGTCCCGGTCGCCCACGGTGACCTCGAACACGTCGCGCGGCGCGGTGGCGCCGTCGTACACCGGCGCCGTCCCCGCCTCGCCCCTCACCCGCACACGCAGCGTCAGTTCGAACGGCCCGTCGCCGAACTTGTCGGCCATCTGCGCCCCGAGGTGCACGGCGAGGTAGTACCAGCCGGCGAACCGCACCCCGCCGACCTGGTCGTCCACGGAGTACCGGTTCTCGTACGCGACCGGAGGCAGCGGTTCCAGAGCGGCCACCTTCCTCGTACCGTCGTATCCGGTGTCGGCGTCGTCCACCAGGGCGCGTACGGGGTTGTAGAGCGACATCACGAGGGCATTGCCCAGGAATCCTTCACCGCTCGCCGGGCCCAGTTCGGCGGTGGCGTCGATCTGTTGCCCCCAGTCGACGGGGACGCGATAGAACAGCGTCTGTCCGGCCTGGATCCCGCCCTTCCAGACGCCCTCTTCCAGGGAGCGCGCCGCGTTGAAGCTCGTGCCGCCCTGCCGGGTCCTGGCCGAGCCGTCGAGCGCTTCCGGGGAGGCTGAGTCCCACACCTGTGGGGCGGTCGTCGGAGCGCTTTTCTTCAGAGCGGGCTCCGACACGTACTGGAGCTCCAGCTCCCAGTCGTCCGACGAGGACCCGCTCCCGCTCATACGCTCGACGAGCACCGAGTACGTACCGGCGCCCTTGCAGGTGTACGCACCGGGGCCGGCCCTTCGTGACGCCCAGGCGGTGAGCGGGCGCGGACTCTCGGTGGGTCCGAAGCGGGCGGCGCCGGCGTCTCCGGAGAAGCACTTGTGGCCCTCGGGGTCCTGGAGGGACACCTTGACGCCGTCCGAGTACACGACCTTCGTGCCCGGCTCGGGGACCGCGGTGGCCGACACGTAGGCGCTGGACGTCTCGTCGAGCCGCAGCCCGTAGTAGAGCCGACCATGGTCGCGGACGGTGCTCCGGTAGGTCGTGCCGGGTGTCAGACGTACGGCGTCGGTGGCCTTCGTCGCGCCCTCGACCTGTTCCGCGTCGGCGGCGAAGCGGTACGGAGGGGGAGTTCCCGCCGCCGACCCCTGTCCTGCGGTCACCTGTCCTGCGGTCGCCTGCCCGGCCGGTGCCGCGACCGAGAGCAGCGCGGCCGCCCCGGCCAGGACCCCACGGCAGCGCCCACGCCACCATCCCGTGCGCCGCCCCATCACGCGCCCCCTCGCCATCACCCGGACTGTCATCCCTCGGGCTCCCGCGAGTTCGGCGCCGTCGCTGTTCCGACACCTTCCCGACACTGTTCCGGACGCCCGCGAGCCTCGACCATCCTGCCCGTCGGACCGTCGCGGCATCCCCTTCTTCGATGACCCGAGCACTTCCTGTGACGTTCGGGGCTCTTCCTTCCGCTCCTCTCCTCACTTCCTCTCCTCGCCCTCCTACCAGAATCGGCACCCCGGGCAACACAAAACCCCGACCGCGAGGCGGCCGGGGTCTGTACTGAGACTGTCGTCGATGCTCACGAACCCGTGGGCACGGAGTCGGTCGCCTCCGTCCACAGGTCCTGCTCGGCGCGATCCGCCTGGATCTGGCGGTACACGAGGAGCCCGCCGATGGCGGCCAGTGCGACCACAAGAAGCTTCTTCACCGCGCGACCTCGTCTTTCCTTGGCGTTGGGGACTTCTGGCGCCCGACTATACACACCGGCCGATACCGATCGGTGACCTGTGTCAGGGCCTCAACTGCCCGCCGGGAGGGCGCAGTAGAACCGGAGCCGTCCACTCCGATCGGAGGGTGATCACATCCTCACCGAATGCGATTTCATCCCGCTTTCCACGCTCTTCCAGTCATTTCATGAGCCTTGCGCCCATCCGAGTGGTGTTCATCAGAAGATCGCCGCGCCATGGGCGTCGGTCCGCGACTTCGCAACCGACATACACATCATGAGGAAAGTACGCAAATCCACCCAGCCGAAAGAGAGGCCACCATGACCCGCAACCCGGTCATGAACCTGTGGACCGCGCTCGTCACCGCCGTCCTCGCCCTGCTCACGTCGCTCGGACTGATCACGACGACCGCCGTCGCCGCCGTACCCGAGGCGGAGACGGCCCGCAACACCAACGCCCCGCAGGACGCGACGGCGCAGGAGGAGCCCATTCGGGCCCTGCCCTACGCACAGCCTTACGCGCACTCACTGCCACCCACGATGAAGCAGCGCATCCACGCCGAGGCGCACGGCTCATCACCGTCCTGCCGGCACCGTCCGCCGACGGATACCGCGGCCACGGACACCACCGTCCCGCACCCCGCACTTCCGCACGACAGCGCCCCGGCCCCTGCCGCCGCCCGCACCACCACGGACACCGTCACAGCACCCACCGGCCCCACCGACCCCTCCGGCACCACTCACATGACGACCGGCGTCATGGACATCGGCAGGACCGAGGGCATTGAGGGCGGGCCTGGCACAGAACTCGGCGGCGAACTCCGCACTCGTACACCGGCCGTCGCATGCGCACCCACCGCACCTGCCATGGATGCCGCGCCCGTCACCGCCGTCGTTCTTCCCTCCCAGGCCGCGGCCCCGGTCCGGCTCCCGGCACCTGCCACCGCTCCGGTCCTGGCCACTGCCGGCGCGGCGATTCCGGGATGACCTCATGCTTTCGGCCTCGCCACAGACACGTACCGCTGATCCCGGCCGAACGATCCCCCGCCCGAGAACTCCACCAGGGGCCGGCCCTCATTGCACCCTCAGCCCCCCTGCCGCTGCCCCTGCCCCTGCCCCTGCCCCTGACTCTGCCGCTTGCCGAACCCACACCTGCATGACCCACATCTGCATGAGTATCGAAGACAGTGTTG
>NZ_LIPP01000492.1 GCF_001418335.1 Streptomyces aurantiacus | reverse complement strand
AGACGACGGCCGCTTCGAGCAGGTTGCCGGTCTGCAGCTGGTCGAGGAGGCCGCGCAGTCGCGGCCTGCCCTCGGTCTCCACCAGTTCCTCGTACGTCGGCCCGTCGCCGGTGCGTGCCTGCTTGAGGCCCCACTGGCCCTTGAACAGCGCGCCCTCGTCGAGCCAGGACGCGTACTCCTTGAGCTGGATGCCCTTGATGACGCGGGTGCCCCAGAAGGGCGGGGTGGGTACGGGGTTGTCGACGGCCACGTCCGAGCGGGCGGCGCCCTCCTCCTGCGCGGGCTCCTCGACCTGTACGGAGGAGGCCCGCACCCGGCGCTGCTTCAGCTCCGGCAGTACGGCGCCGGGCACGCCCCGCTTGACCGAGATCAGCGCGTCCATGAGGCGCAGGCCCTCGAACGCGTCGCGGGCGTAGCGGACCTCTCCCTCGTAGATCTCGTGCAGGTCCTGTTCGACGTACGCCCGGGTGAGGGCGGCGCCGCCGAGGATCACCGGGTAGTCGGAGGCCATCTTGCGCTGGTTGAGCTCCTCCAGGTTCTCCTTCATGATCACCGTGGATTTGACCAGCAGGCCCGACATGCCGATGACGTCGGCGCGGTGTTCCTTGGCGGCCTCCAGGATCGCGGAGACGGGCTGTTTGATGCCGAGGTTGACGACGGAGTAGCCGTTGTTGGAGAGGATGATGTCGACGAGGTTCTTGCCGATGTCGTGGACGTCGCCGCGGACGGTGGCCAGCACGATGGTGCCCTTGCCCTCGTCGTCGGTCTTCTCCATGTGCGGTTCGAGATGGGCCACGGCGGTCTTCATGACCTCGGCGGACTGGAGGACGAACGGCAGCTGCATCTGGCCGGAGCCGAACAGCTCGCCGACGACCTTCATGCCGTCGAGGAGTGTCTCGTTGACGATGTCGAGGGCCGAGCGTTCCTGGAGGGCGTCCTGGAGGTCCTGTTCGAGGCCGTTCTTCTCGCCGTCGATGATGCGGCGCTTGAGCCGCTCGTTGAGGGGCAGCGCCGCCAGTTCCTCGGCCCGGCCGGCCTTGAGGGACTTGGTGGTGGCGCCCTCGAAGAGCGCCATCAGCCTCTGCAGCGGGTCGTAGCCCTCGCGGCGGCGGTCGTAGATGAGGTCGAGGGCGGTGGTGACCTCCTCCTCGGTGAAGCGGGCGATCGGCAGGATCTTGGAGGCGTGCACGATGGCCGAGTCGAGGCCCGCCTTGACGCATTCGTCGAGGAAGACCGAGTTGAGCAGGACGCGTGCGGCCGGGTTGAGGCCGAAGGAGATGTTGGACAGGCCGAGGGTGGTCTGGACGTCCGGGTGACGCTGCTTGAGCTGCCGGATGGCCTCGATGGTGGCGAGGCCGTCGCCCCGGGACTCCTCCTGGCCTGTGCAGATGGTGAAGGTCAGGGTGTCGATGAGGATGTCCGACTCGTGGATGCCCCAGTTGCCGGTGAGGTCGTCGATGAGCCGTTCGGCGATCGCCACCTTGTGCTCGGGTGTGCGGGCCTGGCCCTCCTCGTCGATGGTCAGGGCGATCAGCGCGGAGCCGTGCTCCTGCGCGAGCTTGGTGACCTTCGCGAACCGTGACTCGGGGCC
>NZ_LIPP01000491.1 GCF_001418335.1 Streptomyces aurantiacus | reverse complement strand
CTGACGGGGGTGAAGCGCCCCCAGGAGGGGCGCTTCACCCCCGTCAGTGGGAACCGCGCGACAAGCCCGCACCGGCCAGCCAGCCGCCTATCCTGGATTCATGGACTACGCGAAGATGCGGGCGATCGCCGAGGAGCTCACGACGTACGCCGAGCACCTTGAGGGGGCGTGGAACGTCGAGATCGGGTCCTCGGGACCGTTTCTCGCCATGATGAGCCCCTCCAAGCGACACGAGGGCGCGGTCCGTCGCATCAGGAACCAGCTCAACGAGCAGCTGCCCACCACCCACCCCGGCTACATCTGCGAGAACGGCCCCGAGATCGAGCACCCGTCGATCGGCCGCATGCGGCGCCCGGACGCCGTCGTCATCCCCGAGGACGTGCTCGACGAAGAGGGACTCGCCGTCGACGCGACGCAGGTGCTCGCGGTCATTGAGATCGTCTCGCCCTCCAACCCCGACAACGACTACACGGAGAAACTGGCGGACTATCCGGCGATGGGCATCGCCCACTACATGATCGTCGACCCGCGCACCGGCACGATCGAGGTGCATTCGGACCCCTGCAAGAACCGCTATCAGGTCAAGGACCCGTACATCTTCGGGGACGCGGTGCCGTTCGGCCCCTGGATGGTGGAGACCGGCGCCTTCCGCCGCTACGGCAGAGCCGGAAACAGCGAGAGCTGACTGGCCCGACTCTGCTGCCAGGTAACCCGGGCCGCGCACAGCACGCATCCGCGACCCTGCCTGCCCCCCTGGTCGGGACGGACCTTCAGGGGGCGATGGCGGCCTCGACGTTGTCCGGGGTGACCTTCTCCAGCCGCAGGGTGGGCTCCTGCGTGTCTGCGGGACGCGTGGGGTTCGCCGCCTCCGTCCGGCCGGGTCCGGTCCGCGATCAGGCGCGCGCCGAGCGCGAGCGCCCGTTCCACCTCCGCCTCCCTGGCGCGCCCCGTGGCGGTGGATGAAGGGTCCCGCCCTCCGGCCGGATCAGTGGTAGAAGTCCGGATCCAGGATGTTGTAGTCGGCATCGCGATACAGCCGCGGTCTTTGCCAGACCAGCGTGAAGAACGGGCAGTTCGCCGTGCCTCCGTCCCACCATGCCTCGACCGTGATCTCGTCGGGCTTGCCGTCGATGGTCAGGCGAGTGGGCACGTCGTACTTCCGCAGCCACTTGAGAAGGCCCCCTCCGATCCGTTCACCGTCGGCGCTGATACGCCAGTGGACCGTCCTGTCGGCGCATCTGTCCGGCACCACCACACGGAGAACGCCTTGCAGGTCGTCGACCCGCCCGTCGCCGAAGGCCGAGACGACTTCGAAGGTGCTCTCCATACGCCGCCGGACGACCCAGGCGTGCTCCTTCGTTCCCGCGTGGAACCGACTGGCGTCGTTCATCGACCCGCTGACCGGTCGTGCCCCGCTTCTGTAGGACGGCTGACTGGGCTCCATTGAGCCACCCACCAGAATCAGATGACCAACGACGACGAACACGAGCAGACCGAAGGTCACAATGAGGCCGTTGTGCTCACTGTCTTTACCTTGCGCGGGCATGGCCGGCTCACCAAGCGATCAGGTCGAAGCTCTTGGACAGTCGCGGGCTGCCCAGGACGAGACCGAAGCTCTCGCAGGAACCGCCGCCGTCCCACCAGGCTCCGAACCCGACCTTGCCGGGGACGCCGCGCTGGGCGAGGTCGACCGTCACCCGGTGTTCCCGTTTCCCGGTCAGGGACCCCTCGTCCACCGACTCCCCGTCGACAGTGATCCTCCAATGGACGGTCCGGTCCGCGCATCCCTTGGGCACGGAAACAGTCAGGCCGCCCAGCAGCCGGTCGACCGCGGCGTCTCCGTCGGGGCGGAACACGCTCTCGACGCTCCCCACGACGTCCCACATGTGCTGCGGGCCGTCCGGACCGTCATTGCTCACTACTGCCCCGCCCACCAAGGCCGGTCTTCTACCGCTGTCGTACACCAGAGTGACGGAACCGGCGCTGTCGATCCCCACAATCGTGAGGTACACCAGCGCGAGCGCGGCCAGGAGGGCGGACGCACCGCCGCATCCCATGGATCTCCCGGGCTTCGGACCTGTACCGGTCTCCACAGCCGGACTCCCCGGACCGGCCGGCCCTCCCTGCCGGTGTCGGCTTCTCGGCTCCCCCACGGACACCGCCACCGCGGCCTCCACCACCGCTTCGGCCCGCGTCGGCTTCTCCTCCCGCAGCCGCTCCACCTGTCCCTGGAGCACCCGCACCTCCGTGTCCAGCTGGCGGAGCCGCTTCCTCGCCGCCGTCAGCTCGCCCTCGATGGTGTGGCTGTAGTCCCCCGCCTGTGCCAGCCGACTCCCCAGCAGCTCCACCTCCTCCTGCCAGTACAGGATCTGGGTGCGCGTGTCCGGTGCGGTTCGTTGAGCGGTGCGGCGCAGGGTGTGCAGGCGGGTCAGTGCCGCTTGAGGGAGTACAACGCCGTGGGCCGACAGGGCGACCACGAACTCCCGGGGGGCCACGCTCTGCCCGCGCAGGTAGCGACGTACCAGAGAAGGGTCACCGAGAAGCTGTTCCACGTCGCCGCCGGCTCGCGCCGCCGCCTCTCGCAGCGCCGTCGCGTACGCCTTTGCCTCGGGGCCCGGGACCGGGGTCCAGCGATTGCGGGACAGGGCGATGTGCTGGCCGAGTTCACCCGCCCACTGTTGCGGCACCGGCCGGCCCTTGGCTCGCAACTCTCTTCGCACGTGCGTGAACAGTGCACCCATGTCGAGGAGCTCCGGCCCGTCGGGCACGCCCTCGGCCGCCGCCTTCAGGAGTTCACCGGTGAACGCCGTGTAGTTCTCACCCTCCGGGGCCATCGCCGTCTTCTCCGCGGCGGACGCCGTCATCAGATACGTACCTTCGATGCAGGTGAGGTCGGCGAGCGGCAGCTCCAGGCCCATGCGACCGTGCATGGCCATGCCTCCGTAGCAGCAGTCGAGGACGACCACGCGGCGCCGCGCGGGGCATTCCTGAATGAGCGAACGCAGCTGGTCGTAGTCCACAGAGTCGTAGAGCCGCCCCAGATGGGAGTTCGGCAGTCCCAGGAACAGGCTCAGCTGCGGCGACGGGAGTCCGTGTCCGGCGAAGTAGACGAAGAGGGCGTCGGTCGCTTCCTTGCCGGCTGCGTGGACAGCGTCGAAAACTGTGACGGGGGACTCGGGGTCGCACAGCACGACACAATGCTTGGGATCGAGGCCCCAGGACCCGGGTCCGATGAGCAACTCTTCCATGCCGCGCAGGTTTTTGGTGACGGCGGGCAGGCGGTCCAGGACCGCGTACTTGTCGACGCCGATGAGGACAGCCCGGGAGGCCGCGGGGTCGGGCAGGGTCACTGGACGGGGTTCTCGGCGTCCCGCCCCGGAATCGACGGAGCGTGGGTGTCGGGGCGGCGAGGCGCCGGCGCCTCAGTGC
>NZ_LIPP01000490.1 GCF_001418335.1 Streptomyces aurantiacus | reverse complement strand
TCCTCCGGAACGTCGTCCTCCATCTCCCCGGAGGACGACGTTCCGGAGGACGACGACCCCGATCTCGACGAGTCGGCACTGTCGGGCCACGAACTCATCGTGCGCGAGCTGGGAGCGACGGTGATGGAGGAGTTCTCGAACGAGTAGAGAAGCAGAGAACGCAGAGAAGCAGAGAAGCAGGGGAACAGAAGGAGTAGTAGTAGAGGAGAGGAATGGAGGAGTAAGGGAGCTCGGCTCCCCACCCCGAACCGCCCAGGCCCGGCGCCAGAGCCCTGCCAGCTAGGCTGACCCCCGTGAAGGTCCTAGTAATCGGCGGCGGTGCCCGCGAACACGCCCTGTGCCGTTCTCTCTCCCTCGACCCCGACGTCACCGCGCTGCACTGTGCCCCAGGCAACGCGGGTATCGCCGAAGTGGCCGAGCTGCACCAGGTCGACGCCCTCGACGGCAAGTCCGTGGCCGCGCTCGCCACCGACCTCGGCGCCGAGCTGGTGATCGTCGGCCCGGAGGCCCCCCTCGTGGCCGGTGTCGCCGACTCCGTGCGCGACGCGGGCATCCCGGTGTTCGGCCCCTCCCAGGAGGCCGCCCAACTGGAGGGCTCCAAGGCCTTCGCCAAGGAGGTCATGGCGGGCGCGGGCGTACCGACCGCCCGCTCGTACGTCTGCACGAGCCCCGCCGAGGTGGATGAGGCACTCGACGCCTTCGGCGCTCCGTACGTCGTGAAGGACGACGGTCTCGCGGCCGGCAAGGGCGTCGTGGTGACCGACGACCTCGCCGCGGCGGCGGCCCACGCCAACGCCTGCGACCGCGTGGTCATCGAGGAGTTCCTCGACGGCCCCGAGGTCTCCCTCTTCGCGATCACCGACGGCGTGACGGTCGTCCCGCTCCAGCCCGCGCAGGACTTCAAGCGCGCCCTCGACGGCGACGAGGGTCCGAACACCGGCGGCATGGGCGCGTACTCGCCCCTCCCGTGGGCCGATCCGAAGCTGGTCGAGGAGGTCATGCAGACCGTTCTGCAGCCGACCGTCGACGAACTGCGCCGCCGCGGCACCCCGTTCTCCGGGCTGCTCTACGCCGGGCTCGCGATCACCTCGCGCGGTGTGCGGGTCATCGAGTTCAACGCCCGTTTCGGCGACCCCGAGACGCAGGTCGTCCTCGCCCGCCTGAAGACGCCGCTCTCCGGCATCCTCCGCGCGGCGGCCGACGGCACCCTCGCCGACCTCGAACCGCTGCGCTGGAGCGACGACGCGGCCGTCACCGTGGTCATCGCCTCGCACAACTACCCCGGCACCCCCCGCAGCGGCGACCCCATCGAGGGCCTCGACGAGGTGGCGGCGCAGGACGCCCCCCACGCGTACGTCCTGCACGCGGGTACGAAGCGTGACGGCGACGCCGTCGTCAGCGCGGGCGGCCGGGTCCTCTCGGTCACCGCGAGTGGAAGGGACCTCACCCAGGCCCGTACCCGCGCGTACGCCGCGGTCGACCGCATCCGCCTCGATGGCTCCCAGCACCGTACGGACATCGCGGCGAAGGCGGCGGTCGAGGCGGCACAAGCAACAGAAGCGGCGGAAGCCACCCGGGCGTAACCCTCGGTTACGGCCTGAACCCGCAGCCGTCATCCGCAACTCCACCTGCGCCGTCACCTGGGTCGTTCCCAACGCACGGCACCTTCCGGCCCCGGGCCCTGGACGGCGTATTCCAGGATTCGAGGCCTGTTCGTCAGCCACCTCTAGCCAAAGCCATTCCATCGAGTGACCGATCCCCCATCCGGCTGACGACGGCCGGGGCCCCAACTAGGGTGCGGCGCAAGCGTTCCGGCACTTGGCCCACCGGCATTGCGATGTCTGTCCCGGGTGCCACAGTGGGGGAGTGAGCAACGCCATGGACGTCTGTCCGCGCTGGCTGGGTATGCACGCGCCGGGCAGGCAGTAGGGGGTGTCACCGGTCGTGTCGGGTATGGGAGTGGAGTTGGGTGCGCACACCGCGCGCTCACGGGCCCTCGCCGTGCTGCGCATCCGCAGCAGGGCGGTGGCCGTAGCCCTGCTGCCCGCCGCCGTCGCCGTCGTCCTGCTCGTCGGCGGGTCGACCGGACACATCGACGGCCCGGGCTGGGGCGTGGTGCGCTCGGTCGTGACAGGGATCGCGGTGTTCGTGCTGCTGTCGGCGGCGGGCATCGCGCTGGTCGTCGCCCGTTCCCGGCCCGCCGTGAGTCCCACGGTCGCGGTCGCCGAGGAGTCGGCGCCGGACCTGTACCGCATGGTGCGGGACCTGGCCGACCGCCTCGAAGTGCCCGCCCCCTCCGCGATAGCGCTCACCCCCGACTGCGACAGCTGGCTGGAGGACCGCACCCATCCGGCCCACGGCCCGGCCCGTTCCGAGTCGGCGGACGAGATGGAGGGCGGCCGGGGCCGGCCGTCGGCCCATCGGCGTACGCCTGCCGCGCCCGTCCTCGTCATCGGCTCGCCCTTCCTGTGGTGGATGCGCGTCGGCGAACTGCGCGCCGTCCTCGCACCGGTCGTCGCGGGTACGGGGCCCTCGGCGCACCCCGACATAGCCGCGGCCCGTCGCTTCGTACGAGGCCTCGACGCGGCCGTGGCGGTGACGTCGGCACCCACCGGCGGACCCCTGACCCGCGCGGTGCTCGGAGTGGCCGGCTGGGTGGCGAGGATTCTGCTGCGCAGCTGCCGCGGGCACGCCGCGGAGATGGAGCGGGGCGTGGCGACCGCGGCGGCGGAGCGTGCACAGGCTGTGGACTACGGCCTGCGGATCGTCGCCCAGGAACAGGTGGGCCTGGCGTACGCGGGCTGGGACCGGCTGCTGACGAGGGTCGCGCTGCCTGCCTGGCGCATGGGGCGGTGGCCGTCCCGGCTCGACGCGGGTGTCGTCGCGGCACTCACCGAACTCTCCCGGCGCGACCGGCTCGCCGAGGGCTTCGCCTCCCGGCTCGGCGAGCGCCCCGCCTGCGATCTCCTGGAGGAGCCGGGCGCGATCGACGAGGCGACGTCCCTGCTGGCCGCACGTCTCTTCCACGGCGGCCCCGCCGAGACCGGCCCCGACTGGGCGCCGGTCGACTGGGCGGAGTATCCGGACGAGGTCGTGGACCGGAAATGGCGTACGGACGCGGCGCGCCTCCACCGCGTACTGGACGCGCTGGGCGTGAGCCGCACGGCGGAGCCGGGGGCCTCGGACCCGGAGGGCCCGACCCTGGCCAGGGTGCTGGACCATCTGACCTCGAACCCACCCCCGCCCGCGGAGAACACCGACACACAGAACACCGACACACAGAACGACGGACACGGAGACGGAGACGGGGTGGAGGACGAGGCGGGGGAGAAGGCGGGGGACGAGGCAGAGGATGAGGCAGAGGATGAGGACGAGGACGAGGACGAGGACG
>NZ_LIPP01000049.1:240-27185 GCF_001418335.1 Streptomyces aurantiacus | reverse complement strand
GTCTGGCCCCTCCCCGACTCCCCCTTCCCGCCCTCGGCCATCCACACCCCGGTGGACGACCACGAGACCGTACGGGTCGCCTTCGGCTCCTGCCGCTGGGCCTCACCGCCCGCCGGCGAGAAGGACCCGGTCGGCCCGGACGCCCTGGACACCCTCGCGGCCCGGATCGCCGGGGACCCGGGCGGCGAGCGCCCGGACGTCCTGCTGCTGCTGGGCGACCAGGTGTACGCGGACGAGGTGTCCAAGGCCACCCGCCAGTGGCTGGAGGCCCGCCGCGGCCTGCACGAGCCGCCCGGCGCCGAGGTCGCGGACTACGAGGAGTACACCCACCTCTACTACGAATCGTGGCTCGACCCCGAGGTCCGCTGGCTGCTCTCCACCGTGCCCAGCTGCATGATCTTCGACGACCACGATGTCATCGACGACTGGAACACCAGCGAGGCGTGGGTCGCCGACATGCGGGCCACCCCCTGGTGGCGCGAGCGCGTGCTCAGCGGCCTGATGTCGTACTGGGTCCACCAGCACCTCGGCAACCTCTCCCCCGACAGCCTCGCCGAGGACCCCCTGTACGAGGCCGTCCGCGCCACCCCGGACGGCACGGACGCCCTGCGCGCCTTCGCCGCCCGGGCCGACGCCGACCCGGCCTCGGTCCGCTGGAGCTACCGCCGCGACTTCGGCCGCACCCGCCTCCTGATGGTCGACAGCCGCGCCGCCCGCGTCCTCGACGAGAAGAACCGCTCGATGCTCGACCCGGCGGAATGGGACTGGCTGCGCGCACAGACACGGGACGGCCGGCCGCCGAACGGCCGCCAGGCATTGAACGGCCACGCGGCGGACGGGCACACACCGGACGAGCACACACCGGACGAGCCCGGTGCATACGAGCCCGGTGCGTACGACCATCTCCTCATCGGCACCTCACTGCCCTGGCTGCTCCCCAACCTCGTACACGACGCCGAGACGTGGAACGCCGCGATGTGCCGGGGCGAGCGGGGCGAGCGCTGGGCGCGGCGGGGCGAGAACCTGCGGCGGGCGGCCGATCTGGAGCACTGGGCGGCGTTCCCGTCGTCGTTCGACGCGCTGGCGGAGCTGATCGCCGAGGCCGGTTCGGGCCCGCAGGCTCCGGCGACGGTGTGTGTGCTGTCCGGGGACGTGCACCACGCGTACATCGCCGAGCCGGTCTGGCGGGAGGGCCTGCCGGGACCCGACTCCCGGGTGGTCCAGCTGACCTGCTCCCCCGTCCACAACTCCATTCCGGCCTACATAAAGGTCGGCTTCCGCTTCGGCTGGAGCGGGATGGGCCGGGCCATCGGCCGACGCTTCGCCCGGCACGGCAGAGTCACGCCCCCACCCGTCGACTGGCGGAAAACCGGCGGTCCTTGGTTCGGCAACCAGCTGATGACGCTGACCCTGAGCGGGCGTTCGGCCCGGCTCCGGCTGGACCACGCGCGCGAGGAGCGCGGCGGCGGTGCCCGACTGCGCACGATCGCCGAATCCCAACTCAGCCACAGCGCCGAGCCGAAGCTCAACCCGCCAGTGGCGTAAGGCCGTTGCAGACAGCTCCGGCTTACGGCTATTGCGTACGTTGCCCATGTAGAGCCGTGTTGCCCGTGATGCTGGTGATGCTGGTGCTTGGTGCCCGTGAGTCCCGTGAGGCATCCCACAACCGGCACCGTTGATCCGTCACAGGGGTCGGTTCCCGTGGTCCGCGACGGCATGATGAGGCGGACCGTCCGCTTCCACTGGACGGTGAGCCGCGCATGCCCCACCTGTCCGGGAGTCACACCCTTGTCTGCAGCGACCGCGGAGCCGACGCAACCGACGCAAGCGACGGAGCCGACGAAGACCACCGGGTCCGCGGAACCGGGAGAATCCGCGGAACCGGGAGAACACGTCTGCGTGGCCCTGGTCGGCGCCGGACCGCGCGGCACCAGCGTGCTGGAACGCCTCAGCGCCTCCGCGTCCGAACTCCTCACCCCCGGCACGCGCCTGACGGTCCACGTCGTCGATCCGTCACCGCCGGGTCCCGGCCGCGTCTGGCGCACCGCCCAGCCCGCCGAGTTACTGATGAACACCGTGGCCTCCCAGGTCACCCTCTTCACCGACGACAGCGTGGACTGCGCGGGCCCGATACGCCCCGGGCCCAGCCTGCACACCTGGGCCGGCGGCCGGCTTGGCCCGGACGACTATCCGACCCGCGCCCAGTACGGCCACTACCTGGAGTGGGTCTTCGGCGAAGTGGTCCGTGGGGCGCCGCCCGCGCTGCGGATCAGGACGCACCGGGCACGCGCGACACGCCTCGACGGCACGGCCGACGGCCCCCAGACCCTCGTACTCGACAACGGTCTCGTCCTCACGGACCTGTCGGCCGTGGTCCTCGCCCAGGGCCATCTGCCGACCGTGGCGGACCAGGCACAGGAGCGGCTGTCCGCGGACGCGGAGCGCCACGGCCTGCGCCATATCCCGCCCGCCAACCCGGCGGACCTCGACCTCTCCTGTGTGGCCCCGGGCGAGACCGTCCTCCTGCGCGGGCTCGGCCTCAACTTCTTCGACCACATGGCCCTGTTGACGACGGCCCGCGGCGGCCGTTTCGTGCGCACCCCGGCCGGTCCGCGCTACCTCCCCTCGGGCAGGGAGCCGCGTCTGGTGGCCGGCTCCCGCCGCGGCATCCCGTACCAGGCCCGCGGGGACAACGCGAAGGGCCCGTACGGCCGTCACGTCCCGCTCGCGCTGACCCCGGAGACGATCGCCCGCTTCCGCAAGCGGGCGGACTCGGGCGAAGCGCCGGACTTCCTCACCGAGATATGGCCGTTGGTGGCGAAGGAGGTCGAGACCGTTTACTACGAACGGCTGTTGGCACGCGGGGAACGGCTGTTGGCACGCGGACGCGGACACAAGGACCGATTCCGTGAACGCTTCCTCGCCGTGCCCCACCGGGACCCTCAAGAGGCCTCGGTCCTCGACGAGTTCGGGGTGCCGGCGGCCGACCGCTGGTCCTGGGACCGGGTGTCACGTCCGTACGGCGGGCGGGTCTTCACCGGGCCCGGAGACTTCCGGGACTGGCTGCTCGACCACCTCCGCGAGGACGCCGAGCAGGCCGCGCTCGGCAACGTCGACGGCCCTCTCAAGGCGGCTCTCGACGTCCTGCGCGACCTGCGCAACGAACTGCGGCAGATCGTCGACCACGGCGGGCTCGCCGGCTCCTCGCGCCGGGAACACCTGGACCGCTGGTACACCCCGCTCAACGCGTTCCTGTCCATCGGCCCGCCGCGGCGCCGCATCGAGGAGATGGCGGCACTGATCGAGGCGGGCGTACTGGAGGTGCTCGGCCCCCGCCTTGACGTACGGGCCGAGGACGGGGCGTGGGTGGCGCACTCCCCCGACGTACCCGGCTCGACCGTGACGGCGACCACCCTCGTCGAGGCCCGGCTGCCGGAGCCGGACCTGCGGCGAACCGCCGACCCGCTGCTCGCCCGGCTGCTGAAGACGGGCCAGTGCCGCCCGCACACCGTGGACGGCTACGAGACCGGTGGGCTGGACGTGACGCAACGCCCCTATCACCTGATCGACCGTCAAGGGCGGGCGCACCCGAGGCGGTTCGCGATCGGCGTGCCCACGGAGGGTGTGCACTGGGTGACCGCAGCGGGGGTCCGGCCGGGGGTGGACTCGGTCACGCTGTCGGACGCCGACGCGGTGGCACGGGCGGTGCTACGGACGGTACGGGGGACTGTCACCTCCCGGCCCGGGCAGCCGTCGACGGAGAACCCGTGGCCGAAAGCCGAACTGGCCAGCATCGAATAGGCGGCGCGGCCAGGGGCGCCGGCGCGCCAGGCCAGGTACGCCACCGGCGCCCGTCCCCCGGGTGAGGGGGCGGGCGCCGTCGGGCTCGTCGATGTCAGGTGGGCCCGTTCAGGTGGCCCGTTCAGGTGAGCCGTTCAGGTGAGCCCGTCGATGTCAGGCGGTGGCCCACCCGAAGGGCACGGTGAAGCAGGCCACTCGCGCACCCGAACTGCCCGGCTCGCTGTGCAGCATCACGGAGGCGGCCTCGCCGCGCCGGAAGTTCCAGTCGTGGTGCGCACGCGCCCCGCCCTCGCCGTGCGCGTCGGCGGTGAAGTCGAGCCACACCTCGTTGTCGGCGTTCACGTCGGCAGGGTCCTTGGACGGCCTGTGCTGGTAGTGCCCGCCCGCCGCGGCCGGGTCGGTGCCGCAGGGCTTGCGGTGCACATGAGCCCCGTACCTGTGCCCCGGCTTCAGCCCTGTCACGTGCAACGTCACCGTCGTACGCCCGCGCCGCTCGCTGCGCTGCCCCACCTCGATCCATGAGCCGGCGCGCACGAGCCCGGTGTCGTACGTGACGGCCGGGGGCGGGACGAAGGCGCCGGGCGGCGCGAAGCGTGCGTCCGTTCGCATCCGGTAGCCGTGGCCGGGGTCGGTACCGGCACCGACCGCGTCGGCCGCACCGGCCGGGCCCGCCATGGCCACCACCGAGGCGAGCGCCCCGACGACGAGCACCGCGGTTCTCGCGGCGCTCGCGGTTCCAGCTCTCCGTGCTTCTTCTGCTTCTTCTGCTTCTCGTGCTTCTTCTGCTTCTCGTGCTGTCATCGCCGGTTCTGCTCCTCACTCCGTAGGTCGCCCCTTTCCGTTGGTACGGGACGTACGGCCGGTCCGCCGCAGGGAAGTGGCAGCCGGGTGAACATGGTGTGGCGAACTCACGAGGCCCCAGCCGATCTCCTGTCCCACGCGAGGCGTACGCTGTATGGCTGTCACAGGCCGCTCCTGCCGCTCCCCCGCGACACCGCGGCATTACACGGCACGGTTGAGGCCTACGGGGGAGACACAGGGGAGTTCTGGTGCTTGAGAGTGTGGGGTCGCTGTCCGGCACCCCTTGGATCTACAGCCAATGGATCTATGCGGTCGTGGCGCTGTCGGTCCTGTTCGACGTCTTTCTGCCGGTGCTGCCGAGCGGCGTCCTGGTCATCACGGCGGCGACGGCTGCCGCGGCGGGCACCGGAGCGGCGGCGACCGAGCACGTGCCGGACATCCTCTCGCTGGTCCTCTCGGCCACGACCGCGTCGGTCCTCGGCGACCTGGTGGTGTACCGCCTGGCCTGGCGCGGCGGCGACCGGCTGGACCGCGCCATCGCCCGCTCCCGCCGGTTGAGCGGCGCGCAGGAACGTCTCGGCGCGGCCCTCGCACGCGGTGGCGGCGCCTTGGTCGTCCTCGCCCGCTTCGCGCCCGCCGGCCGCTCGATCGTCTCCCTCGCCGCGGGCGCCGCGCACCGGCGCGTACGCGAGTTCCTGCCCTGGTCGATCCTCGCGGGCCTCGCGTGGGCGGCGTACAGCGTCGCCCTCGGCTACTTCGGGGGCCAGTGGCTGGGCGCGACCTGGCTCGCCTCGGGCATCTCGCTGGTGGCGCTGTTCGGAGCAGGGGCCGGGGCGGCCTACCTGATGCGACGACCGGCACCGGCACCGGCACCGGTGCCTGTATCCGTACCTGTACCTGTATCGGAGACGGGCCCGAGCGCCTGAGGGCGGGCCTGGGCAGGGCAGGGCTGAGCTGAGCAGGGTCGGACCGAATCGGACCGGACCGGACCGGACCGGACCGATCAGCCTGCCCGGCGGTGGCCCGGGGCCGTCTGCCCACGCACCTCAAGCCCGGCCAGCAGCTCGGCCGTGGCCTCCGTTATGACGTCGACCGCGCGGTCGAAGACCTCGCGGTTGTGGGCGGCCGGGGCACGGAAGCCCGAGACCTTGCGGACGTACTGAAGAGCGGCGGCACGGATGTCGTCCTCCGTGGCCTCTTCGGGGAGGACGGGCGGTCGAAGGGTCTTGATGCTGCGGCACATACGCCAAGCATCGCGCACGGCACTGACAACGCGACCGCGACCGGACCCGGAGTCTGGCCCGGAACCGGAACCGGAGCCGGAGCCGGAGCCGGAGCCGAGCCCGGATTGGGAACCGGAGCCCGGAGCAGGAACCGGTGCCGGTATCAACCGGCCTGGCCGGACTCGGCGCTGGGAGCTGGGACCGGGCCTGGGACCGGGTCTGGGACCGGGCCTGGGACCGGTGCCTGCCAACCGTTGGTGAGGATGCCGAAGATCTCCTCGACGGCGGCCGCGCGGTCCTTCCGTCCTTGGGCGAGGACCGGAATCTCCAGCACGAACCGGGCGAGAGCGACACAGGCGAGGTTGTCGTGGTCCACACCGAACTCGTCGGCGATGGCCGCACCGAGGGTGTCGGTGTGCCGGGCCCACATGCGCTCGACGTACGCGCGCAGCGCGGGCGTGGAGGTGACCAGGTGGTTGAACTCCTCCCATTGCGGATGCGCCGCGATCGGCAGCCAGGTGTCGAGCACGTGCCGGCGCAGGGCGTCCACAACGCTCTGACCGGTGGCCCGCTGCCGCACCGCGGCGACCAGGTGTACGTCCGTGCTCTCTTCCCTGTCGAAGACGAGGGCTTCCTTGCCGGTGAAGTGCTTGAACACCGTGGCGGTTGATACGTCTGCCTGTTCGGCGACGTCCCGGATGCTCACGTGGTCGTAGCCGCGCGCCAGGAAGAGCTGGAGTGCGGCGTCGGCGATCGCTTGCCGAGTGGCCGCCTTCTTGCGTTCGCGGCGGCCGACAGGGGGTTCGGTCATGGCACGAGCCTACCTGACAATGGAACACATCTTTAAGTTGTCATGTTCTACTTTTCTTCGTACTCTACTTTCATCACGGCGAGCCCTTCTCACTCACCGTCGCCGGCCACACCACGACGACGAAAGGCACATCCATGACCTCCCCGAACCCCACCCACGCCCGGATCAGCGTCATCGGAGCCGGCCCCGGCGGGCTGACCTGCGCCCGCATCCTCCAGCGGCACGGCATCGCGGTCACCGTCCACGAGCGCGACGCCGGCCCCGACGTACGCGACCAGGGCGGCACCCTGGACCTGCACGCCGACAACGGCCAGATCGCCCTGCGTGCGGCGGGCCTGCTCGACGAGTTCTTCGAACTGGCCCGCCCCGAGGGGCAGGAAATGCGCCAGTTGGACCCGGCGGGCACGATCACGTCCCACAAGATCCCGGCGCCCGACGAGCGGTTCAAGCCGGAAATCGACCGCGGTCAGCTGCGTGACCTGCTGCTCAACTCACTGGAGCCCGGCACCGTGCGCTGGGGTCGCGCCCTCGAACGCGTCAGCGGACCCGCCGAGGGGCCGCGGCGGCTGCACTTCGCCGACGGCGGCACCGTAGAGACCGATCTGGTCATCGGCGCCGACGGCGCGTTCTCCCGGGTGCGCCCGTACGTGTCCGCCGCCGTCCCCGAACACTCGGGGGTGAGCTTCCTGGAGGCGTGCTTCTCCGACGTCGACAGCCGCCACCCCGACATCGCCGAACTGGTCGGCCAGGGCGGCGCCCACGCCGCCGACGGCGAACGCGGCATGTTCGCGCAGCGCAACAGCGGCAACCGCGTTCGCGTCTACATCATTCAGCGGGCCCCGGCCGACTGGATCGACGCGAGCGGCCTGGCCCCGGGCGACACCGACGGAATCCGCGCCCTGCTCCTGGAGCGCTACGCCCACTGGTCGCCCCGCCTGCGTCAGCTGATCACCGACAACGACGGCCCGTACGTCGACCGCCCGATCCTCGCCCTTCCCGTACCGCACATCTGGGAGCACAACCCGACGGTGACCCTGCTCGGCGACGCCGCTCATCTCATGCCGCCACTGGGCGTCGGCGTCAACCTCGCCATGCTCGACGCCTGCGAGCTCGCCCTCGCACTCGCGAGCGCCGCCACCGTCGACGACGCCATCCACACCTACGAGAAGACCATGCTCCCCCGCTCGACCGAGACGGCCCGGATGCTCGAAGGCGGCGCCGAGCACCTACTGGCCAACGAGGCACCCGACTTCGGCGACGAGTCCCTGAAGGAACTCGCATCCCAAAATCGAACAGACGTATCATTGTCGGGTGGCTGCGACCTATGAGTTCCCAAGCGATCTCCTGGCCGGTCAGGAGGAACTGCATCAGGTCCGGGCCGAGCTTCTGGCCCTGCTGAAGCGGCTCCCCTGGTCGGTCGAACCTCTGGACGGCTTCAGTGACGACCACGGCTGGCGCAAGGTGGAGCGCCCCGCCTCCCCCGGCTGGACGCCCGACGAACAGGCCGAGGTGGAGAAGCTCCGCGAGCGGGAGCGCGAGCTGGCGGTCTTCGTCACCTGCCACCGCTTCTGGTCGGAGGTCACGGCCGCGGAGAAGGTGGAAGCCCGGACGACCCTCAAGCACGTACGAGAACCGGAGGCGGCACGGGAGATCGAGACGGGCCGAGCGACGGAACCGGTACGAGAGAGGGAGCCGGACGCGGGACCCTCATGAAGCCGCGAAGTCGTGCCGGCCAACCCTGTCCCCGCGAACCGTAGCCATAGCCATAGCCATTGCCGTAGCCATTGCCGTAGCCGTAGCCATTGCCGTTGCCGTCGGTCAGGCCCCGGCCCCGCGCTCTTCCCTGATCTGCGAGACCACGCCGGAAACGGTCCCCCGCACGGCCTCCAGCTCGGTCAGGAAGTGCCAGTAGTCCGGGTGCCGTCCCTCCAGCGTCCTGATCGCGCGCTCCAGGCGGGCCACCGAGTCGTCGAGCGGGCGCGCCTGCCGGGGGTCGGGGGTGTTGCGGCCGGCCATGGCGAGGCGCTGCGCGTCCCGGATCGCGAACCGCGTCCGCTCGATCTCCCGCTGCGGGTCCTTCGACACCTCGTTCAGCCGGCGCAGCCGGTCCCCGGCCGCGGACACCGCCTCGTCGGTCGTGTTCAGCAGCGCGCGCACCGTGGACAGCAGGGCCGTGGCGTCCGCCCAGCGCTGCTCCTCGCGGGCGGTCCGCGCCTCCGCCAGCTTCAGCTCGGCCTGCCGGACGGCCTCCGCGGACTGGTCCGGCACATGCTGGAGGTCCTGCCAGCACGCGGCCACGAACCGCCGCCGCAACTCGCTGAGCACCGGATCCACCTGCCCGGACCGCGTGGTGAGCGCCTGCGCGCGCGTACGCAGCGAGACGAGACGACGGTCGATCTCGGTGGCCCGCTCCGGCAGCCGCTCGGCCTCCGCGTGGACGGCTCCGGCATCCCGGGCGACCCGGTCGGCCCGCTCCAGCGTCTCCGGCACGCCGTGCTGCCCGGCGCCCTGGTTGAGCTTGGTCAGCTCGGGGGCGAGCGCGGCGAGGCGGGCGGCCAGGTCGTCGGCCTTGAGCCCCGTACCCCGTACGGCGTCCAGCGCGTTCGACGCGGCGAGCAGGGACTGGCGGGCGCGCTCGACGGCGGGGGCGAGGCGGGCGAGCTGGGTCTCGGCCTTGCCGAGGAGGGGGCCGAGGCCCTGTTCGAACCGGTCGAGCTCCTGCTTGACGCGGACCAACTCGTCCTTCGCCCTGGTCAGCTCGGTACGCGCGTGGACGGCTACGGACGCTTCCAGACCATCCCGGTCGAGATCGTGGGCGTCCACGGCGCTGATGTACGTACGGCTGGCCTCGTCGATGCGCCGGCCGAGCGCGTCGAAGTCGGCGACCGCGCGCCGGGCCGCGGGGGTGTCGTCGACGGCGGTGATGGTCTCGATCGAGATCCGCAGATCGCGCTGCGCGGTGTCGAGGTCGTAGAACGCGGCCGCCGCGGCGTCCTTCGCGGCCTGCGCCTCGACCCGCTGGCTCTCGGAGCGCCCGCCGAACCACCGCCGCGTGCCGCCGCCCGCGAAGGCGGCGGGCAGGGTGAGGACGAGCAGTGGAAGCGGCAGCAGAACAAGGACCAGCAGATCACGCCCACGACTAACCCTGCCACTGGCACCGGAACGGGCACGGGCACGGCGCTCCGGCGACCCCATGGCCCGGAACGCGGCGCGGGGGCGGGGTACTTGCTGTGCGCATGGCACAAGCGGCGTGTACGGCTGCGAAGGTGTCGCCGTCACATCCCTCTCCCGTGCTGTGATTCGTCCTGCCTCGGTGGCCCCGTCTCATTCTCCCACCTGGTAAGGACGAACACACGGGCCGATTAGTTCGCCGTACGCACAGTGACCGTCCCGTCCTGAACGTGGGCGGACACCACATGCGAGCTGCCCTCGTCGCGGGGCACCGACACATGCACGGAGCCGTCCTCGGCTCCGGTCGTGACACGGTACGTGGCGTCCGGCAGCCCGATGGTGAGCGAACCGTCCTGCCCGCGCGCCGAGACCCGGTCCGGAACGGAGGCGAATTCGAGGCGGGCGGAACCGTCACTGGTGTTCACCTCGACGCGCCGGGAGTCGATGCCGGTGGCATGGACCGAGCCGTCGGAGGTGCGCAGGGTCAGGGGCCCGGAGACGTCCTCGACGCGGACGGACCCATCGCTCGCCCGGATGTCGAGCGCCTCCTCGAACCCGGTGGCCCGCACGCTGCCGTCCTGGCCCTTCACCGTGAGAGCCACGCCACGCGGCACCACGACCCGGTGCTTGGCCGAGCAGTTGGCGACCACACCCGAGCAGTGCACACGGAGTTTGAGCGTGTCGTCCTTCATCCTCCAGGTCGTCTCGGGGCCCGTGCCGAACACGACGCTGCCCTTGAACCACCGGGTGACCTGGACCTCGTCGACGTCTCCCACGACCAGTTCGAGCGCCGAGTCACCGGAGTCGACGGTCAGCGTCCGGCCACTGAGCGCGAACGAACGCTTCTCCGGGTCCTTGTCGTCCTCCGCACGGTCCCCACACCCGGAGGCAAGAAGCCCCACAGCGACAACACCCACTCCGACAAGAACCAGGGACCCCCGCCGCCCCCGAACACCACCCCATCCTGAAGGCCGTACCTCACTACTCGCAGAACCCTGACGACCACTCATGACGAAACTCCCCCAGCCTCGAACGCCCGCGACCCCACACCGTGCCCGGACACACTCAGACGGTACGAACACGCGCCCCCCAAGAGAATCCGGACCACTCCCGAACAGTGGTGGGGAAAACCCCCGCATCCCAGGAACCGACATGGCCCCGGGAACGCGTTTGCGGGGCACCACCCCGGGCAATGTAGGCTGTCGACCGGTCCCGGGCGCGTAGCTCAGCGGTAGAGCGCCGCCCTTACAAGGCGGATGTCGGCGGTTCGAAACCGTCCGCGCCCACCCGGGTTAGGTAGCAGGCCAGAGGCCTTTCGGAGTGATCTCCGGAAGGCCTCTTCTGTGATCAGAGTCCACATGGAATCCACATCCCCAAACGACCACGCCCGTTTTCGCAGGTGAGGCGCGACACAAGCCGGTGCCCTGCGGCACAGACCAGGACTGCAGGGCTCAGGGTCCGGGTGCCAAAAGATCCAATAGAGCCTGGTGACACCAGGTTGACAGATGTTCGTGCAGGTCAGATGGTCTGTCGAGTGAC
Organism: Streptomyces aurantiacus; assembly: GCF_001418335.1. GTDB lineage: Bacteria > Actinomycetota > Actinomycetes > Streptomycetales > Streptomycetaceae > Streptomyces > Streptomyces aurantiacus. The sequence goes on along the minus strand of NZ_LIPP01000049.1, from coordinate 15,839 downwards.
CAGCGACCTGACAGACGACAACGCGTGGATCTTCCGCGAACTCCAGCGCATCGGCAGGTCCATTCGCAAGGCGCGAATGGACCGCAACCTGACAGAGGAGGACATGCTGCTCGATGTGCCGATGAACCAGAGTTACTACCAGGACATCGAGGCCGGCCGAGCCAATCCCACACTGGACACCTTGCTGCGTATCGCACGCGTCCTCGACGTACCGCTCGCCGATCTGGTGAGGTGACCCGCCGCGGGGCCTGGCCGCGGCGGGTCACCTCCCCCGCGGGCCCACCACAGGCCGCGGGATGACCGCCCGCCCCTCGGGGGAAGGGACAGGCGGGGGCCTTACAAGCGGCGAGCGAAGGCCTCGGGCAGGAACAGGCTGCGCGCCCGATGCTCGGCCCACATCCCGCCCGGGTCGCCCTCCCTGCTGCTGTACGTGTCGCACATCGGGCAGTCGCCATAGTGCGCTGCGGGCACCGACTCCCAATGCCCGTCCACGACATGGCGGGCCAGGGCAACCTGTGTGTACAAGGCCGAGTCGGGGGAGGCGTCTGCCAACAGCAGTGCCTCGCTCAGCAGGTCGAGCAGAGCCGTGCACGTCCCACACGCCCACATGAACGGCGGAGGCAGCGGCCAGAGCGGCGGGGTCACTGGGCAGGCCCGCCCAGGTTCTCGTAGTGGTCGCACAGGGCCCGCAGCGAACGGGCCAGCTTCCCGGCGTACTCAAGGTCGACGGCCCGCGAGGCGTTGGCACTCAGCTTTGCGCGGGCCTCACCTACGCAGGCCAGCGCGCAGTACCGGGGCACGTCGTCGTGCGGCAACCGCTCGGCGGCCTGCTCGATGTCGGGAATGAGCAGCTGCATGTGGCCGCGCATCTGCGCGAGCAGCGTCTCGACCTCACCCATGCCCGGCGGCAGGCTGTCCTCAGCGAGAACGATGCGTACGACGGCTCTCATCGTCTCGATATCAGCCGGGGACTGCCCTGCCGAAGCGGAGACGGGGACGGTATCTTGCGGCATGTCGACTCCAACAAGTCGGCCATGCCCCGGGGCCGTTCACGCGACCGCCGGGGCGCTGTCCGTCTAATCGAATCGGCGAGCCACGCAGGGTGACAGGGACGTAGCGTCCCAGTTTTTCGACGCTATTCGCCAAGCCCTAGGAACTCAGCCAACGGCCGGAGCCCCGGCGGGTGATTAGGCAGGGCCCACAGGTCACGCACGATCGCCACAGCCAACGTGTGGTGTTGCATCCACGTCGGCGCTACACGGCGAAGAGACTCCAGCGCCTTCACGGCACCCGCCGCGTCCCCGAGGTCCGTATGAGCTCGGGCCACGTCCAGCAGCAGCCATGTCCGCCAGGACGGGGGCACGTCCTTACCCAGCCGCATCCCCTTCGCCAGCATCAGAGCCTCATCAGGGTGGCCATACTGAACGGCCAGCCGGACGCGCTCGATGCGTACCGATGACGGGCTGAATACGCTGACCATGCGGTTGTCGCTGCCTTCCGGCAGCTTGGCCACCCGGGCGGCTTCCTTCTCCGCGTCCGCCATCAAGGCAGAGGCCCGGTCGTAGTCGTTGCTGCGTGCGGCAGATGTCGCGGCGGACATGGTCAACGCGCCCCAGACCTTCAAGCCGTCAGCAGTGACCGTGTGCCCGCCGCTCCGGGTGTCGTCTGCTGCGTGAAGGGCGATACTCAGGGCGTCACCGAGGCGCCCTTGCCGCTGGTAGGTCCACGCAACGGAGTTGACGATCATGGGGCGTAGCAGCGGGTCAGAGGATCGAACCGCAGCGTCTATGGCGCGCTCCAGACTGACCAGTGCCAGATCCGTTTTCCCCATACGCACGGCGACGTGTCCGGCGAGTTGGAGAGCTTTGCCCAACGCTGCGTAGGCGGCGCCCTGATCGTCGCCGTTAGGCGAGACCGCGGCCATGCGCGCATCCGAGATGATGTCGGGCAGGGCCTTCATCACCGTGTCAAACTCGGCTGCGTGGTACTGCGTCCAGCCGTCCGCGATCTGCTCCCGTAGGCCAGCCAACGAAAATTCGGGTCCTGGCGGCTCCGGCTCTTGCCCCCAGAGCGCCGGCATGATGGCGCGCCGCACCGCCACGAACCGTGGCCCGTCGTTCTCTCTCGTCGAAGAGACGGCAGGAGGGTCCCCCAGGAGCGTCGTCAGTTCCACGCCGAGACCGTTCGCCAACGCGTGCAGCGTGGGCAGGCGTGCCGAGTGCTTCCGGCGTTGTTCGAGCTGGCGGATCACGTCGACGGATACGTCGGAGCGCTCAGCCAACTCCTCTTGCGTCAGGGATGCCAGACGACGCAGCCGTCGGAGAGTTCGCCCCAGATCTTCGTTTACCACGTGGCCACGGTACGCCGCCGGGGCAGCACGAGAGCGGCCGTCCACAAGGTGACCCGGTCCTGTCGGGCCGCCGCAACTGATGATCACCGATTACGCCTGGGTGGTGGTCTTTTGCTTGAGGCGTTCGTAGGGTGTCTGGCCGCCGAGGCCGCCGTGCGGGCGATGGTAGTTGTAGTAGTCCTCCCACTCGCGCAGCTTGTCGTTGAAGACCTCGGCATCGTCGATGATGACGCCGTCGAGGAGCCGGTAGAACTCCTCGGCGTCGATGCGGTGAGAGCGTTCGACCTTGCCGTTCAGGCGCGGGGTGCGGGGCTTGATGTAGGTGTGGGTGATGCCCTTGTCGAGGACGTGCCAGTGGCAGGCGGACTGGAACTCGGCGCCGTTGAATGTCGGTCTGGATGACCTCGACCTGGAACGGCAGGCGCTGGATGACGTAGTCGAGGAACTGGATGGCGGCGGCCTGGTTCAGCGTCGGGTAGATCCGCAACACCCGCAGCCTGGTGCAGTCGTCGATCGCGGTGAACTGGAAGTACTTGTTGCGCCCGCCGCGGCGTCCCTGTGGCATCGAGGCGAGGGGCTCGATGAACTTGACGTCGATCTGGACGCGGTGGCCGGGCAGTTGCTTCTCGTAGCGCTTCCAGCGGCGATCGTGGCGCTTCTTGTAGCGCTGGGAGGCCGGCAGGCGGCCCATGTCCAGGCGGTTGAGGATGCGCCAGACGCCGGACTTGCTGATGGTGACGTCGTGGTACCGCTTGAGGTGCATGGCGATCTCCTCGGGCCCGAAGTGGTAGTTCTGCCGCAGGTAAATGATCTTCCCCACCACCTCGACGTGGGTCGCGTTCGGGCAGGTCTTCGGAGCCTTGGAACGCGTGCGCAGGCCCTCGACCCCCTCGGCCTGGTAGCGGCGGTACCAGCTGTAGTAGGCCTGCCGGCTGATCCCGAAATACCGGCAGGACATCGCTACGTTCCCGGTGACCTCTTCGACGTGACGTATGACCGCCAAGCGCCGCTTCGCCTCACGGTCCAGCGGCGGGGCGACGTTGGATTTCGGCATGTGGATCTCCGTAGTGATCAGAGACCCAGGTGTCAACGATGATCGGCAGTTTTAGAACACCGATGATCAGTGTCTAGTCCCAGTTGATGCCTGACGTTCTGGTCCCAGCTGATGCTTGACGGTGGGCCTAGACAACATCGGAACCTTCGTAGGGTTTGTTCGCTTTCACGTTGCGGATCGGGACGTCGGTCGTACGCCGGATGACTCGGACCTGGCCGTCCAGCTCGACGGTGATCGTCGAGTCCGAGACATGCGCGGTCACGGTCTGGCCTGCCGCCGTTTCGAAACCGGGAAACGTGGCTGATGCCGGTACGTGGTTGCTGGAGACACACGTGACGGGTACTCGTTCGGCGCACGCGCCACCGTGGCTAACTTTCGGTGGCACAGGTCAGAACCGTGCGTCCAACGCCTGCCCTTCAAGCGCTCTCCACTCCAACTCAAGGACCCTCGGGAGGTGAGTCCATGGACGATTTCCCTCAATAGGTCTAATCTGGCCAATGATAACTAGGGGGCCAAGATGCTTCGTCGCCTTTTGCAGGTCACGCACCCGAAGGTATTCGCGGAGATCTGTTCAATCGAAGCCGAATCTGTAAATCCGAGTGAATTGACAACCGGCAGCGGGCGCACTGTTCTTTGGAGATGCAGTAGCTGCGCTCGTAAGTGGCGCACTCGGGTTGTTGATCGAACCAAAGGCGGGGGACATGGATGCCCTCACTGTGCGAAGAATTCCGTACGGAATATTTGGCGCAAGCCATCATCTGGAATGTCTCTTGTAGAGAGATTTTCAGATATTGCAGCTGAACTTGTAGAAGTCGAAGGCCAACCTGGTCGAACGGCGGCTGACTTGCCAGCTGGTTCCGCTACGAAGTGCCTATGGAGATGTACTCAGTGCGGACATCATTGGAAATCCAGTCCGAGCGTCAGAACTAATAAGGGTAGAGGATGTCCATCCTGCGCTCACGCACGAATGAAGCATGCTACTGAATCGGCTGTTTCGGAATCTAAATCTCTATCTGCCCTATATCCGAACATCGCTAAAGAACTGGTTTCAGTAGTCGATAGATCGGAGCTAGACGCGACGTCACTTCACCCCGGCGCAATGCACTTGGGGAACTGGCAGTGCTCAGTGTGCTCGCATGAGTGGTGTTGCAGTATCAAGAAACGCACTCGCGGAGGGCCAGGAAGCGGGTGTCCGCACTGCGGCCGACTCCGCACCATTAATGCTCGACGCGTAGCGCGCCCGGGCGAGTCAATATTGGACGTGCACCCCGAAATCGCTGCGGAGTTTGTCGAAAATCTGGACAACGAACTTTCTATAGCTCAATTGAAGCCCAACAGCAACTACAAATGTAGGTGGAGATGCCGCGTTTGCCGGTATGAGTGGGAAGCAGTTCCAAATAATCGGATTTCCGGCGGTAGTGGTTGTCCCGCATGCTTCGAAGCTAGGCGGGGCCAAGGTAAGCGCCGCCCAAAAGTAGGCTCTCAAACCGCTTATCAAGCGCTTGGGTCGATTGCCGCTGAGTTTACTGAGAACTTGTCGTCGCCTGGGTCCGACCTTACCAAGCTTCGACCAGGTTCCAGCGACAAATGCGTCTGGAATTGCTCAACGTGTGGCCACATTTGGACGGCCACTGTCAACGCGCGAGTGGCGGCACACCGCAATCGCAAGGGGGCAGGTTGCCGACAGTGCTATCAGGGTCGAATCTCAGCACACCGCAGAGCCCCTAAGGATGGAATGTCACTTGCCGAACAATACCCGCGCATCAGCCAATCGTTTGTCGAAAATATAACAACTCCCGGAGCGGGGCCGAGTCAACTCAAAACAGGCAGCAACGACCGGTGTCGGTGGCGCTGCCCTAGTTCACACGAGTGGGTGACAACTGTTCTTTCTCGAACCTCTGGTTCCGAATGCTCCAGATGTGTTTCAGCTGGGAGATCTCGGTTCGAGCTTGAGGTGACAGCTCTTATGCAAGCCTCCTGCAACATAGAAGTGATTTGCGATTACGAAGTCAAGGAAGTCAGGAGCAGATCAGGCCGCCCGATTCGCATTGACATCTTCGTGCCAGCCATCCACCTCCATCTGGACCTCGACCCACTTTATACACATAGATCCGCACGGAGCGTTGCGCACGATCAAAGAAAGAGCGAACTTCTGCGCGATCTGTACTACGTGCGAGTGCGGGCTGAAGGACTACCGTCCGTTCCTGCTAAAACCATTACAGTAGCAGACCACACTAGGAACGGAATTGACCCTTGGACTTGGACGACAGCCTTGCAAACCTTGCTTCTTTCAGAAGGTCTTGATTTCAAGCATCTAAACAAAAGTGCACGATCTGCCTGCCTTAAAGAAGCGGCTGAAAGGTGGGCTCGGGTCAAAGGGAATCCGAGGTTCATTTCCGTTGCTGAAATTTTCCCCGAACTTGTCATCGAATTTCGCAGGAACCTAACGAACGAATCCTTTGACCTTCAGTTGCGCTCGCCCTCCTCTACCGACATAGCAGAATGGGAGTGTCGAGACTGCGGGAACATCTGGCAAACGAAAATTCGCAACCGGACTGCGGGATCAGGTTGCCATGCTTGTTGGCGAAGAGAGGGTAACGCTCGCAATACCTCACGCTCGCTGGCTCCTCCCGGCCAGTCCCTAGCAGATCTTCGCCCGGTTATTTCTGCACGTTTTATCCGCTGCATATCCAATGCTGACCGCAACCCACAGAATCTACGCCTCAAGAGCAATCTAGAGTGTGAATGGTTCTGTCAAACCGGGCTACATGTGTTTATTGCGCCCGTCCACTCGGTAATTAATGTCAGTGCTCGGCGTTGCTGTAGGTAACGAATCTTCGGGAGACCCAACTTGCTTGGGTTAATATCCGAAGAACTCACTGGACCTGAAGAATTGAACTGGAACTAGGGTTCTCGTTCTACAGAAAGTCGCGCTGGGCTACCTCCAAAGCATCTTCTAGCCTCGATTTGAACCAAATCAGAGGGTAGGAATCAGCTTTGACTTTCAGGCTATCCGCCGCCACTCCACACTCCAGGAGCATGCATACTCGGACGACTGAAATAACAGACTCTGTGTAAAACACAAGCTCCGCACCGCCAAAAGATCTCGAAGCTTCTCCAACGTGCGTCAATTCGTTTCTAACTCGCGCCAGAAGATGGGCCCACTGTCCTCTGTTTTTGATCAGAACTCGCGTTACCGGAGCGGAGCGGCTTGCAAGTTGGCGGAGTCTTTTGACGAGAGGTAGTTCGTTTCCGTGGGAGATTCTTCCCAGTAGCCAGTCATGGTGCTCTTCAGGAGTGTTATCGAGATACTTCTGAAGCAATCCTTCGAACTCCGTGTCTTCCATGTAGGAGCCACCCTGCGTAATCCTATGGAAGGCTTCAGCTGCGAATGTCACGTTCAGGAATCTGTTCTCGGCGAACATTTGTTTTGCCCGCCAGACACTCACGAATGAGTTGAGCGCACGGCGAAACCGTGGGGCAGCGTCGAGCCACCTAGCGACGGCTTCGATCCCGCCGATATCCTCGTAGGTGAAGAGCATACGGTGTTGGTGTGTTTGCTTGCGTTCATCGGGATCGCTATATCGCAAAGGTTGAGCGAAAAACTCGACTCCCTGTTCAACCGGCCCTTCTTTTCCCGAGATCATAGTGACGCGAATATCTGGCCGGCGAAGAACTAGCCCATCGACACTAGTCGAGGTGCCTGTACATAGAATCAGCAGACTTTCCAGAAGACCTACGTCTTCACGAATTTCCTCTAGCGACCTTGATTTATCATATGTGACCTTGAGTACGGGCCAATGCTTTAGTGTGACGCTATTGCGTGAATCACCACTAGTTGACCAGCCGAAGCGCAATGCAACTTCGCCGCGAGAGAACCTCCTTGCTTCACTGTCGAGAGATTCAATGCGGTATGCAGGTTCGAGGTTTTCGTTCGCCACGCTAATCCCGCTACGACCAATCCAGTTGCCTAGGTCGCTAAGGGAGACAGAAGCGGATTGAAATTGAGGATGCGGTTCTTCTACGTGGTGGCCTACAAGGAGCTCGTTCGCTCGAAAGTTGCTGTTTGGAATCCCAGGAGACCTGTGGAATGTGCCTGCCGAATAGCAGCGCTCCAAAGTGACTCTGTCTTTTCCAATCCATCCCAGGATGCGGATCAACTCTCCATCATCATTCGGAGAGATGGCGTCAAAGGTTCCGGTCAAAGAAAGCGTAATACCATCATCTTCGGGATTGAATCGTAGGCGACCATACAGCTCGTCGTCCTCGTGGCCATCTACCCAGAAGACGCCCAGCTCATCGATCTTCCTCATCATTGCCCCAGACTGTTGCCTTGACGCTGCGTCTCTCAAATGCGTGAGTCGATGCTAGGTGTGCAGGTGCGCCCTACGCAGGTGGTTTAAGGCTCCAGTCCGTTCACCGTTCACCGCTGACGGCGGCAACGGCACACGCGACCGCTGATCGGAAGGTCTCTGACACCCACGGCTGACATCAACGACGCCGGACGAAGGCGTACACCAGCATCTCTGTCCGGCCGCCATGACAGTCGAGGACAGTCGCCGGAGCGGGTTGGGATCGAACTCCTAAAGCGGTGTTCACCAGGCTCCCTCCAACCGTGGGCGTGCCAAGTAGGGTGCCGCTCATGACCGCTTCTCCTGATCACGTCGACAGTAGAGAAGACCTGGCTACCTTCGTCCGGGCCCTCCACCGCAGCCACACCGAAGAGGGCCACTCATGGGAGAACGCGGACCTCGCGAGCTTCTTGGAGGCGCTGGCAGCATGGATCGACGACGCGGACGGCTGGTACAGCAACGAAGGCCGCTATCTACCCTCTGGCGGTGACTGGAGCTTCTTCGCACGAGCCCTCCGAGCTGCGACCGCCTACGAGTAGTCCGCGGCCCAAGGCAGACGCACAGATCGGACGGCCGCACCCGTGCCAGACACATGCCAGATCGTGCGGGGAACCACGGGGAATGACGGGGACCAGGTCTCCGGTCCGTCGGCCCCCCGCGCCCGCTCCGTCGCAGCTCAGCCAAGCAGCCTCCCACCGAGAACCCAAGCTTCCCAAGCTGATGTCAGCAAGGTCGGCCAGGCCTACCGGCGCAGTTTGGGTCATGCTCGCAGACATGCGATGGCATGCTGCTGCCGTGAACCAGCAGATGGAATACCGGGGCCAGATGGCCATACAGGCTGCGGTCCTGCCCGCTCGGGCAGTCTATTTGATCAAGGAAGGCAGCAGCGAAGGCTTCCGGCGTGCAGTTCAAGAGGCAAGCACGCGGTGGGGCGGAGTGAGCGAGCCGATCGTCGAGGTACTGCCGGACGGAAGCGTACCTCCTGGGCATCAACAAGTTGTAGAACTGTCAGGGGCTGTCGGTGCGGTCAATGTTGATCTCTCTGAGGAGCAAGCCCGTAACGCCGCCTCTCAGCTGAATCTAGACTGCGTTCCGCTCCTGCGAGTAGACCGGGATGGCATTACGCGGTTCACCTGCCATCCCAGCCATACGGCTCGCTCTGCGGTCGACTCCTCTCATGTGCTGGCACGTGAAGGCGGCAAGCTCTGGGAGGTGGCCGCTGCAGGTGACCTAACTGACGAAACCCTTAGCGACATGCAGCGCTCCGCGTTGTCTGTCCGTCGTCCCCGTACGAACGACGAGATCGGGCGGGCACAGGTCGGCATCGGAAGCACTCTTCTGCAACAGACAGAGGCTCAGGCCGGCGAGTACCAGACCAGAGGTATTCCAGGTCAAGCGCCCGCCGTTATCTGGGTGACAGAATCCGACAATCTCAATGATTGCCTCGCATTCTGGAATCTTCGCGCCTTGCGATCGCTGACCTTTAGCCAAGCGCCAATGATGCTTCTCCCCATCGACGAAGTGAAATACTGGGTAGACTTCGAACGCCAGTTCTCCCGAGTATTGGCCAGGCCTGCCGAGTTCTCACCTGATGCCATCGTGGTCAGCTACGGGGTGGAACGCGAGCGCCTAGAGCACTTTGCTCATCTACTGAATCTGCAACCCACGACGGACAATGTCAGGGTGAGTCAAAGGTGGCCGACCCCTCCGCTGCGACAGCCCCCGTATACCTGCCGTTTCAACATTGATGTAAGGCAATTTTTTGACTTTGAGCGCGAGCATGGGCAAGTCGCCACATTCGACATCCATGTCTTTCGCTCCGGAAGCACTGTTCGCTTTTCTTCACCTGTAGAGTTCGGTGGTTCCGGGGCCACGCTCGTGCGATTCTTTGGAAGGCCTTTTGACGGCTTGCCGCGACGCTCCGCTGTGGCCACCCTCGTTCACGAACACGCCACCTGGCATGGTGACAGTATCCAGCTCAAAACCACCGCCAGCAACTCATATCAGTTCGACCTACTCGTACCCTCCCTTGACCAGGCGCGCCAAGAAATCCTCAATTCAGTGACTGCTCGTTACCAATTATCGGACAAGGGTCGCATGGGAGCGGCGTTGCAGGAAACAGCAGATATTTCCGTTCTGCTGGATCCAGGGATCTTTGAGGCGCTGGTTGACTTAATGACACCTCGCTCCAAGACTTTGACGAAGGAGCTTAAGAATCTTGCGCAGCAAGGAATCATCGAAAGAAACCTCGCCGACCTGGCAATCCGATGGGGAAGTCGCACGGAGCGCCGATACCTTCCTGCTCAACAGCTTGCGAAAGTAACAAGGGACGAACGAGCTGTGATTGCTGAAAAGCTCTGCGCCCTGGGCTGGGCAGAGAGAGGGCTGAAAGTCGCGTGCCCGCGATGCGGCATGGATAACTTCATCCGCATGCCTGAGGTAGAATCCGTGGCCTCTTGCCCGGGCTGTTCAGCTTCTGCCAGCTACACAGCGGATCGGTCGGCTCTTTCGATCTTCTATCGACTCGATACTCTCGTCGACCGCGCAACCGATCAAGGGGTCTTTCCACACTTGATGGTTATTGCAGCGATGACAAAGGCTGAGCCGTTGTCATCTTTTCTCCCCGGCGCGGATCTCTACTTCCCTGGGGAAGAGAAGTCTGTTGAGGTAGACGTGTTTGGGATCTGTGGCGGCAAGGTTGTCTCAGGTGAGGTCAAGACGAGTTCATCGGAATTCACTGAAGAGCAGATGAGACGGGACGTCGAACTCAGCAGCAGCCTACGCGCGGACGTACACATCTTGGCTGCAGTTGACAAAGTGCCCATAGAGACTCGCGTACTTGCCCAAACTTTGTGTGACTCAGCTGGCTTGGAGCTGCGCGTTCTAGACGGTGAGCAACTTCGTCCCGCATAGCCGTCTCCGTGACGGTCCCGTCTCGCAGCAGATCGATCATGAACAATTCAGGGGGTCGACCTCGCTCGGCAGCGGCGACCGACAGGCGTATCCGTGACGACGATCGCAACTGTCGAAGTCTGGGGTCTCGCACACAAGTCACCCCAACCGCTCTGTCGCGCCAGTCGTGGACTATCCGTGGACGCGTCCCACCTGATCTTCCACATGTAGGGTCGTGACCTGCCGCGTTGCCCAGGACCCAAGCGGCCTCCGGAGCCGTGTACTTCTCGACCAGGTCGGTGCGGTGAGGCAGGACGTACAGGCGCGCGATCGGTCAGCCGCTGCAACCGGTTGCCGTCGACAACAGCAAGGAGCCCCGCACGGTATTCGGGGCTCCTTGCTGTGCTGGACACGGCCCAACCGTGAGTTGCTGCCAACGGTCAGACGCTCTCTTCCCCTTCAGAGGTTCTTGGCGTAGCCAGGCGGCTCCCGCGACTGGTTGCCACACGCAGCACGTCTTCCAGCGCCCCAGCCAACTGGGCAACAAGGAGAGGCAGTTCGTCGAGGTTTCCCGGCTGGTGATCAAGTACCTGAAGTGCGTACTTCAGGAGTTCGGACGCCGTGTCGAGTTGATCCGCCTCGATACGATCCGCCAAGCGGGACATGAAGCCGTCAGCATCGCTGCTGCTCAGGTAGCACGGTTTACCCTCTGACCCCGCCCATGGAAGCAGCCGTAGTTCACTCTTCTCCGTCATCACCGCGTCTGCCCTCCAGTGGTGTCGAAGTTGAACGTCGATGCGCTGTCAGGCCTCCCGTAGCTCAGCGGTTCACCTTCTTCGGGTGTAAGGCAGTCGGGCACGGGATGACACAGGCAGTCACAGGCTTCGTAGATCACTGGCACATCGATCGGAGCCGAAGCCGGAGAGGACTCAGCACACGCATGGTGCGTACCGATCCGGCAAGCGATCGAGCGGTAGGAAGCGTCCGAGGTGGAGGGCTGCTGTTGAGGCAACATCAGATGGCCTCCATCAGCGCGGATGGCACTTCGGCCGGCAGATAAGAGGCAACGGCAACTGCTGGACGCTGTCGAGTCTGATTCTCCCAAGCCAGCAGGTACGGGCGGACGAGCGTGTTCTCTTCGCCCGTCAGCCCGTAGCGATGCCCCGCCAAGTCGGAGCCCCGAGCCAAGATGACCGTCGGCTCGTCGGTGAACGCGACAGAAGTGGGAGCGGCCGGCGGCCGGGAGGACGTTAAGGGGCGGCGATGCCTGCCCTTGGATGCGTGCCGCTTCTTGGTGAGCGTGGCGGCACGGCGAATGCGATTGAGCACGCTGAATCAGCTCCTGTCGCTGATGGCTCGGTCCTGCGACGTCGTCCGTCGCGGGGCCGTATTGCATAAGACCGCCCAGAGAGTGCGGTCACCGAGGCTCGTGGCGAGGAGTCCGAACCGATCGGCCTCGGCCACCACCTCCAGGGCCTCCCTCCACGACTCGGCGGAGAGCTCTTCCGGCACCTCCGCTTCGACCGACGTGAACTCGGCGTGTTCCTCCACGCGCGCGGGGAGTCCGACGGCAGACAGCCGGGCAGCGATGGCCGCCGCGCGAACTCCCGAAGCGGGCACAGGGCAGCCTCCGTTAACCAGCGATCACTTTGAGTAAAGCTAGTTAACTAGATTAGGGCTAGTGGACTAGATTTTCCACATGCCTGAGCAACCGCCCTACCTTCGCGTCGCCGATGAGCTCCGGCGACGGATCACGGAGCATGTGTGGGAGCCGGGTGACCGGCTCCCTTCCCGCGCCCAGATCGGCCAGGAGCTCGGCGTAGGCGAGAACGTTGTTCGTCGGGCGCAGGAGTTGCTGATCTCCCAGGGGCTACTGGAAGGGCGGGCAGGATCAGGCACGTACGTTGCCGAGCCTCAGCAACGTGTTCGGATCGTTCGGTCCTCAGCGCGCGAGCAGCCCACTGGATCGCCGTTCCGTACAGACATGAAAGCCGTCGGCAAGCTGGGTGATTGGGAGAGTCGGACTGACGCCAAGGTGCCGGCCCCAGCAGACATCGCGGCACGGCTGGGTGTCGACGAGGGTGCCTTGTGTGTCCGGACGTCGTACGAGTTCCTCGCCGACGGCAGGCCGGTGCAGTTGTCGACGAGCTGGGAGCCGTACGACCTCACCGCGGGAACGCTCATCGTCCTTCCCGAGGGAGGGCCGCATGCCGGAGCGGGTGTCGTGAACCGCATGGCCGCTATCGGCATCTCCGTGAGCCATGCCGTGGAGCAGCCCGAGCCCCGGCAGGCGACCGCCGAGGAAGCCTCGCTGCTCGGTATCCAGAAGGCCGCGCTCGTTACGCACATTCGGCGGACCTACTACAGCGATCAGGGACGGCCCGTCGAGACTGCGGACATCGTGGTGCCCGTGGCTCACTGCGAGATCGTCTACGAGATCCCGATCAGCCGTTAACAGGGTCGCCGACAGCTCAACCAGGGCGTGCCAGCTCCGTGCCACATGCGTGCCACGTCGTGCGGTCCACCACGGTCAATGGCGGTTCGCCGCGGTCGGAATGCGCGGATGACCTGGGCAGCCCGGACGGCGCAATGGACCTGCGCCGGGCCCGCCAGTGACCGCGCCGCCCTTACAAGGCGGATGTCGGCGGTTCGAAACCGTCCGCGCCCACCAGTCCCAGGACACGTGCAAGGCCCAGATCAGCGGTGGATTACCCGGCGATCTGGGCCTTGATCTTTCCTGTCGACGACAACCGAGCCTTCAGCCCATCCCGCCGTCGGCCACCCACACCGCGGCATGATTCGGCCGGTTACTGAACCTCCCCGGGCCATGGCCAGCGGGGTGCTTTCATCGGTGCCGTCGAGTTGCGCCATCTCTCAGGCGCCGCCCCACGTCGTAGCCTGCTCGCACAGGTAGCTGGCAAGTTCGGGTGGTTGGAGTTCGAGCGCCGCCAGGGCAGACGCGTCCAGTGCGACCCAGACCGGCGAGAAGTCGCCTGTGTCGGGGTCGTCCAGCTCGGGACCGCCGCGGCGGTTCGGGTCCAGGTCCAGCACGTCGGCGCGGAAGTAATGCTGCACGACAGTGACCTTTTCGCCTGGTTCGGTCAAGGTCAGGAACTCGGTGGCGGTGCCGATCGTGGCGCCGATCTCTTCCATGACCTCGCGGCGCAGAGCCGCTTCAAGGTCGGCGTCGTAGGGCTCGACGCCTCCACCGACCGTCGTGCAGTAGGGAGAGCCACCCGGCCAGCCCCGGCGCAGGAACACCAGTCGCCCCTCGTCCAACAGGACCGCGCGAACATTGTGACGGACCTTCATGCGCGCGACGATAGTGGTGTGCCCGGCCCGGCGAGAAGGCCCGAACCAGGCAGGCTGAGGGCTGTGCGGCCGCCACCGCGGTCGACGAAACCGGGCCGTCGTCTTCCTCGGCCCAGGCGTAAGCCGGGCGCCGGCCTCCCAGGGTTGGCGGAACCGGCTTCGACGGCGGATGCTGGGGGTACGTACGCCCTCCGCTCGCCCCGAGGAGGCGGTCATGGCCTCGCAAGTCACGCATGTACTGCGTACCGCGCCCAGGCGGCGGATCCGGCTCGACGAGCATCTGCCGGTCGACCATCGGCTCAGCAGGTTCTACCGGGTGGGCGCCGGGCTGATGGGGCTCGTACTGCTTGCCTTCGGCATCCTGGGGCTGGTCGACAAGGTCGGGTTCTTCGACACCCGCGGAGACACGGTCACCGGGCTGAGCACCAACGGCGCCCTCAGCGTGCTCTCGATCTGCGTCGGGCTGCTGCTCTTCGCCGGCATGGTGATCGGCGGCAACGTCGCCTCCACCATCAACATGGTCCTCGGCGTCCTCTTCATCCTCAGCGGCTTCGTGAACCTCGCCCTGCTCGACACCGGCCTCAACTTCCTCGCCTTCCGCATCCAGAACGTTCTGTTCAGCTTCGTGGTCGGCGTGATGCTGATGTTCTTCGGGATGTACGGACGCGTCGGCTCGGCCCTGCCCCACGACAACCCCTACTGGCGCTCCCGCCATCCCGAGCAGGCCGCCCGTGAGGAGCGGAGGAGGGCGGGGGGCGAGTTGCGCGCGAAGGCCCTGGCCGGATCGTCCACAGCGGTGGGTCGAGGTTCTGCCCTGGGAGAGGGCCGCCACGCCCGCTAACCTGTGCCCATGCCTCGCTATGAATACCGCTGCCGGACCTGTGGCGACACCTTCGAGAAGAGCCGTCCGATGGCCGAGTCGTCCGCACCCGCCGCCTGCCCGGCCGGCCACGACGACACGGTGAAGCTGCTGTCGACAGTGGCCGTCGGCGGCTCCGCGTCCGCCTCCTCGCCCGCCCCGGCGTCGTCCCGTACCACGGGTGGTGGCGGTGGTTGCTGCGGCGGGGGCTGCTGCAGCTGACACGCTCGCCCGCGCCCCAGCCCCGGCCGGGTCACTCAGTCCCTGACCGGGCCCCTGCCTCCCTGAGTCACCGTCGCGCCAGTCATCACCGCCGCCTCGGGCCCCTGTCCTGCCTGCCGCACCTCCCGGAGGAACTCCCGGAGAATCCGCTCGCCCGCCGTCACCCCCCGCTCCGCCAGCGCGGTGACCCCCGGCGCCGTCCACTGCGCCTCGGCCAGTTCGCCGTGGCCCGGGCGCCAGCCGCGGTCCGCGGCCAGCAGGAGGTCGGCGTCGAGGAGGGAGTCGCCGGCCGCGAGGGTGAGGGGCGCTCCCGTGCGGCGGGCGACCTCCCGCATGGCGGCGCTCTTGGTGAGCGGCTTCGGTACGGCGTAAATCTTGCGGCCCTGGACGGACACAGTCCAGCCGCGGCTCTCCGCCCAGGCGGCCAGCTCCGTCACCCAGGCCTCGGGGAGCAGTTCCCGCTCGACGACGCAGTACACGAAGAGGTCCTCCGCGACCCGTTGCTTGCGCACCCAGACCGGGTCGGCGGTGGCCTCCAGGTGCGCGCGCACCTCGGCC
>NZ_LIPP01000049.1:0-185 GCF_001418335.1 Streptomyces aurantiacus | reverse complement strand
CGGTGAGCAGCCCGGCCGCGGTCTCCGTCACGTACGACAGCGGCTTGCTCTCGTACACCTCGACGCAGAGCAGCCGGGGCGCCAACGCGTCCGGCCCGGTCAGCGCGAGCGCGTTGGCGGAGTAGATCAGCGTCCGGTCGAGGTCGCTGGCCACGAGCACGCGGGGACGAGGGTGGGGGTGGGGG
>NZ_LIPP01000489.1 GCF_001418335.1 Streptomyces aurantiacus | reverse complement strand
GACGAGCTGGCGCTCGGACACGTCGTACTGCGCGCGGAGCCGCTGCTTCTCCAGCAGACGGACCTTGTAGTCCGAGTTCTGCTTGCGGCCACGGCCGTGCTCGCCGGGCGGGTAGGGGCGGGCCTCGAAGTACTTGACGGCCTTCGGGGTCAGCGCGATGCCGAGGGCACGCGACTTCTTGACCTTGGGGCGGGACTGGTTCGTCATGAACCAAACACCTCGTGTTTTCGATGTGAATACGGCTTCACCAGGGTTAAGGGAGGTCGCATCCGCAGCTCGGGAAACCCAACGAGCCCTGACGGACCTGTTGGGCAGCCGCTCCCGGGTCTGGGCACATGTGCAGCACGCGAGTGGCCCACCGACCGGTTCCCGGACGAATCCGGGAGGGTGATGGGCTGCCCGCGACACCTTCGACGGTGCGCGACGCTCCTGGAATCCTCACCCGGGGGTGGGGGCTCCGGCTGCATGTCCCGTTCTGGTGGTGCCGGCCGGGGCCGGACACGGGACGCAGCGCTCGGGGAAGTCTACAGGGATCCGCGGGGTGATCAGGACCGTCCTCGGCCGAGGTGGTTCCTGGTCCATTCCACCGCGTCCGCGTAGCGTGCCTCGGCGCCGTGCCGGGTCGGCGTGTAGTACTCGCGGTCCTTGAGCTCCTCCGGCGCGTACTGCTGGGCGGCGATGCCTTCGGGCAGGTCGTGCGGGTACACGTATCCCTGCGCGTGGCCGAGCTTGGCCGCGCCCTTGTAGTGCCCGTCGCGCAGGTGCATCGGCACGGGGCCCGCGTGGCCCTTGCGGACGTCCTCCATGGCGGCGCCGATCGCCATGGTCGCGGCGTTCGACTTCGGGGCCAGGGCGAGGGCGATGGTGGCGTGGCTGAGGGTGAGCGCGGCCTCGGGGAAGCCGATCATGGCGACGGCCTGGGCTGCCGCGACGGCTGTCGACAGGGCGTTCGGATCGGCGAGGCCGATGTCCTCGCTGGCGGAGATCATCAGGCGGCGGGCGATGAACCGGGGATCCTCGCCGGCGTCGATCATCCGGGCCAGGTAGTGCAGCGCCGCGTCGACGTCCGAGCCCCTGATGGACTTGATCAGGGCGCTGGCCACGTCGTAGTGCTGGTCGCCGTCGCGGTCGTACGTCACCGCGGCCCGGTCGACGGTCTCCTCCAGGGTCTGGAGGGTGATCTCCGCGTCACCCTTGTCGAGTGCGGCCCCGGCGGCGGCCTCCAGAGCGGTGAGGGCACGCCGGGCGTCGCCGCCGGCGATCCGAAGAAGGTGCTCCTCGCTGTCCTCGGGGAGGGTGAGGGCGCCCTTGAGGCCACGCTCGTCGGCGAGCGCCCGGCGCAGCAGGCCCCGCAGGTCGTCGTCGGTGAGCGGTTCGAGGGTGAGGAGGAGCGAGCGGGACAGCAGGGGGGAAATGATGGAGAAGTACGGGTTCTCCGTGGTCGCCGCGATCAGCGTCACCCAGCGGTTCTCCACGGCCGGGAGCAGGGAGTCCTGCTGGGCCTTGCTGAAGCGGTGGATCTCGTCGAGGAAGAGGACGGTCTCCTTGCCGTAGCCTCCGGTGGCCCGGCGGGCGCTCTCGATGACCGCGCGCACCTCCTTGACGCCGGCGGTGATCGCGGAGAGCTCCACGAAGCGCTTGTTCGTCGCCTTGGAGACCACGTACGCCAGGGTCGTCTTGCCGGTGCCCGGCGGGCCCCAGAGGATCACCGAGGACGGTCCGGCCGGACCTCCGCCGCCCTCGCCGACGAGTCTGCGCAGGGGCGAGCCCGGCTTCAGCAGGTGCTGCTGGCCCTCGACCTCGTCGAGGGTGCGCGGGCGCATCCGTACGGCCAGGGGGCTGCTGGACGGGTCCTTCTCCTGGCGTTCTTCGGCTGCGGCGGTAAACAGGTCGGGCTCCACGTGCGAAACCCTATGTCACGCCACTGACAGAGCCGCCGGGCCCTTCTCCTGCAAGGGCTCCGCGAGCCCGCAAGGCTCCGCGGGCCGCCGTCAGCTGGTCCAGAAGTCCCACCAGCGGGTCAGGATCAGCATGCCGATGATCCCGATGTGCATGACCGGCAGCACCCAGGCGAACTCGCCGAGGAACCCCTTGAGCCAGCCGGGCGCGGGCAGGAAGCCGTTGCGGACGTTGTGCGAGGTCACGGCCCAGAACATGATGATGGTCGCGACCCAGGCCAGGCAGCACCACAGGCACAGCGAGTTGATGTTGTACAGCGACTGGTACTGGAGCCAGGTGACGAAGCCGACGCCGAACAACGTGCCCGCGTTGAAGGTCAGCCAGTACCAGCGCGGGAAGGTGGCCCGGCCGAACAGGCTCGCCCCGACGCCGATCACGATGCCGTAGGCGACGAGGCCCATCATCGGGTTGGGGAACCCGAAGACGGACGCCTGGTCGCTCTTCATGATGTTGCCGCAGGACACGACCGGGTTCAGGCTGCAGCCCGGCGTGAAGTTCGGGTCCTCCAGCAGCTTGAACTTGTCGATGGTGATGACCCAGGAGGCCAGCAGCCCGGCCGCGCCGGTGATCACCAGCAGAAGGGCGAGCACGCGGCCGCCGCCCACGGTGCGTGGAGCCGCGGCGACTCCCTGGTCGGTGGAGACGCCTTCCCTGACTGTCGTCTTGCTCATCACGCCGTTTCCGTAGCTTGAGAGGGCTTTCCGGGCACGGTCATTGTGCCGTACACGCGCGTGGGTCCACCGTTCGATGGACATAAGGAAGCCGGAATCGTCCGGCAGGACGAATCCGCGTCCGCGGGGTTGACGGTGGGCGCGGACTGGAGTGAGTTTTTCGCCCCCGCCGCCCCTACCCATTCCCGTCACTACCGGGGGCTCCGCCCCCGGTAGTGACGGGAA
>NZ_LIPP01000488.1 GCF_001418335.1 Streptomyces aurantiacus | reverse complement strand
GGTTGTGGTGGGTTATGGGGGGGGTGGTGAGCGGTGGTTGCTCGCCCACTCCTGCTCGTCGGCGGTCACCTGACAGCTGGCGGCCGACGGCAACTCGGTTCGGTGACACTGGAATTCGCTCCTTGTGTCCGACGTGCCCCACCACCGAGCGAAGGAAGCAGCAGTCACATGCACCGTTCGTACGACGACGACGCTCCCCTCTCCCCCGACACTGACGCCGACACTGACACCGACACGACCGCCACCGCCGCCGAGGTCGTACCCGGCGCCCCTCTCGCCCTCTCCGCCGACGGTCCCGCGGCCACCCTGCGCGACGGCGACCGGTTCACCGCGCTGCGGACCGCCGGCCCTCGCGCCGTCGAGGAGTCCTACACCCGGAGGTGGGGTGTCTGGCACCGCGACCTCGACCGCCCGTCCGAAGAACCGCTCCAGGACCCGGAGATACGGGCCTGGGCCACGCAACGGCTGGAGCAGGGATACCTCGTACGCCATCACGCGCGTCCGGCGACGTCGGAAGGTCAGGAGCCCGCCTCCGCCGGGCGGCGCCGGGTGGTGGTCACCGGGCTTGGCGCAATCACCCCGCTCGGTGTCGGCGTCGGCGAGCTGTGGCAGGGGCTGTTGGACGGGCGGCACGGGATACGTGAGCTGGACGGGCCGGAGTTCGTCGGCCTGCCGGTGCGGACCGGGGCACTCGTGCCGGTGGACCTCACCGAGCTGGTGCCCCGGCAACGGGCCCGCCGGATGAACCGTTCCGCCCAACTCGCCCTGGTCGCCGCGCTGGAGGCCTGGCAGGACGGCGGCCTTGACCCGTCGGGTACGCGGGAGAGCGGGCTCGACCCGGAACGAGTGGGCGTCTCGGTCGGCACGATCATCGGCGGTGCGCCCGTGCTCGTGGCGGGCGACCGGCTGCTGCGGGAGAAGGGGCCGCGTTCGGTCCCGCCCCTCACCACCCCGATGACCGTGCCCTCGCAGGCCGCGTCCCAGGTGTCGCTCGGGCTGCACATCACCGGGGAGGCCCGGACCGTGACCAGCGCGTGCGCCTCCGGTACCGAGGCCATAGGGCAGGTGATCGACCGCATCCGGTACGGGCATGTGGACGTGGCGCTGGCCGGAGGCACGGAGGCGGTGGTGACGCCGGCGCTGATGGCGGCGTTCGCGTCGATGCGTGCCCTGTCCACGCTCGGCGTGGCGTCCGGGACGACGCCGTCACGGCCGTTCGCCAAGGACCGGGACGGCTTCGTGAACGGGGAGGGCGCCGGTTTCCTGCTCCTCGAAGCGGAGGAGCACGCGCGTGCGCGTGGGGCCCGGGTCTACTGCGAGGCGGCGGGTTGGGGGCTTTCCGCCGACGCCCATCATGTGGCCGCTCCCGATCCGAGCGGGGCCGGTATCGACAGGGCCGTCCGACGGGCCGTGCGGGACGCGGGGGCGCGTCTCGTGGACGTGGTCCACGTCAACGCGCACGCCACGGCGACCGTCGACGGCGATCTGGCCGAAGCGGTTGCCCTGGCCGGGGTGTTCGGGGCCGGTCGGATACCTGTGACCGCGCTCAAGGGGCACCTGGGGCATCTGCAGGGGG
>NZ_LIPP01000487.1 GCF_001418335.1 Streptomyces aurantiacus | reverse complement strand
CTCCCAGCCCCGCCCGCACAGCCCCCGCCAGCGCCGCTCCGAGCGGCCCGGCGAGTATCAGCACCCCCCGTTCCTTGTGCGCGAGCAGCGCCGCCCTCACCTGGTCCTCGTAGGGAGCCGCCGCATACACCACCGGCAGTCCCGGTGGTTCGGGATCCGGTCGCACCCGGCTCGGGACGTCCCCCGTCAGGGCGGCACGGCACTCCGGGCAGAGCGCCGTGCGCAGCCGTCCACAACCTCCGCACTCGGCCGGAAGCACCAGGTCGGTGAGGTCCTGCCACCACCCCCGCATGCCCACCACTGTGCCAAAGCCCGAGCCCCCGCGGCAGGCCTGTGGACAACTGCCTGTGGACAACTCCCCGCGATCGTCGACGCGTTGTCCCTCACACGAGGGACGCACGAGGAGCCCACGAGGGACGACGCACCAGGGACGCGCCAGAGACGCCCATGGTCGCCCCGAACTCACCCCGGGTAGACCGGCGCCATCCCCGTCTTGACCACGGTCTGCCACTGCGAACCCGTCGAGAGCCGCACGATCCCGTCCTCCGAGTGCGCCATCAGCGGCAGCCGTTCGTCCTCGGAGGCGGCGATCTCCTTCACCCCGGTGAGCGCGGAGGGGGCCGGGCCGGCCGGCGTCGATCCGTCGACCTGGACGTACTGGATCTGCTGCACGCCGCGGGCCTCGCGTCCGACCACGACCAGGCGGCTGTCGCCGGCCCAGGACATGGCCGTGACCTCCTCCAGCTGCGGTGCCACCGACCGCAGTTCATGGATCGCGACAGCGCCCCTCTCACCGGCGCCCGGCGAGTCCGCCCGTTCGATCCGCCCCATGAGCAGGGTCGTCCGCTTGTCGTTGCGCACCATCAGCGCGATCCGCACGCCGTCCGCGGCCACCCGCACCGCCTCGATCCGCCCCTCAAGACCGGGAGTCGAGACCACCAGCGGATCGCCCGCGCCCTTCGGCAGCAGGAGCAGCCGGGAGTTCTCCGGGTCGCGGTCGGCCACCCACAGGTCGCCGCCCGCGTCCCAGCTGGGCGTCGCCAGCCCGTCGGCCTGGGACGCGGCCTCGCTGTGCAGCACGGCCTCCCCGAGCGAGCCGCCCGACGCCAGCGACCCCACGTACAGCGAGCGCCCGTCGAGCGACACTCCGGCGGCGGTGCCCTCGTCCCGCGAGACCGCGGCCGCCCGCAGTTCCTTGTCCCCGTCGCCGAGCGCGCCGGGCACCGGCTCGGGCTCCTGCTCGCTGCCGGCCCCCGGTATCCGCACCAGCCGCTTCTCGCCGTCGATGAAGTACTCGTACTCGGCACGCTTGGCCGGACCGTGCGCGACGTAGATCTCGGCCCGGTCCTCGCTGAGCACGCACGACTGGGAGCCGTCCGAACGCTGCAGCTCCACTTCCTCGATGCCGGTGGGCGTCAGGTCCTGGAGGGTGAACAGGATCTGGGCGGCCATCTCCGTGCACACGGTCTGTCCGATCCGGTCGGCCTTGGCGTTCAACGGCACCGTCAGCCGGTTCTGGTCGTCGGGCGTCAGCGACTTGACGCCCTTCTTCAGCGCCGTACCGGTGGGGAAACTCGACCTGACCACCGGCTTGAGCCAGCTCGTCGGCCCCTTCAGGACCGAGCGGACCATCTGCGTCACCGGGTCCACCTGCTCCCGTACGTAGACGGGGTCGGCGACCGCTCCGAGCTGGTCGTCGGTCCTGCCTTCCGTGTTCGAGGCGAAGTAGTACTTGTTGACGGACTCGTAGTTGCGCTGGAAGTCGGACATGCCCATCACCAGGCCCGCCGGCAGGGCGTCGATGCGCCACTCCTTGGCGCCGTCCGCCGCTTTCTGGTCCGTGAGGTGCACGGTCTCGTCGTACGCCCCCTCGGCGGGCTTGTAGGCGAACTGCGAGTCGACGGTGGCGACCTTGGTGCCGATCAGCGAGTAGGCGTAGTCACCGGTCGCCTCCCTGCTGCCGCTGTGCTCCGCCACGGTGTTCGGTCCGTCCGCGAGCACCGTCGTCGACCCGTTCGGACGCCACTCCCGCGACGCCTTGTCGGTCAGGTACTTGCGGGCCGTCTCGAATTCCGGGTCGTCGCTGGTCAGCGCTTCGAGGAAACCCTGGACGATCTCCTCGGGCTGCGCGTTCTCCCGCGGCGGCATCGCGAACACCCGGACCTGCGCGTCCGGCCGCTGAGAGGCCTCGACATCGCGCAGGTCCCCGCCGTCCGGCATCGACGCGCACCCGGCCAGCAGTACGGTCCCGCAGACGGCGTACACCGTCAGGTGCGCCGGACGCCGACGGCCGCCCCGATCGCGGTCAGCGCCCACGAGATGCCTCCCCCTGCTTCAGCTGCTGCGTCTGCTTCGTCTGTTCCGGCTGCGCGCCGGCTTCCGGGCCGCCCGCGGACGGCGCCGCTTCCGGCATGTCTTCGGACGTCTCTTCACGCGGGACTTCACGCCGGTCTTCGGACGTCTCTTCGGGCGCCGCGGCCGGGCCTCGGGTGTCCGCCGTGGGCCGCGGCACCACGCGCGCGCCGTTGCCGGGCAGCGCCGCCGGATCCACCGCGCCCGCCACCCTGGGGGCGCGCGCCGGCATCGGCGGCACCGTCCGCTCGCCGGCGGGCTGCGCCGGTACGGTGGCCAGTTTCTGGGTGCCGCCCAGGGGCAGCCCCGCGTCGTTCAGCCCGCGGTTGCGCCGCGAGTCCTTGGGCTCCAGTGGTATCGGCGAGCCCCGCAGCGGCTCGTCCGCCGTCCGCGGCACCGTCAGCCGGAACTGCGAGCCGCCGCCCGGTTCGCCCCACGCCTGCAGCCAGCCGCCGTGCAGCCGCGCGTCCTCCAGGGCGATGGACAGGCCCAGGCCCGTACCGCCGGTCGTACGCGCGCGTGCCGGGTCGGCCCGCCAGAAGCGGCTGAACACCCGGGTCGCTTCGCCGGGTTTGAGCCCCACTCCGTAGTCCCGCACCGCGACCGCGACGGCCCCGCCCGCGGACGCGAGTTTGACCACGACGTCCTTGCCCTCGCCGTGCTCGACGGCGTTGACCACGAGATTGCGCAGCACTCGCTCCACCCGCCGGGCGTCCGCCTCGGCGACCACGGGCTGCTGGTCCCCGACGACGCGTATGCGGGTGCCCTTGCGTTCGGCGAGCGGTTCGGCGCCGCTGATGACCCTGCGGACGACCTCCCGCAGGTCTATCGGCTCGGCTTCCAGGGCTGCCGCGCCGGCGTCGAAGCGGCTGATCTCCAGCAGGTCCGCCAGCAGCGTCTCGAACCGGTCCAGCTGGTCGGCGAGCAGCTCGGCCGACCGGGCGGTCATCGGATCGAAGTCCACGCGCGCGTCGTGGATGACATCGGCCGCCATCCGTACGGTCGTCAGCGGCGTACGCAGCTCGTGCGACACGTCGGACACGAACCGCCGCTGCATCCGCGACAGGTCCTCCAGCTGTTGGATCTTCAGCTGGAGGTTCTGGGCCATCTTGTTGAAGGCCTCGCCGAGCCGCGCGATGTCGTCCTCACCGGTGACCTTCATACGTTCCTGGAGGCGCCCGGCGGACAGCCGTTCGGCGATCCCGGCGGCCATCCGTACGGGCGTGACGACCTGGCGCACCACGAGCCAGGCGATCGCCCCGAGCAGCACCACGACGAACAGCCCGGCCGTCGCGAGCGTCCCCTTGACCAGGCTGAGCGACTTCTCCTCCTGCGTGAGCGGGAACAGGTAGTACAGCTGGTACGGGTCGCCCTTGGGGTCGTTGACCTGGGTGCCGATGATCAGCGCCGGCTGGGACTCCTGGCTGTTGGTGTAGACGATGCGCGTGTAGCTCTGGGTCGCGCCCCGGCCGGCGTCCACCCGCTCACGCAGGTTCTGGGGCACGCTGATGCTCGGGTTGACGTAGCCCGAGCCGCGCGGTCCGAGGGCCCTGCTGCTGTCCGCGGTGGTGGTGGCGAGGGTGACGACGCTGAACGCGCCCTGTCCGCCGCTGGAGAGCGACTCGACGAGGGAGTTCATCCAGCCGCTGACGTTCTGCACGGGGTTGTCGCCCGAGCCGGAGCGGTCGTCCCCGTCCGCGCCCATCGCGCTGTCGGCCTCCTGTTTGGCGACCGTGAACCCGCCCGTGGCCTGGCTCTGGGAAGCCTTCACCTTGGCGTCCAGCAGGCCGTTGCGCACCTGTCCGATCACCACGAAACCCAGCAGCAGGACGACACCCAGCGACATCAGCAGGGTCGTGACGACGACCTTGAGCTGGATGTTGCGCCGCCACAGCCGCATGACCGGCAGCAGCGGACGGCGCACCCAGCGCATGAAAAGGCGAAGGACCGGGCTGCCCTGCACTCCGCCCTGGAGCAGCCCGCCCTCGACGAACCGTCCCCAGCGGGAGCCCGTCATCTTCCGGCCGACAGGCCGCCCCGAGCGGGCCCCCGGTTCACCGGGCGCCGAAGCGGCACTGTCCCGGGACACGTCAGCTCGGTCCGGCCTTGTAACCGACGCCACGGACGGTCACCACGATCTCCGGCCGCTCCGGGTCCTTCTCGACCTTGGAGCGCAGCCGCTGCACATGGACGTTCACCAGACGGGTGTCCGCCGCATGCCGGTAGCCCCACACCTGCTCCAGCAGCACCTCACGCGTGAACACCTGCCACGGCTTGCGGGCCAGCGCCACCAGCAGGTCGAACTCCAGCGGGGTGAGCGCGATGGAGGCGCCGTCCCGCTTCACGGAGTGACCGGCCACGTCGATGACCAGATCGCCGATCGCGAGCTGCTCGGGCGCCGGTTCCTCGGACCTGCGCAGCCTGGCCCGGATCCGGGCCACCAGCTCCTTCGGCTTGAACGGCTTGACGATGTAGTCATCCGCACCCGACTCCAGGCCGACCACTACGTCGACGGTGTCGCTCTTCGCGGTGAGCATCACGATCGGCACCCCGGACTCCGCCCTGATCAGGCGGCACACCTCGATACCGTCCCGGCCGGGAAGCATCAGGTCCAGGAGCACCAGGTCGGGCTTGCTCTCACGGAAAGCGGCCAGCGCCCTGTCGCCGTCGGCTACGAAAGACGGCTCAAAACCTTCACCACGCAACACAATGCCGAGCATCTCGGCCAGTGCGGTGTCGTCATCGACGACAAGGACTCGTCCCTTCATAAACGACATCATCCCATTAACTAAATCGTTACTTGGCGTGACCTGTCACACAGCTCCGCAAGCGCCTCAACCGTCACGGGCGACACAACGCCCTCCTCGGTGACGATCGCCGTCACCAACTCGGGCGGCGTCACGTCGAACGCCGGGTTGTACGCCTGGGTCCCCAGGGGTGCCAGCGGTATCGCGCCCCCCGCTTCGCCTCCCGCCACGGGCACCAGCGGTGCTGTGATCTCCGTCACTTCATGACTGGCACGCTGCTCGACCTCGATCGATGCTCCGTTCGGAGTGTCCGGATCCACCGTCGTCAACGGCGCCACCACGATGAACGGCACATGGTGATACCTGGCCAGCACCGCGAGCGGATAGCTCCCCACCTTGTTCGCCACCGAACCATCGGCGGCGATCCGGTCCGCTCCGACGAGCACCGCATCCACCTCTCCCGCCGAGAACAGTGACCCGGCAGCGTTGTCCGTGAGCAAGGTGTACGCCATTCCGGCGCGCGCCGCCTCATAGGAGGTCAGGCGAGCACCTTGCAGCAAGGGACGCGTCTCGTCCACCCAGAGCCTGCGCAGCCGCCCCGCCCGGTGCGCCGCGAGCGCCACCGCGAACGCCGTGCCTTCCCCGCCGGACACCAGCGCCCCGGTGTTGCAGTGCGTGAGAACACGGTGGTTTCCCCCGGGCAGCAGCTCGTCGAGCAGCGCCAGACCGTGCACGGCCATACGCCCGCTGGCCTCGGCGTCTTCCCTGTGGAGCGCCCGCGCGGCGGCCAGCGCGGCCCCGGCGGCCTGCTCCTGGTCACCGCTGGCCCGCAGGACGGCGAGGTGGGCCTGCTGAGCCCGGCGAACCCCGTACGAGAGGTTCACCGCGGTGGGCCGCGC
>NZ_LIPP01000486.1:8722-8877 GCF_001418335.1 Streptomyces aurantiacus | reverse complement strand
TCGTCGAGCAGCAGTTCCCGCTGCGGGGTCCTGATGCGTACGTACGACCGGGAGTTGTCCCGGATGAAGTCGGCCATGGAGGTGTTCGCGAGCAGCCGGCCCTGGCCGATCACGACGAGGTGGTCGGCCGTGAGGGCCATCTCGCTCATGAGGTG
>NZ_LIPP01000486.1:0-8684 GCF_001418335.1 Streptomyces aurantiacus | reverse complement strand
TGGCCCATGCCGAGCGAGAAGCCCTTGGCCTTCTTCCTCGCCACCGCGGTGAGGCCCACGGTGTCGAGGACCTCGTGCACGCGTTTCCGCGGGATGCCGTTGCTCTGCGCGAGGCACAACAGGTGGTTGAAGGCGCTGCGGCCGCCGTGCATGGCCTTGGCGTCGAGAAGGGCGCCGATGTACTTCAGCGGGTCCTTGAGGCGGTCGTAGTGCTGCCCGTCGATCCGCACGTCGCCCGCGGTCGGCCGGTCGAGCCCGAGCATCATCCGCATGGTGGTGGACTTGCCGGCGCCGTTCGGCCCGAGGAAGCCGGTGACGATCCCGGGCCGCACGGCGAACGTGAGCTGATTCACCGCCATCTTCTCGCCGTACCGCTTGGTCAGCCCCGCAAGCTCGATCATGCCCACACGCTAGAACGCACCGGGGCCCCTTGCCACTGGAGTGGCAAAGGGCCCCGTAAGGGGCGCGGGGAACTGCGCGACCAGCCACAGCCGACCCGCAGCTCCCCGACAACCCGCACGATCAGACCCGCAGGTATCAGCCCCGCAGGTATCAGCCCCGCACCTACCGGGACTGCTGAGCCGGCACCCCCCGGGTGACGGGCTCATCCTCAGGAGCGCCCGCGGCAGCGACCGCCGCCCCCGTGAGCGTCGCCAACATCTCCCGCACATTCGTCAGCTGCGCGTTGATCGAGTCACGTCGGTTCGTCAGCGCCGCAAGCTCACGCTCGGACTCCGAACGGATCCGGTCGGCCTTGGCGTTCGCGTCGGCCACGATGTCCTCGGCCTGGCGCTGAGCCGTCTCCACCGTCTGACGGGCACGGCGCTCGGCGTCCGTACGCAGCTTCTCGGCCTCAAGCCGGAGCTGCTCCGCACGGTGCTCGATCTCCGCGAGACGCTTCTCGGCCTTGGCCTGCCGCGAGGCCAGGTCGCGCTCGGACTGCTCGCGGCGCTTGGCGAGGTTCGTCTCGAAGTCGGCGGCGGCCTGCGCGGCCTTCGCGCGGGTCTCCTCGAAGAGGGCGTCGGCCTCCTCGCGCTTCTGCTGCGCGTCCTTCGTCGCTTCCTGGCGCAGCGTGGAGGCGTCGGTCTTGGCCTTCTCGACGATCCGGACGCCCTCGTCCTCCGCCTTGGCCTTGCGGTCCGCGGCGAACGACTCCGCGTCGTTACGCACCTGCTGGGCCGCCGACTCGGCGAGCTCACGGTGCTGCTCGGCCGCGCGACGGGCCTCCTCGCGCAGGTCCTTGGCCTCCTCCTCGGCGAGGCGGAGGATCTTCTCGACGCGGGCGCCGAGGCCGGCGTACGACGGCTCGGCGTCGCTGACCTGGGCCTGGGCGTTCTGCGTTTCGAGATGGAGTTCCTCGATGCGCTTTTCGAGAGCAGTGATACGGGCCAGAGCGCTGTCACGGTCGGAGACGAGCTTCGAAATGCGTTCGTCCACCTGAGCGCGGTCGTACCCACGCCGCACAAGCTCGAAGCCGTAGGGGGAAGTGTCGCTCATGGGGTTCCTGTCGAATGAGACCGGTGAGGTGATAGGTGGAATCCTAGGGGTCAAGACGGTGTGTCACCGTGCAGTAGCCCGATTGATATGGAGAATGACACCCTTTTTTGGTGACCGGCGGCCGGAGTGCTTGCCGGAGAGCTCGCTGAACCCCTCTAACGAGCACGGAAGTTGCTGGTTTGGCTAGCCCTCCGACGGCTTTCCACCCGAACGAGTCACACCGACCGTGGCGCCCGCCTTGACGCCGGCGTCCTTGCCCACGGGCGGGGCCTCAAAAGACTCCAACGCCTCCAGGACGTCCTGGACACGGGAGATCTCGGCATTGATGTCCGCGCGGCGACGCACCAGCACCTCCAGCTCCCGCTTGCCCTCCTCGACCGCGGCCCGGGCCTCGGTCACCGCCTCGGACCTGATCCCCTCGGCCTCGGCGATGAGCGCGGCCTTCTTCTGCTCGGCCTCCTTGAGGAGCCCCTCCGCCTTCCTCACCGCGGCGATACGGACCTTGCTCGCCTCCGAATTGGCCTCCGAGACCAGGTCCTTGGCCTTCGCCTCGGCTTCCTTCAGCTGCTCCTCGGCGGCCCTGATCAGCGCGTCGCACCGATCGCCCGCCGCCCTCATCGTCTCGGCGGACTCCCGGCGGGCCCGGTCGTGCAGATCCTCGATCTCGCCGGTGATCCGGTCGCGCAGCTCCTCGGCACGCTCTCTGATCGCTGTCGCGTCCCGGCGTGCGCCGACCAGCAGCTCGTCGGCGTCCGTCCTGGCCCGCTCCACCAGGGAGTTGCCCTCGACCGTCGACTCGGAGAGCAGCCGCTCCGCCTCGTTGCGCGCCGCACCCACCATCGTGTCGGCCTGCGCCTCGGCGTCCGCGGTGGTCTTGCGCGCGCTCTGCTGGGACTCCGACAGGAGCTTGTCGGCCTCGGCCGTCGTCTCCGTGATCAGCTTGTCGACCTGCTCGGCCGCCTCGGAACGCCGCTTGTTGGCTTCCTTGCGCGCCTTGTCCAGCGTGTCGTCGGCCTCGTCGCGGGCGTTCGACATGAGGCGGTCGGCCTCCGCGGCGGCCTCGGCCTTGACGCGCTGCGCGTCCGACCGGATCCGCTCGGCGTGCTGCTGCGCGGAACCGACCGTGTCGGCCGCCTCGGCCCGCAGCCGCTCCGCGTCGCCCGTCGCGTCCGAGATCAGCTTCTCGGCCTTCGCCACCGACTCGGCGCGGACGCGCTCCGCCTCCTGGTTCGTCTCCGCGGTGAGCCGCTCCACCTCGGCGGTCGTCTCCGTGATGAGGGTGTCCGCCTGCGTCGCCGCGTCCGACCGGATGCGGTTGGCGTCCTCCCGCGCCTCGGCCCGGGACCGCGAGGCGTCCTGCTCGGCCGACGCGATGGCGTCCGAGGCCTCCGTACGCGCCCGCTGGACGTACTCCGAGGCGTCCGAACGCAACCGCTCCGACTCCGCGATCGCCTCCGAGACCGTGCGCTCCGCGAGCGCCTTGGCGGCCTCCGACTCCCCCTGCGCCTCGCGCCGGATCCGGTTGCCGTCCTCGGACGCCCGCTCCCGCTCCGCGTACGCGTCGGCGCGGACCCGGTCGGCCTCCTGCTGCGCCTCGGTGCGCGTGCGCTCCGCCACGTGCTCGGCGGCGCTGCGCAGCCCCGCGATCTCCTCCTGGGCCTGCTCGTGCAGCCCGGCCACGGCGTCCCGCACCTGCTGTGCGGTCTGCTCGGCGGCCGACACCATCTCGGTCGCCCGGCGGTCCGCCTCCTCGACCAGCCGTACGGCCTCGGTCTGCGCCTCCTCCACGCGGTTGCGCGCCGAGGCCAGCAGCTCCTCGCTCTGCTCGCGGGCCCGCTCGCGCTCCTGGTCGGCATCCTGGCGCGCGGCACCGAGGAGTTCCTCGGCCTCGCGGCGGCGCCGGGCCGCCTCCTCCTGGGCCGCGGACAGCGCCTCGGCGGCCTCCGTGGCCAGCCGCTCGGCGGCGGCCTGCGCCTCCGCCCGTACGCGGTCGGCGGTGTCCTGTGCCTCCGACTTCAGCCGCTCGGCCTCCGCCGCGGCGTCCGACCGCAGCCGTACGGCGATGGACTCGCCCTCGGCACGGGACGCGGACGCGTCCGAGGCGGCCTCCGTGCGCAGCCGCTCGGCCTCCGTCTCGGCCTGCGACTGCAGCGTACGAATGCGCTCGGCGGCCTCCGTGCGCAGCCGCTCGATCTCCTCGGCGGCCTCGCGGCGGATCCGCTCGGCCTCCGCACGCGCCTCGGTCAGCGCCTGCTCGGCGGAGGCGACCCGCTCCTCGGCCTCCGTGTGCAGCCGGGCCAGCCCCTCGGCGGCCTCCGCCTGCCGGGCCGCTATGGCGCGCTCGGTCTCCTCGTGCAGCTCGCCGGCGGCCCGCTCGGCGTCCGCCTTGATCTCCTCGGACCGCTCGACGGCCTCCGCCCGGTGCCGCTCGGCCTCCGTACGGGTGCGCTCCAGGGTCTCCTCGGCCTGCCGGCGCAGCGTCGTCGCGCGCTCGATGGCCTCGGTGCGGACCCGCTGGCTCTCCGTCGTCGCGTTCGACCGCAGCTCGTCCGCGTCGGCCTTCGCCTTGGAGAGCAGCTCCTCGGCGGTCTTGGCCGCCTCCTCGATCTGCTGGACCGCCTCGCGCCGGGCCTCGGAGCGGATCCGCTCGCCCTCCGCGTTGGCGTCCGCGCGCAGCTGCTCGGCGTCGCCGCGCAGCCGGCGCGCCTCCTCCTGCAGCTCGACCGTCTTGGCGCGGTACTCCTTGGTGTCGTCCTTCGCCGTGCCCTTGAGCTGCTCGGCGATGTCGTGCGCCTCGGCGCGCAGCCGGTCCGCCTCGGCCTCGGCCTCGGCGCGGATCCGCTCGGCCTCCTCGGAGGCGGCCTTGGTGGTGGTCTTGGCGTCCTCGGACGCCTTGTTCAGGACCTCCTCGGCCGTCCGGGCCGCCTTGGCGAGCTGGGACGCGGTCTCCTCGGCCGTGAGGCTGCGGGCGCTCTCCTCGGCCTCCGCGACGATCTTCTCGGCCTTGGTGCGGGCGTCGGCGACGACCTGCTCGGCCTCGGACTTTGTGGCCTCGGCCTCCGTGTTGGCCTCGCCGACCATCCGCGCGACCTGTTCCTTGGCCGTACGCGTGCGTTGTTCGTTCGCGGACTCCGCGCTCGCGAGCGCCTTGGCCGCGGCGTCCTTCGCCTCGGCGAGGACCTTCTCCGCCTCGGCCCGCGCCTCACGCAGGGCCGCGTCGGCCTCGCTGATGCGCTGCTCGGCGGTGCGGCTCAGCTCGCCGGCCTGGCGGCGGGCGTTGTCCGACTCGGACGCGGTCGAACTGCGCAGCTGCTCCGCGTGGGCGGTGGCCTCCTGGGCCTGCGTCGACGCCGCGTTCAGCAGCCGCTCGGCGTCGGTGCGGGCCCGGCGCAGCAGCGCCTCGGCCTCCGCGCGCGCCTGCTCGGCGTCGCTCTGCAGCCGCTGACGGGCCTCGGCGGCGACCCGCTCGGCCTCCGCGCGGGCGGCGGCCAGGGCCTGCTCCGCCTCCGTGCGCGACTCGTCGACCAGCCGGCGGGCCTGCTGCTCGCTGCGGGAGCGCAGCTGCTCGGCCCAGGCCACGTTCTCGTTGACGTGCGACTCGACGCTCTGCCGGCGCTCGGCCAGCTCCTGGTCGAGCTGCTGACGGCGGGTGACCGCCTCCTGATGCAGCTCCGCCTGGAGACGGGCCGCCTGCTCGGCGTGCTCCTGAAGGATGCGCTGCGTCTGCGCGCGGGCCTGGCTCAGCTCCCGCTCGGCGTCCGTGCGCAGCTGGTCGGCCTGAATCTGCGCGTTACGGAGCATCTGTTCGGCCTGATAGCCGATGTCCGCATTGTCGTAGGCAGGCCGGGTCGCCAGATTGCGCCGCGCCTCGTGCAGCTTGGCGCGCAGCACCTCGACCTGATAGCCGAGGTCCTCGGCGTGCTGGACGGCCTTCTCCCGCTCGGTCTTCAGCCGTTCCATCTCGGCCTCGAACCGAGAGAGGTGGTCGACGTCAGCCGCCGGCTCTCGCTCCTGGCGTTCGTAGCCCCGCACTGCGCGGTCCCATCCGTCCCCTGGTCGCAAGTCTCTCCAAACGAGCACCGTCCTTCGGCCGGACGGGCCCCCGGGGAATGGTGTCAGATCAACGGCGGAGCACGGGCTGCTGCCCCGACGCTCGTCCCCCGAAACCTGGACCCCGGCCCTCGGATCCTGACGATGAGGACCCGGACCGCCCCGAAGAGGCGACGGCCGTGCCCAACCCTACCGGCCCAGATATACGGAGGTCAGTGCTCAGGTGACTCAACTGGCGCCGAAGTGACCAGTTCTGTCAGAACGCCATGAGTGTCCTTCGGGTGCAGGAACGTGATCCGGGAGCCCATCGAGCCCCTGCGCGGCTCGTCGTACAGGACCCGTACGTCCTTGCCCCTGATGTCGGCCGCGTCGGTGTCCACGTCCGCCGTGCCGAAGGCGATGTGATGTACGCCCTCACCGTTCTTGGCCAGCCACTTTCCGACCGCGGAGTCCTCGCGGGTGGGTTCCAGGAGCTGGAGGTAGGAGGCGCCGCCGTCGGACGTCTCGTTGATCTTGAGCATGGCCTCGCGCACGCCCTGCTCCTCGTTGACCTCGGAGTGGAACACCTCGAAGCCGTACGTGGCCCGGTAGAACTCGACGGTCGCGTCGAGGTCGAAACAGGCGATCCCGATGTGGTCGATTCGCGTCAGCATGCTGTCAGTGCAGCGCTCCGGAGGTGGTTACGCAACGTGCGCGCGATCACACGACGGGCCGGATGACGGGTGGCTTACCGCTCAGTACATTTCAAGTACACCCTCATCCGGGGGATCTCCCGGACCCCCCGACTCGTTCACTCCTCAGCTGTGCAAGCTGGAAGGGGATCGCTCCTCATGTCTGGAACGAACAACACCACCTCCGTCATCGTTGCGGGTGCACGCACCCCGATGGGGCGGCTGCTCGGCTCCCTGAAGTCCTTCTCGGGAGCCGACCTCGGTGGATTCGCGATCAAGGCCGCCCTCGACCGTGCGGGAATCGGCGGCGACCAGGTGCAGTACGTGATCATGGGCCAGGTGCTCCAGGCCGGGGCAGGGCAGATCCCGGCACGCCAGGCCGCGGTCAAGGCCGGCATCCCGATGAGCGTGCCGGCGCTCACGGTCAACAAGGTGTGCCTGTCGGGCCTCGACGCCATCGCGCTCGCCGACCAGCTGATCCGCGCCGGCGAGTTCGACGTGGTGGTCGCGGGCGGCCAGGAGTCCATGACCAACGCCCCCCACCTGCTGCCGAAGTCCCGTGAGGGCTACAAGTACGGCGCGATCGAGATGCTCGACGCGATGGCGCACGACGGGCTGACCGACCCCTTCGAGAACATCGCCATGGGCGCGTCGACCGAGAAGCACAACACGCGGCTCGGCATCCTGCGGCCCGAGCAGGACGAGATCGCCGCCCTGTCGCACCAGCGGGCCGCCGCCGCGCAGAAGAACGGCACCTTCGAGGCGGAGATCACGCCGGTGGAGGTCCCGCAGCGCAAGGGCGAGCCCGTCGTCGTCGACGAGGACGAGGGCATCCGCGGGGACACGACCGCCGAGTCGCTCGGCAGGCTGCGGCCCGCGTTCGCGAAGGACGGCACGATCACGGCAGGCTCCGCGTCGCAGATCTCCGACGGGGCGGCCGCCGTGGTCGTCATGAGCAAGGCCAAGGCGCAGGAGCTCGGTCTGGAGTGGATCGCGGAGATCGGCGCCCACGGAAACGTGGCGGGACCCGACAACTCTTTGCAGTCGCAGCCGTCGAACGCCATCCGGCACGCGCTCAAGAAGGAGGGCATCGGCGTCGAGGATCTTGACCTGATCGAGATCAACGAAGCCTTCGCCGCCGTCGCGGTCCAGTCGCTGAAGGACCTCGGAGTGTCCACGGAAAAGGTGAACGTCAACGGCGGCGCCATCGCCCTCGGCCACCCGATCGGCATGTCGGGCGCCCGGCTCGTCCTGCACCTCGCCCTCGAACTGAAGCGGCGCGGTGGCGGCGTGGGCGCGGCGGCGCTGTGCGGTGGCGGCGGTCAGGGTGACGCGCTGATCGTGCGGGTACCGAAGACCTGACACCCGTACGTACTTTCCAGGTGGCTGCCCTGCGGCCGGCCGATCTGGTGAACGGAGCTGTGATGCAGGACGTCGCCTCGCTGGTGGCCGAGGCCAGGGAAGGCCGGCCGCGGGCCGTGGCCCGGCTGATCTCCCTGGTGGAGGGGGCGTCCCCGCAACTGCGTGAGGTCATGGCGGCGCTGGCCCCGCTCGCGGGCAACGCGTACGTCGTCGGCCTCACCGGATCGCCCGGCGTCGGCAAGTCGACGTCCACGTCGGCACTCGTGACCGCCTACCGGCGGCAGGGCAGGCGGGTCGCCGTCCTCGCCGTCGACCCGTCGTCGCCGTTCTCCGGCGGGGCGCTGCTCGGCGACCGCGTCCGGATGTCGGACCACGCGTCCGACCCCGGCGTCTACATCCGCTCGATGGCCACGCGCGGGCACCTCGGCGGGCTCGCGTGGGCCGCGCCCCAGGCGGTCCGGGTCCTCGACGCGGCGGGGTTCGACGTGGTGCTCGTCGAGACCGTGGGCGTCGGCCAGTCCGAGGTGGAGATCGCCTCCCAGGCGGACACGTCCGTGGTGCTGCTCGCGCCCGGGATGGGCGACGGGATCCAGGCGGCCAAGGCCGGAATCCTGGAGATCGGCGACGTGTACGTGGTCAACAAGGCCGACCGCGACGGAGCCGACGCGACGGCCCGCGAGCTGAACCACATGCTCGGGCTCGGCGAGTCCCGCGGGCCGGGGGACTGGCGGCCACCCATCGTGAAGACGGTGGCCGCGCGCGGGGAGGGCATCGACGAGGTCGTCGAGGCGCTGGAGAAGCACCGGGCGTGGATGGAGGAGCGGGGCGCGCTGGCGGAGCGGCGGCTCGCCCGTGCCGCGCGGGAGGTCGAGACGATCGCCGTCACGGCGCTGCGGGAGCGGATCGGTGACCTGCACGGCGACCGGCGGCTGAGCGCGCTCGCGGAGCGGATCGTCTCCGGGGACCTTGACCCGTACCGGGCGGCGGACTCTCTGGTGGCGGGGCTGACGGAGGGCTGAGCCCGGGCGTTTTCTCGCCCCCGCGTCGGCCTGCGGCCGGTTTTCGGCTGCGGGACGGTGGGGGGCTTGGCGCGCAGTTCCCCGC
>NZ_LIPP01000485.1:6497-6623 GCF_001418335.1 Streptomyces aurantiacus | reverse complement strand
CCGGATCGTCGACAGCCGGTGCGCCACCACGAAGGTGGTGCGCCCGCTCACCAGGCGGGCCAGGGCCTGCTGGACGAGCGCCTCCGACTGCGTGTCCAGCGCGGACGTCGCCTCGTCGAGGATCAG
>NZ_LIPP01000485.1:0-6449 GCF_001418335.1 Streptomyces aurantiacus | reverse complement strand
GCAGCGCCGCGCGCACGGTCGCCTCGTCGGCGTCCGCGTCGTCCATGCCGTACGCGACGTTCTCCCGCACCGTCCCGTCGAACAGGATCGACTCCTGCGGCACGACCGACACGAAGCGCCGGTAGGTGCGCAGGTCCAGGGCGTTCATGTCGGCCCCGTCGAGCAGCACCCGGCCCGACGTCGGCCGGACGAAACCGATGACGAGGCTGAGCACCGTCGACTTTCCGGCGCCCGAGGCGCCGACGAGCGCGATCGTCTCGCCCGGCGCGACGGAGAGGCTGAAGTCCCGTACGGCGGGCCGGTCGGTGTCCTCGTACGCATAGCCCACACCCTCGAAGTCGACGGCTCCGCGCAGCGAGTCGAGCCGCGCCTTGCCCTCGTTGTCCTCCAGTTCGGGGGCCTGGAGGACCTCACCGACGGACCGTACGGACTCCAGGCCCTTGGTGATGACGGGCGCCAGCCCCGCCAGGGTGGTCGTGGAGTTGGTCAGGGTGGTCAGGAACGCGCTGAGCATGACGACGTCACCGGGGGAGACGGCCCACACGCCGTAGTACGCGACGAGGGCGGCCGCGGTGAGGAAGACGACCCCGATCATGTTCAGGAACACCCAGGCCAGCGAGGCGAAGCGCCCGTTGAGGAGGTCGAGGCGCAGCCCCGAGGCGAGGACCTTGTGCAGCGTGCCGTCCATGCGCCGCAGGGCCTTGCCCTCCAGACCGTGCGCCCGGGTGACCGAGATGAGCCGGGTCATCTCGGTCACCCGCGAGGACAGGTGCTCGACCTCGTGCCGGAAGTCCTCGTTGTGGACGCGCAGCCGGCCCCGCAGCCGCGCGACGAGCAGCGCCGCGACGGGGACCACGCAGAGGAAGACGGGGACGAACTCGGGGGTGCGTACGGCGATGATGACGAGCCCGCCGGTGAGCACGGTGACCGCGCCGAGCCCGGTCTCGGCGGTCTGCTGCACCATCTGTTCGACCGTCTCCACGTCACGGACGACCTTCGCCTGGAGGACGCCCGCGCTGACGCGTGAGTGGTAGCCGATGGAGAGCTGCTGCATGCGCGTGCACAGCGCGGATCGCAGGCCCGTGCCCATGCGGCGCACGCTGCCGTACAGCAGCCGCACGTACAGCAGGTGCAGCGGCATGTTGACCGCCAGGACGAAGAGGATGACACCGGCGCTGAGCCAGAGGTCTCCGATCGGACCGTGCCGCACGACCGTGTCGATGATGGTCGCGGTGATCAGCGGCAGCAGCCAGACCGGGCTGT
The DNA here is from genome assembly GCF_001418335.1 of Streptomyces aurantiacus. Lineage (GTDB taxonomy): Bacteria > Actinomycetota > Actinomycetes > Streptomycetales > Streptomycetaceae > Streptomyces > Streptomyces aurantiacus. The sequence goes on along the minus strand of NZ_LIPP01000485.1, from coordinate 5,186 downwards.
GCTTGACGGTGAAGACGGCGAAGGCGCCGGCGAGCCGCCATCGGTCGGCGCGGAAGAGATAGACGAGCGTGCGGACGGGATGCTCGCCGCGGTAGCGGTGGTCGAGCGGTTTCTCCCACGAGGCCATGGTGGCCTTCCCTCCCCAGGGAGTCGTGAACACACAGGGCAAGCGCTTTCTCCCCAGGTCTCGATCACCTACACCCGTCGGGCCCGGCTTCTCCGGGCCAGGTAACGGCTCGGTTTCCGACGTAAATTTCCGCGGTCGGAGGGTTGGCGGGGCACTTCCGGCTGGTTATCGTTCACGCACTTCACTCAATCGTTCCGCTGAACGAATAGCGAACGAATAGCGAGAGGGACGGTCGGCCCATGCCCGACATCCACCACCCGGGACGGCGCTCCGTCCTCGCCGCGGCAGCCGCGGGCAGCGCGTCGCTCGGTGCGTCCTGGCTGCTCACCGGCTGTACGGGCGCCTCGGCCGCCCCCGCACTGCCCAAGGGCGCCAAGCAGGGCACCCCCGACCGCGGCGGAACCCTCCGCATCGCCCGGCCGCCCGCCTCCGAGGCCGAGACCCTGGACCCGGCGAGCGCCCTGTCCGCGTACGAATACCTGGGCGCCCTCTACAACCGCCTGGTGCGCGTCGGCGCGAACGGCGACCTCGCGCCCGACCTCGCCGAGTCCTGGGAACCGGACGCCGAGGCACGCACCTGGACCTTCCGCATCCGCAAGGGCGTCACCTTCCACGACGGCCACCGGCTCACCTCCGCCGACGCCGCGTACACCCTGCGCCACATCCTCGACAAGGAGACGGCGTCCCCGCAGGCCGCCGTCCTCGCCCCGCTCGTCGACCCGAAGAAACTGCGAACTCCCGACGCCCATACGCTCGTTGTGCCGCTGAAGACCCCCAACGCGGAGTTCCCGAGCCTCCTCACCCACTACAACTGCTATGTCATTCCCGACGGCAGCGCCCGCGGTATCGGCCGCACCGGCATCGGAACCGGCCCCTTCGCGCTGGAGTCCTTCGCACCCGCGGGACCCGGCCGGATCACCGCGTTCGAGGACCACTGGGCGGGCCGCCCCGTCCTGGACGCCATCGACTTCTACTCCGTCGCCGACATGTCGGCCCGTTCGAACGCCCTGCTCGCCGGACAGGTCGACCTCCTCTCGCAGACCAACCTGGACTTCGCGACCGCCCGGGTCGTCGCCGCCTCCGACCGCGCGACCATCGCCCGCGTCGAGAACGCCCAGTGGTACGTGCTGCCGATGCTCACCACGGAGAAGCCCTTCACCGACGTACGGGTCCGGCAGGCGATGAAACTGGCCTACGACCCCGAGTACGTGGTGAAGGTCGCCCTCCAGGGCGCGGGCACGCCCGGCTGGGACAACCCCGTGCCGCCGAGTGACCCCGCCCACCTCGCCACCCATCCCGAGCACGACCCGGAACAGGCCCGCCACCTGCTGAAGAAGGCAGGCCACGAGGACCTGACGGTCGACCTCTACACGTCCTCGTACGACCCGGTCTTCACACCCATGGCCCTCGCCTACCAGGACTCGGCCAGGCGGGCCGGAATCCGGGTCCGGGTGAAGACGGCCGCGGCGGACTCGTACTACACGCAGATCTGGATGAAGAAGCCGCTCATGGCCACCTACTGGTACACCGGCCGACCCGTCGACCAGCTGTTCACGCAGGTCTTCCGCAGCGGCTCCTCCTACAACGAGACCGCCTGGTCGGACAAGGGGTTCGACGCGCTGCTCGACCGGGCCAGGCAGGAGACCGACGACACGCGGCGGCGCGAACTGTACGGCGAGGCGCAGACCTTCGTCGTCGAGAAGGGCGGGGCGATGACCCCGATGTTCGCCGACCGGCTCGTCGGCATCTCGCGCAACGTACGCGGATACGCCGAGCACGGCTTCGAGTTCGACTACCTCGGCATCGGCCTGAAGGGGGCCTGACCATGCTCTCGTTCATCGTCCGCCGCGTCCTCGCCGCCGTCGGCACGCTCGTCCTCTCCTCCGTCCTCGTCTTCCTCGCCGTCCAGGCCCTGCCCGGCGACGTCGCCACCCAGGTCCTCGGCAAGGACGCCACCCCCGACGCGGTCGCCGCCCTGCGCGAGAAGCTCAAGCTCGACCAGCCCGCCTGGGAGCGGTACGCCGACTGGATCGGCGGCGCCCTGCACGGCGACTTCGGAGCCTCCCTCGTCTCCGGCAAGGCGGTCGGCGGCGAAGTCGGCATGTACCTCGGCAACTCCGCGCTCATCGCCCTGGTGACCGTCCTGTTCGCCGTCACCGGCTCGATCGTCCTCGGCATCCTCGCCGGCCTCTACCGCGACCGCTGGCCCGACCACCTCATCTCCACGGTCAGCCTCGTCGGCATGAGCGTCCCCGAGTTCGTCGTCGCCACCGTGCTCGTGCTCTGCTTCTCGGTCGCCCTGCCCTGGTTCCCCGCGGTCGTCCTGTACGGCCCCGAGGCCACCGTCGGCCAGCTCATGCCCGCCGTCTGGCTGCCCGCCCTCGCACTCGCCGTCGTCATGGCCGCGTACATCGTCCGGATGGCCCGCACGTCCGTCATCGACGTCATGGCGAGCGAGTACGTCACCACGGCCCGCCTCAAGGGCCTGTCGACCTGGCGCGTCGTCACCCGGCACGCCCTGCCGAGCGCCCTGCTGCCGACCCTGCACGTCATCGCACTGAACGTCGCCTGGCTCGCGGGCGGCGTCGCCGTCGTCGAGAACGTCTTCAACTACCCCGGCATCGGAAAGCTGATGCTCGCCTCCGTCCAGAACCGGGATTTGCCCGTCATCCAGGCCATCGCACTGATCAGCGCGGTCGTGTACGTCGTCTGCAACCTGGCCGCGGACCTCGGCGCCATGGCCCTCAACCCCAAGCTCCGTACGCGCGGGAGGACCCGATGACCACCCTCGACACCCCGGCGGCCACCCCCGCCGTCCCCGCCGCGCCGCGGTCCGCCGCGGCCCGCGCCTGGCGCACCGTGCGCTCCTCACGGGCGGCCTCCATCGGCCTCGCGATCGTCGCCGTCCATGTCCTGATCGCCCTGCTCGCACCGGTCCTCACCTCCTACGACCCGATCGCCAACAACGCCGACCAGGCACTCCTCGGCCCGAGCGCGCAGCACTGGGCAGGGACCGACCAGTACGGCCGCGACGTGCTGGCCCGCGTCCTGTACGGCGGCCGGTACGCCCTCGGCGTCTCCGTCGCCGCGACCCTGGTGACCCTGCTGATCGGCACCGTCGTCGGCTGCGCCGCCGCCCTGCGCGGCGGCTGGTTCGACGACGTACTGGGACGCGTCCTCGACGCGGTGCTCTCCATCCCGTCGGTGCTCGCGCTGCTGGTCGTCGTCACCGCGCTGGGCACCGGCCCGTCGGTCATCGTCCTCGCCATCGCGATCGTGTACGTGCCCCAGGTCGTACGAGTCGTACGGGGCGCCGCACTGGCGGTCGTCCCCGCCGACTACGTGACCGCGGCACGGGCCCGGGGCGAGAGCACCTGGGCGATCCTGCGGCGCGAGATCCTGCCCAACATCACCGACGTGGTGTGCGTCGAGTTCGCGATGCGGGCCTCCTGGGTCGTGCTGCTCATCTCGTCGCTGTCCTTCCTCGGCTTCGGCGCCGATCCGCCGACGCCCGACTGGGGCCTGATGGTGGCCGAGAACCGCACCGCCATCACCGTCGTCCCCATGGCGAGCCTCGCACCGATCATCGCCCTGGCCACGCTCGTGGTGGGGCTCAACCTCGCGGCCGACGGCCTGTCCAAGGCATGGGGCGTCGACCGGATCAGGGAGGGGTCCTGATGACCGCCGCCGTGCCCGTGAACCCACTCGTGTCCGTGAACCCGCTCGTGTCCGTGGATTCGCTGTGCGTCGCCTACCGTTCGGGCGGCGCGGACGTGCCCGTGGTGCGTGAGGTGTCCCTGGAGGTACTGCCCGGCCGGACCCACGCGCTGGTCGGCGAGTCGGGCAGCGGCAAGTCGACCGTCGCGGCCACGCTGCTCGGGCATCTGCGGCACGGGTCGCGGGTGACCGGCGGTTCGGTACGGATCGCCGGGGCCGACGTGTTCGCCCTGCCCGCACGGGAGTTGAGGCGGCTGCGGGGCGGCACGGTGGCCATGGTCGCGCAGAACGCCGGGCACGCCCTGACCCCCTCCATGCGGATCGGACGCCAGATCGCGGAGGCCGGCGGTGACGTACCCGTGGTCGACCTCCTCGAACAGGTCCGGCTGCCCCGCCCCGCCGAACTCGCCCGCCGCTACCCGCACGAGCTCTCCGGCGGCCAGCAGCAGCGCGTCGCCATTGCCATGGCCATCGCCGCCCGCCCCCAGGTCCTCGTCCTCGACGAGCCGACGACCGGGCTCGACGTCATCACCCAGCGCGGTGTCCTCGACCTGATCGGCGCACTGCGCGACGAACTCGGCCTGTCCGCGGTCCTGGTGAGCCACGACCTCGGAGTCGTCGCGCACATGGCCGACGAGGTGACCGTGCTGCGGTCCGGGCGGGTCGTGGAGGCGGCGCCCACCGGCCGGCTCTTCGCGGCGCCCCAGGACCCGTACACCAGACGCCTCCTGGCGAGCGTGCCGCGGCTCGACGACGAAGGGCTCGCGCGGGCCGGCGAGGCGGGGGAGCGGGAGGTGCGGCCCAGGGCGGTAATCCCCGACGGGGCTCCCGTCGCCGTCACCGCCCGGGACGTCACCGTCGACTACGGGACCAGCCGTGCCGTGGACGGCGTCTCCTTCGACGTACGACGCGGCGAAGTCCTCGCGCTCGTGGGGGAGTCGGGCAGTGGCAAGTCCACGCTCGCCTGGACACTGGCGGGGCTGCGGACGCCGTCCGGCGGGACGATGGCGCATGGGGCGGGCCACGGGCCTGACGGCAAGTCGGGTGACCTCGCCCGGCCCGCCGGGAAGCGGCCGCTCTCGCTGCGGCGTCGGGTCCAGCTCGTCTTCCAGAACGCCGACACCTCCCTCAACCCGCGCCGGTCCGTCGGCGACGCGGTGCGGCGGCCCCTGCGGTTCTTCGGCACGGCCGACACCCGCGCCGAGACCGCCGCGCGGGCCCGGCAGCTCATCGCCGACGTACGCCTCGACCCCGACCTCGCCGAGCGGCTGCCCGCGCAGCTCTCCGGCGGGCAGCGGCAGCGCATCGGGATCGCGCGGGCGCTCGCCGGCGAGCCGGACGT
>NZ_LIPP01000484.1 GCF_001418335.1 Streptomyces aurantiacus | reverse complement strand
GCCCTCAGGCCTGCTCCGGCCGCAACGCGGCGAGCTGCTCCGCGAAGGGAACCACGTCCAAGCCCCCCACCCGAACGGGCTCGCCCCGTCCCGCCGCCGCCAAGCCGCCCGCAGGGCGAACCGTCGCGACCAGCTCCCCCGCCGCCCGCTCGATGCGTTCGGCAAGCCCCTCCGCGCCCCAGTCCTCCGACGCCGCGTAGACCCCGGTCGGCACGACCACCGCCCGCAGGTACGCGAACAGGGGCCGCAACGCGTGCTCCAGGACCAGCGAGTGCCGTGCCGATCCACCGGTCGCGGCGATCAGCACCGGCGTCCCGGACAGCGCGTCGCGGTCCAGGACGTCGAAGAACGACTTGAACAGTCCGCTGTACGAGGCGGAGAAGACCGGCGTGACGACGATCAGGCCGTCCGCCGACGCCACCGCGTCCAGCGCGGCACCGAGCAAGGGCCCGGGGAACCCGGTGGTGAGGTTGTGCGCGATCTCGACCGCGAGGTCCCGCAGCTCCACCACCTCGACCTCGGCCGGAGCCGCCGCGGGGGCGCGCCCCACGACGGCCGCCGCGAGCCGGTCGCCCAGCAGCCGCGTGGAGGACGGGACACTCAGCCCCGCCGACACGACGACGAGCTTCATGACGCGGTCACCTCCTCGCCGGCAGCGGCAGCGGCAGCGTCGGCCGTGGCAGCGGCAGCAACCCGCGCCGCGTGCGTCGGCGCCTCCGGCACCCCGGCCGGGCGCCCCTTCGCGAACTCCTCGCGCAGCACGGGCACGACCTCCTCGCCCAGCAGGTCGATCTGCTCCAGCACGGTCTTCAGCGGCAGCCCCGCGTGGTCCAGGAGAAACAACTGTCGCTGGTAGTCACCGGCGTAGTCCCGGAAGGCCAGCGTCTTCTCGATCACCTGCTCCGGCGAGCCGACCGTCAGCGGAGTCTGCTCGGTGAACTCCTCCAGGGACGGACCGTGCCCGTACACCGGCGCGTTGTCGAAGTACGGCCTGAACTCCCGCACCGCGTCCTGCGAGTTGCGCCGCATGAACACCTGCCCGCCGAGCCCGACGATCGCCTGCTCCGGCGTGCCGTGCCCGTAGTGCGCGTACCTCGACCGGTACAGCTCGACCATCTGCTTGGTGTGGTCCGCCGGCCAGAAGATGTTGTTGTGGAAGAACCCGTCACCGTAGTACGCGGCCTGCTCGGCGATCTCCGGCGAGCGGATCGAGCCGTGCCAGACGAACGGCGGTACGCCGTCCAGCGGCCGGGGCGTGGCGGTGAACGACTGCAGGGGCGTACGGAACTTGCCCTCCCAGGTCACCACGTCCTCGCGCCACAGGCGGTGGAGGAGGGCGTAGTTCTCGACGGCGAGGTTGATGCCCTGCCGGATGTCCTTGCCGAACCAGGGGTAGACCGGGCCGGTGTTGCCGCGCCCCATCATCAGGTCGACGCGCCCGTCGGCCAGGTGCTGGAGCATCGCGAAGTCCTCGGCGATCTTCACCGGGTCGTTGGTGGTGATGAGGGTGGTGGAGGTGGAGAGGATGAGGTTCTCGGTGCGGGCGGCGACCCAGCCGAGCATGGTGGTCGGCGACGACGGCACGAACGGCGGGTTGTGGTGCTCACCGGTCGCGAAGACGTCGAGCCCGACCTCCTCGGCCTTCTGCGCGATGGCGACCATGGCCTTGATCCGCTCGTGCTCGGACGGGGTCCGGCCCGTGGTGGGGTCCGGCGTGACGTCGCCGACGGTGAAGATCCCGAACTGCATGTCTGACTCATCCTCCGCAGGTTGTTTACGATTCAACTATACCCACAAACGAGCCCCCCTCCCGAACTATTCCCACCCCAGGTGCCCCGGGGACCCAAGGGGCGCGGGGAACTGCGCGACAAGCCCCCACGACCCGCACCCGAATCGATTGCGCATCCGGCCCGCATATCCTGACCGGGAAGCAATCGACCGTACGAGCGAGCGCGCGCGGCGAGCGAGTCGCCGCACCCGCCCCCTCCCGCGAGGAGCACCCCATGACCGCCGCCGCACCCACCGCACCCGCCACCGCGTCCCGTATCGCCGTCGTCACCGGCGCGAGCAGTGGAATCGG
>NZ_LIPP01000483.1 GCF_001418335.1 Streptomyces aurantiacus | reverse complement strand
CTCATCGACTCACCGCGGCGGACCCGCGCGACGAAGATCATCGGCACGCCGGACTACCTGGCGCCGGAGATCATCGAGGGGCTCCCGCCGCGGTGAGTCGATGAGCTTGGCGACGCCGAAGTCCGTGAGCAGCGCGGGGTGCGAACCGCCGGGGCCCAGTGGTCCCTGCATGTCGAGCAGCACGTTCTCGGGTTTCACGTCCCGGTGCACGACTCCCGCCGCGTGCGCCGCGGCGAGCCCGTCCGCGACGTCGGCCACGATCGCGACGGCCGCCTCGGGCGCGAGCCGCCGCTCCCGGTCGAGCCGGGTACGCAGATCCGTGCCGCGTACGAGGTCCATGACCAGGGCGAGATCGTTGCCGTCGACCACGAGGTCCCGCACGGCGACGACGTGCGGATGGTCGAGGCCCAGCAGGGCGGTCCGCTCCTGCACGAAACGTCCCACCAGCTCCTGGTCGGACGCCAGGTCCTCGCGCAGCAGCTTGACGGCGACGGGCCCCTCGGGTCCCTCACCCAGCCACACCGTGCCGGCGCTGCCCCGCCCCAGGATCTGGTTCGCGGTGTACCGGCTGCCGATCTTCCGTACCAAGACTGCTCCTACGGGCGCGTGTTGGCGATAAAGCTACGCGCACGGAGCGCCAACCTTCACTTCGGCGACGGAAATCACCCCCCAGGTGTCGACAAATCCCCAGAACCGCAGTGCGGTTCCGGGGATTTGAGGGGTTCGGATGCTCGGCAGATCCGAGTGCTCGGGAGGTCCGAGTGCTCGGGAGGTCCGGGAGATTCGGGGAGGGGACGGTCTTCGTCCTCAGCCCAGCCTCTTCGCCCAGTCGGATGCCGTGCTGAACCAGTCCGACAGCTGGGCCCAGTAGCCCTTGGACGTCCCGACCCATTCCTGCAGCGGGCTCAGCTCCCAGACCAGCCACCCGGCCACGAACAGGATGACGACCGTGAACAGGCACCCCTTGAGGCAGCCGAGCCCGGGGATCTTCATCGGGTTGGCGCTGCGCTGCCGGGGCTCGCGCGGTTCGCGCGGCTGACGCGGCGCGGGCTGCTGGGGCTGCTGCGGCGCGGGGGCGTACCGCTGGGGCTGGGGAGCCTGCTGAGGGGCGTACCCCTGCGGCGGCTGGCCCTGGTTCTGGGGATAGCCGTATCCGGGCTGGTTCTGCGGCGGGCCCTGCTGCTGGGACCGCCGGCGCGGTTGAGGCTGCTGCTGCGGTGGCGGCTGAGGCTGTTGTTGCTGCTGCGGCCGTGCGACCTGCCGCTGCGGGCGGCGCCGCAGCGGGTCGGCGTTCGGGTCGACGTACGACTGCACCTGCGTCGCTTCGTTGCGGTCGCGGGCCGCGCGCAGCTGGTTCTGCCAGGGGTGCGGGTCCTCGGGGCCCGCCCCGGGCTGGTTCGGCGGCACCGGCGGCATCACCGCGGTCGGGTCGGCCGCTCCGCTGTGGGGCAGTACGGCGGTGGGGTCGGCGGCGCCCGCGCCGGTGTGCGGCAGGACGCTGGTCGCGCCGTTCGGGTCGTACGAGCCGGCGCCCTGCGGGAGCACCTGGGTGGGGTCGGCGGCGCCGGGGTCGCCGGGCACGGCGGCGGGCGCCGGGTCGGGGGCGAGGAGTACGCCCACGGCCTCGGCGGCGGCGATCTGCCCGGAGTTCGCGTGCACCCCGATGCCCGCGGCGACCGTACGCAGGCCGCGGGCCAGGCTCTCGGCGCTGGGCCGTTCGTCGGGGTTCTTGCGCAGGCAGCGCTCTATGACGGTCCACAGCGGATCGGGGACCGTGGAGGGCCGGCGCGGCTCGGCGCTGAGGTGCTGGTGGAGGACTTCGAGGGCCGAGCCGCCACCGAACGGCGGACGCCCGGTGACCAGCTCGTACAGCATGATCCCGGCGCCGTAGATGTCGACGGCGGAGGTCTGGGGGCGGCCCTCGGCGGACTCGGGCGCCACGTACGCGGGCGTGCCGACGAACTCGTGGGTGCGGGTCAGGCCCGGGGAGTCGGCGAGGCGGGCGATGCCGAAGTCCGTCAGCATCGGGTGCATCTGCCCGTCGATCTGCTGGATCAGGACGTTCGCCGGCTTCAGGTCGCGGTGCACGACGCCGTCGGCGTGGCTGGCGGCGAGCGCGTCGGCGACCTGGGCGGTGAGCAGGGACGCGGCGACCGGTGAGAGCGGGCCGTTCTCCCGCAGGTAGCGGTGCAGGTCCGGGCCGTCGATCAGGTCCATGACCAGAGCCAGCAGATCGCCCTCGACCACGAGGTCCCGTACGCGCACGATGTTCGGGTGGGTCAGGCGGAGCAGCACGGAGCGCTCCCGCAGGAACCGCATCACGATGTCCGCGTCGTTTGCGAGCTCCTCCTTGAGGACCTTGATCGCCACGGTCTCGCCGGGCTGACCGGGCACGGCCGCCTCGGCGCCCGCCCTCTCACGCTGGCTGGCCCGCCAGACGGTGCCCGTGGCGCCGCGCCCGAGCGGCTCCTCAAGCAAGTACTTGCTGCCTACCGGCCGCACGTCATGCGCTCCCTGCTGCTTGCCTGTCTGGTCCGTCCACCGTGGTACGAGTGGTTCCGACCCACTGTAATGCCGTCGAACACGGCACCGGTCTGTCCTCGTGCCGCGGTTTTCCCCGGCCCGCCCACCCATGCATTACGTGGCGTGTGCCCGTATGCGTTCGATGAAAAGACGCTCGCTTCGGGTGGTTCGGTTGCCCGACCCCGACGTGATCGATCTCAACCGGCCATCCGTCAGGCACTTTTGGGGGCAGAGCCGACCATTCAAGATCACTTGACGGTGGTTGACGGGCGAGTTGTCAGTGGCAGGTGGGAGGATGCTTTCCGTACTGGCCGACGTGCCCGTGCGCGGTGGGGGAATCTGCGGTGGGGGACCGCGGGACAGCCTCGTCGCGGGCACCCGCGACAGAAGGGACCGCTGACGGCGATGCAGATCCGGCTGACCGTCGTAGACCCGCTGGGCACGCGCCCCGACGGGCGCCCGGCGTCCTGCGACGTGCTGGTCACAGCACCCGCCGGGACCGCGCTCGCGGCGGTGGCCTCCGGCCTCGCCTCGGCGGTCGGAGGCGAGGGCCCCGGGGTGCTGTACGCGGAGGCGGAGCGGCTCGACGCACAGCGCTGCACGCTGGGCGAGCCGCCTCTGATGGACGGCGCCGTGCTGTCCCTGGGCTCCCCCGCGCAGCCCGGTCCCGATGTCGATCCCGCCGCGGCGCAGCTGCGGGTGGTCGCCGGGCCCGACGCCGGTGGTGTGCATCTGCTGCACGGCGGCCGCATCGACATCGGCCGCTCCGCCGACGCCGACGTGCCGCTGGACGACCCGGACGTCTCCCGGCTGCACTGCGCCGTGACGGTCGCGGCGGACGGCCATGTCTCGGTCGTGGACCTGGGCTCCACGAACGGCACGGTGCTGGACGGCAGGCGCGTGGGCGAGCGCCCGGTGCGCTTCGGGCCGGGGGCGCTGCTGCGGGTGGGCGAGTCGGCCCTGCGGCTCGCCCCGGCGGGCGAGCCGGCCGACATCCGGGAGACCGCGCCCGACGGCGAGGGTCATGTGCGCGTGGTGACGACAGGGGACGCCACCGGCCGACGGCAGTCACCGACGGGTCCCACCCGTTCGGGAGCGGGACAGGAACAGCGACAGGAACAGGGTCAGGGAGAGGGCCGGATACGGGGGCCGGGGCAGGAACGGGGTCGGCAGGCGGCCGGGGCCGAAACCGGCTCCGGGACCGAGTCCGACTCACGGTCCCGTGGCGCCTATGAAGGGGCCAGGGTGCCCCGCGCGCGGGACGGGAGCTTTCCCGGAGATTCTCGGGAATCCGGCTCCCGGGACCCCCAAGACTCCGGCTCGCGGGGCGTGCCGCCGGCCTCCGAGACGCATCACGGCTACGGCACGGCCGGGTGGGGTGCCGCCGAGGGCGGGGCCCGGGAGACGCAGGGGCACGTGCCCGCGGGGCGGCATGTGGTGCCCGGACAGGGCGGGGCGCCCCGGGTCGAGCGCACGGACCCGGACTCCGTGGGGTCGTCGGCCGAGGACGGTCCGGACGTCCAGGAACCCGGTGAGGGAAAACGGAAGGGCACTCCGCTCCGGGGGACACCCGCGCCCCTGCCGCGCGGTGCGCGCAAGCGCGGGCTCTCCGCGTGGGCCCGCCGCCTGTCGGGCGCCCGGAGCGACGACCGGTACGACGACGAGACCGGCGGGTCCGAGGACGGCAGGTTCGACAGGTACGGCCACGACAGCTATGACAGGTACGACTCGTTCGAGGCGCCGTTCGCCGAGCCCGTCGCCCTGGGCGTGCCCGAGCCCGAGCGGTGGCCCGATCCGGCCGCGCTGCTGCTGACGGCGCTCGGACCGGGGCCGCGGCTGTGGGAGCGCGGACCGGGACACCAGGAAACGCTCACGGTCCGGCTGGGCACGGCGGACCGGAGCACGTCCGACGGCTCCGGGCGACTGCCCGCGGTCCCGGTGACCGCCGGTCTGCGGGAGGTCGGGTCGCTGGGCCTGGCCGGACCGCGTGAGCGCCTGTCGGGGCTCGCCCGCGCGGTGGTGGCCCAGCTCGCCGCACTGCACTCTCCCGACTCGCTGGAGATCACCCTCCTCAGCACGGACCGCTCGCGTTCCCTGGAGGAGCGCACCGCCGAGTGGTCGTGGCTCGGCTGGCTACCGCATCTGCGCCCCACGCACGGCCAGGACTGCCGCCTCCTGCTCGCCTACGACCGCGAGCAGGCGACCGCGCGTACGGAGGAGCTGGTCCGGCGTCTTGAGGACCACCTGACGGAGGCGGGGCGCGCCGCCGAGAGGGGCCACGGACCCCGCCTCGGCGAGGGCTCGCCGGACGACGGCGGGGCCTTCGCGCCGCGCCCGAGGAACCCGGCGGACACCGGGGACGCCGCCACCGGTACGTACACGCCCGGCCGGGGCGGCCTCGGCACACACGATCGCGGCACCCCTGCGTCCGCCGCGTCCGCGTCCGCACCCACGCCCGTGTTCGGGGGCCGTCCCGGCGCGCGCGACAACAACATCACGCACCTGGGACTCCCCCGCAGCGGCACTCAGGCCGGTGCGGGGCGGGCAGGAGCCCAACGGCCCGCCGCCTCCGGGGCGCGGGCGGACGCCCCGGAGCGGACCGAGTGGGCCGGGCCCCGCACCGTCGTCGTGGTGGACGGGGACCCCGGGTCGGCCGGCGTGCGGGAAGCGGTGTCGCGGCTCGCGGCCGAGGGCCCGCAGGTCGGAATACATGTCATCTGTCTCGCCGAGACACCGGCCGCGTCGCCCTCCTCGC
>NZ_LIPP01000482.1 GCF_001418335.1 Streptomyces aurantiacus | reverse complement strand
ATCGAGGATGAGCTTTGGTCGGGCCCGGCCGCCGCCCCGGCCGCCGGGCCCGACCCCAGCTCATCCTCGATGCCGCGCCGCACGCCGCTTCCCACGCCGCTCTCCATGCCGCTCACTGTGGGCCAATACGAAGAGCACACCCGGCCACCACCCCGACACGGAAAGCCTCGCGCGAGCGGGGTTCACACCGATGGCCCCGAGTGCGACGCTGTGATCATGAGCCGTATCGAAGCCCGACCCGACGAAGACATCGTGGCGGCGGGCAGCCTCGCCGAGCGTCTCCTCGCGGGCCTGCCGACCGAGGCCGTCCTCACCGACCCGGACGTCACCAGCTCGTACGCCAACGACATGGCCAGCTTCTGCGAGGCCGGCACCCCCGCCGTCGTGGTGCTGCCGCGCACCGTGGAGCAGGTCCAGCACGTCATGCGCGTCGCCACCGAACTACGCGTACCGGTCGTCCCGCAGGGCGCCCGTACGGGCCTGTCGGGGGCGGCCAACGCCTCCGAGGGCTGCATCGTGCTGTCCCTCGTCAAGATGGACCGCATCCTGGAGATCAGCCCCGTCGACCGGATCGCGGTGGTCGAGCCGGGCGTCATCAACGCCGCGCTCTCCCGCGCCGTCAACGAACACGGCCTCTACTACCCGCCGGACCCCTCCAGCTGGGAGATGTGCACCATCGGCGGCAACATCGGCACGGCCTCCGGCGGCCTGTGCTGTGTGAAGTACGGAGTGACGGCCGAGTACGTCCTCGGCCTGGACGTCGTCCTGGCCGACGGGCGGCTGATGTCCACCGGCCGCCGCACGGCGAAGGGCGTCGCCGGATACGACCTGACGCGCCTCTTCGTCGGCTCGGAGGGCTCGCTCGGCATCGTCGTACGGGCCACTCTCGCCCTCCGGCCGCAGCCGCCCCAGCAGCTGGTGCTGGCCGCCGAGTTCGCGTCGGGGGCGGCGGCCTGCGACGCGGTCTGCCGGATCATGGAGGGCGGCCATGTGCCGTCCCTGCTCGAACTGATGGACCGTACGACGGTGAAGGCCGTCAACGCCATGGCGAACATGGGCCTTCCGGAGAGCACCGAGGCCCTGCTGCTCGCCGGCTTCGACACGCTCGACCCGGCCGCGGACCTCGCCGCGGTCGGCTCGCTGTGCGAGGCGGCCGGGGCCACCCAGGTCGTACCGGCGGACGACGCGGCCGAGTCGGAACTGCTCCTCCAGGCCCGCCGGCTGTCCCTGACCGGCCTTGAGGCGGTCAAGGGCACGACGATGATCGACGACGTGTGCGTACCGCGCTCCAGGCTCGCCGAGATGCTCGAAGGGGTCGACCGGATCGCCGAGAAGTACCAGCTGACCATCGGGGTCGTCGCACACGCAGGCGACGGCAACACCCACCCGACCGTCTGCTTCGACGCGAGCGACCCGGACGAGTCCCGGCGCGCCCGCGAGTCCTTCGACGAGATCATGGCCCTCGGCCTGGAACTCGGCGGCACGATCACCGGCGAGCACGGCGTCGGCGTCCTCAAGAAGGAGTGGCTGGCACGCGAGATCGGCCCGGTCGGCGTGGAGATGCAGCGGGCGGTCAAGGCGACGTTCGACCCGTTGGGCATCCTCAACCCGGGCAAGCTCTTCTGAGGCACTTCTCCTCTCCGTCTCCTCACTCCCCGTCCTTGGACTCATCAGAGGGCCACGGGTCGCACAGCCACAGATCGTCGGCCGGGGCCGCCGCGAGCAACTCGGCGAGGCCGTCGTCGATACCGAGCTGCTCGGCCTCGGCGCCCGGCGGGACCGCCCGCAGGGTGCGCTCCAGCCAGGCCGACACCTGCGCGGCGGGCGCTTCGAGCAGCGCATCCCCGTCGGGCGAACTCAGCGCTATCAGCACGACGGTGCGCCCGCCGACCTTGGTCGGCCACACCCGCACATCCCCGTGCCCGCACGGCCGGAACACCCCCTCGACGAGCAACTCGCGCGCGAACGTCCAGCTCACGGGGTGCTCGGTGCCGATGTGGAAGGTGACGTGGACGGCGTACGGGTCGTCGGAGCGGTAGCTCAGCAGGGCGGGGACGGGGATGCTGCGTTCGGGGGACAGGACCAGTTTGAGTTCGAGTTCGCGTTCCACCACGGTGTACATGTCGTGCGGTTCCTCTCGTGTCCGGGGCCCTGTGGGCGGGCCCGTACTACTGGAGAGGCCGCGAAGTCCGAAGCATTACGCGGGTTCGGAGAAGTTTCTCGGCGGGCTTCTCGGTCCGTCACACGTATATCCCGCGGGGCCGGAAAAGGTGGGGGAACCTTGCTCGAAGGGGGTAGGTACACCGGGAGCGGCAGTGGCGGTTGCCCCCGTCTGATAGATGTGGACGCTCAACACGACCCCCGAGCAGATACGGGACGACGGACATGAGCGCCCCAACCCCGGCACCCGGCGACGACAGGCCCCGCGAGGGGTACTACCCGGACCCGTCCATTCCTGGATATGTCCGGTACTGGAACGGTGCCTCATGGGTGCCGGGCACCAGCAGGCCGGCGCCGGCCGGCGGCGAGCCGATCGCCTCGCCCACGGACGCGCAACCCACGGACGCGCGTTCCGCACCCGCGCCCGCAGCCGGGCCCGCGGCCACGCCCCTGTCCACGGAGGAGACGGGCCCGCACTTCTTCGACGAGGACCCACCCGCCGCGGGACCCTCGCCCGCCGAGGCGCAGCACGGCACCCGCCCCGAGCCGGCCACCGCGTGGGGCGCCGACCGTTCCCGGCAGTCCGGCTTCGGCGGCGATCCGGACCGCCGGGTCCGCTGGGGTTCGCCGGCGTCGGACCCACGCGTACCGTCGGAGCAGGCCCGACCCACCCC
>NZ_LIPP01000481.1 GCF_001418335.1 Streptomyces aurantiacus | reverse complement strand
ACCCACGACCCCCCAACCCCTACGGCGCCCCCTTCGCAACGCGCGCAGCGCGAGCCATCTCCTCCACCTGCGCCAGCAACGGCATGGGGTCCATCCCGACCGACCCCGGCAGAAAGTCCGCGATCCGCTCGGGCGTCCAGCCCCCTTCCGCATACCCGGAACGGAGTTCCCTCGGTTGCGCCCAGACCGCGATCTTCGGCCCCGCCACCGTGTAGACCTGCCCGGTGATCCCCTCCTCGCGGGCCCGCTCGGACAGCAGGTAGACGACGAACGCGGCCACGTCCTCGGGCTCGCCGATCTCCTTCAGCTCCATCGGCACGTTCGCCGACATCCGCGTACGGGCGACCGGCGCGACCGCGTTCGCCGTAACCCCGTACTTGTGGAGCCCGAGCGCGGCGCTCCGGACGAGCGAGATGATGCCGCCCTTCGCGGCGCTGTAGTTGGCCTGCGAGACGGACCCCTGGTGATTGCCGCTGGTGAAGCCGATCAGCGTGCCGCACCGCTGTTCGCGCATCACGGCCGAGGCGGCGCGGAACACCGTGAACGTGCCCTTGAGATGCGTGGCGAGCACCGGGTCCCACTCGTCCTCGGACATGTTGAAGAGCATCCGTTCGCGCAGGATGCCGGCCACGCAGACCACGCCGTCGAGCCGCCCGTACGCCTCCAGGGCCGTGTCGACGATCCGCCGGCCGCCCGCCATGGTGGAGACGTCGTCGGCCACCGCGACCGCGTCCCCGCCGGCCGCCTCGATCTCCTTGACCACGGCGTCGGCCACCGAACTGGTCGGCTCCGAGCCCTCGATGGACACCCCGTGGTCGTTGACGACGACCCGTGCGCCCTCGGCCGCGGCGGCCAGCGCCACCGCGCGTCCGATGCCCCGGCCCGCCCCGGTCACGGCTATGACCTTGCCTGTCAAGAAGTTCCCCACGCCCCGACCCCTTCCCGCAGTTTCTGACGGTCCGTTAGATTTGGCTTCGACGCAGATTCTACGACCCGTCAGATACCTGGAGACAAGCCCCGGGCCGCTAATAACTCACGGCGGACCACGCAGGACCACGGAGGACTCATGTCACTGCCGGCCGAGTTCCACGAGCTCGCCAAGCGCGTGAACAACTGGGGGCGCTGGGGTGCCGACGACGAGATCGGCACCCTGAACCTGATCACCGACGAGGTCGTGCGCGAGGCCGCCGCGGAGGTCCGTACCGGCCGGCGCGTACCACTCGCACTCCCCCTCCAGCAGGACGGCGTGCAGACGGGGATGGTCCCGGGCCGGGTCAATCCGCTGCACACGATGGTGCAGATCAACCAGGAGCTGTTCGGTCCGGGCACGGTCGCGTGCAGCGACGACGCCGTGACGATGGGGCTCCAGGCGGCCACCCACTGGGACGCGCTCAGCCATGTCTCACACTCGGGCAGGCTCTACAACGGCCGCCCGGCCGACACCGTCACGGCGCACGGAGGCGCCGGGTTCGGCGGCATCGACAAGCCCGGGCACATCGTCTCGCGCGGCGTCCTGCTGGACGTGGCCCGCGCGCTCGGCAGGGAGCGTCTCGACTCCGGACACGCGGTGACCCCGGAGGACCTCGACGCGGCCGAGGAACTGAGCGGGACGAAGGTGGGTCCGGGCGACATCGTCCTCGTACGCACCGGTCAGATGCAGCTCTGCCTCACGGGCGACAAGCAGGCGTACACCTTCCCCTCCCCGGGTCTGTCCGTGCGCACTCCGGAGTGGTTCCACGCCCGCGATGTCGCGGCGGTCGCGAACGACACCCTGACCTTTGAGATATTTCCTCCCGAAATAGAGGATCTGTGGCTGCCCGTCCACGCCCTCGACCTGGTCGAGATGGGCATGCTCCAGGGCCAGAACTGGAATCTCGAAAAGTTGTCCACAGCCTGTGGAGAACTCGGCCGCCATGCGTTCCTGCTGTCGGCGATGCCCGAACCCTTCACCGGCGGCACGGGAACCCCCGTGGCGCCGGTCGCGATCTTCTGAAGGTCACCGGGAGCCGGTACGGAACCCGGTGACGGATGGCCGAGGGTCGGCTGGCGGCGCGTCTCCCCCATCTCGGCCGTGCCCGAACGCGAGGCCGCCCCGCCTCGTACCCGAGCGCGGCACCGCGCGCCGCCACCCGCCTCTCCGGCGCGCCTGCCCTGCTCCTGGCCCCGCAGGAGCCGACGCCGAATCGCGATCCGCGCTCGCCGAGGACCCCCACCACCGAGGTCTTCGACGTCCCCTCACGACGAATCACTGAACACGAGCGTGACGAAACGGACACACCACGTCAACGCCTGGTCAGGGATGCACACCTCAATTCGCCACTTACGCACCCTTTGTGACCCTTACGGAAGGAAGCACTGCCCGGCGCACCCGCCGGCACCGCACGCCCGGACCGCCGACTCCACGCCATCCGTGCCACCCGTTGCCACCCATTGCCGCCCATGCCACCCGTGCGCCGGCGGGCGCGCCCCCGCGCCCGCTCCCCCGCGTCGTCCGGCCCGCTCCCGCCCGTTACACGGCCTCGTACGTCAGATCCCCGTACGCCGCCGGGGCCGCGTCACAGGTCTCGTCGACCACGGCCGCCGACGAACACCGGTCCACCTCGCACCAGATGCGCTTGCCCGCGCCTTCGGGACTCCAGCCCCACCGGTCGGCGAGGCAGTCGACGAGGGCGAGGCCGCGGCCGTTGGTCTCGTCGCCGTCCGCGCAGCGCGGGCGCGGCGCCCGGGTACTGGTGTCGAGCACCTCCAGCCGGACGGTCGCGACGGCCTCGTCACCGGCCCGCCCACCGACGGACCGCCCACCGACGGCCCGCTCACCGACCACCGGCTCACCCACCGACGGATCACCCACTGCCCGTTCGCCGACCGACGGTTCGCCGACCGACGATTCACCGACCGGCGGTTCGGGCGCCGCGTCCGGCATCGACAGCCGCAGGACGGCGGGACGGCCGGTGTGCACCACGGCGTTGGTGACCAGCTCCGAGACGAGCAGGATCAGGGTCTCGGACAGCGGCTCATCGGCCTCTATCCCGGACCCCGCGAGCCGCGAACGGGCCCACCTCCGGGCTCTCCCCACCTCCGTGGGGTCGGGCCGGATCTCCAGCTGCACTTGAAGCACCTGCACCGCTCACACCATCCGAACCGGCGGACACATCGCCTCGCGCCTCTCAAGGGCCACGATCGTGGTCAAAGAAGGGATCACGGAACGTGACGCCCTCAGGAGACAGCATGGTTGACGTACAGTCACCCGAACAAGCGCTTCGGGCATATTCCAGCGCGAAGGAGTACGCGTGCGGCATACTGTGCGACGCCCGCCCCGGGGACTCGAACAGGCAGGAACGGTCCTGCTCCCTGCCCCGCGCGCGGCACGCATCGCCGGATCCGGGGCTGCCTCGGGGGCAACACCGTGCTGGTCCGGCCTCAGAACCACTCGCATCCCACACAAGGTACCGGAGCGGTCAGCCGACTCCAGGCCGTGACGAGTCACGCGTAGGACACAACCCGATATCAACGCTCGGTAATTCCGTCATGCCACGTTTCCAGATATCCGTCCCCATCCGTCCCCTCCACCCCCTCGGGCCTGCCCTGCCGTGCCACGATCGGCGGCAATCGGCAGTAGTCAGCAGAGGTCGGCACGGGTCGGCGCGGTGGATTCACGTCCCGGGCCGCACCGCCGGGCCCGGGGCCGACGCCGCCAGATCCTCCGCGAGGGCTTCCTCGGCCTGCGCGGCACCCTGCCCACGACGGGCCCGCGACCAGGCCCGTTTGAGGTGCAGGTGCACGTCGGACTCCCAGGTGAAACCCATTCCGCCGTGCACCTGGAGGCAGTCGCGGGCCCCCAGCTGCGCCGCCTCGTCCGCCAGCAGCCGGGCCGCCGCGATGTCGAGCGGATCAGCCGTGACGGCCGCCGCGTACACCGCCGCGCGGGCCACTTCCACGCGCACGAGCATCTCCGAGCACAGGTGTTTCACCGCCTGGAAGGCCCCGATCGGCTGCCCGAACTGCTCACGGGTCCGGGCGTGTTGCACGGCGAGGTCGCAGGTGCGCGCGGCCGAGCCGAGCTGCTCGGCGGCGGTCAGCAGGGCGGCCACCGGGTCGGGGGGCGAGG
>NZ_LIPP01000480.1 GCF_001418335.1 Streptomyces aurantiacus | reverse complement strand
ACTGCGCGACCAGCCACAACCCACCCGCAGCCAACAAACCGGCGGAAAGCCCCGCAGGGGCGCGCGGGGAACTGCGCGCTCAACCCCCAAGGGCCCGCACCTTACAAACCAGCCGAAGCCCCGCAGGGAACCCCGCGGAGCGACCAGGCAGAATCGGACCCATGACGACCCCGGACCCCCAGCCACCCACCCCGGAATCACCGGACACCCCGGAACCCCAGTTCAAGGACCGGGTCTACCGGTCGCCCTCCGGTATCGCGGGCGGTGTGCTGCTGCTCGCGATCATGGGCTGGCTCGGCATCGACGCGCTGGTCACGGGCGGGGGCCGCACCCCGTGGCTGGCACTGGCCACGCTGCTCCTGCTGGTCCCGCTGGTCACCGCCTTCACCCTGCGCCCGGCGGTGTACGCGAACGAACAACGGCTGCGTGTCCGTAACCCCTTCCGGGTGATCACACTGCCCTGGGGGACGGTCGAGGCGTTCAGGTCCGGCTACTCGAACGAGGTGCTCGACACGGCCGGCGGCAAGTACCAGGTGTGGGCCGTGCCGGTCTCCCTGCGGGGCCGCAAGCGGGCGGCCCGCAAGGAGGCGCGCGGGGACACGCCGGGCGCCCGGCGCGGGCGGTCCCCCCAGTCACCCCAGCCTGCGCCGGTGGCCGACGGACCCGTACGCGCCCAGGGCGACCAGATCATGGACGAGCTGCGCGAACTGCTGGAGGCCCGCGGCAAGGACCCGCGGGCCCAGGGCGAGGTGTCGGTGCGGTGGGCCTACGAGGTCGCGGCGCCCGCGGCGGCCGGGGCGGTGCTGCTGGCGATCCTGCTGGCGGTGGGCTGAGACGACGACGCCCCGGCCGAAGGGACCCGTGGGACCCGGTGGATCCGGTGGGCTGGACGCGTCCCTCTTGAGGAGATGAGCACGCTCGGCCGTACGAGTGGGTGGCACCTGTCCACCGGGGGCCGGGACGTCCGTCGGCCTGGGCGGGGCGTACCGGTCGCTACTGTCACCACCGGTGCCCGCGCCGGTGTCGGCACCGGCGTTCCCACGCGATCCAGGAGTGCATGTGTCGTACGACGAGCCGCTGCGACTGCCCGCGGCCGCGATACCCGACGACTGCCGGGACTGGACGGCCGGCCGGGCCGCGGGCTGGTCGGCCGCGCTGCCACCGCGCTGGACGTTCCTGCGGGTGCGCAGGTCGATCGCCGGCGCCGTGGCCACCCTCGCGCTCTGCGTGGGCGCCTGGGCCGCGATGCTCGGCGGGCTGTGGCCCTTCGTCGCCGCGGGCTTCGCCGTGTACGCCCTGTGGGTACTCGCCCGCCCTGAACTGGTCTGGGCCG
Source organism: Streptomyces aurantiacus (assembly GCF_001418335.1). Classification (GTDB taxonomy): domain Bacteria; phylum Actinomycetota; class Actinomycetes; order Streptomycetales; family Streptomycetaceae; genus Streptomyces; species Streptomyces aurantiacus. Next base: position 2,214 of record NZ_LIPP01000480.1, on the reverse strand, counting down.
GCGCGCCCGCGCTGCTCCTCGCGCTCGCCGTGCAGGCGCCGTCGCAGCCCTGGGCGTCGACGGCCGTCGGGGCGCTGGTCGTGGTGGCCTCCTGGGCCGCCGTCGCCGTACGCCTGCGGGCCCGCGGCGCCCAGCTGGAGCGGGCGCTGGAGGCCGCCGGGGACGGCAGAACACGGGTCCCGGACGCGGCCGTTCCGGCGCGGCGGGGCCGCTTCCTGCTCGCGCTCGGCCTCGTGGTGCTCGGGCTCTGCGCACTCGCCGGCGCCACCGCGGGACTGTGGGACTCGGCCGGCGACCGGCGCGGCTCCTGGGTCATGGCCTTCTACCTGGCCGGGCTCGGCGTGACCGCCCTGACCTCCGCGCAACTCGGCCGCCACCGGGCCGCCGAGCTGCGCCGCGCCCCCGTACCCGTACTGCGTGTCCTCGTACGCGACGACGCGCAGGGCACCACGGAGGTGTACGCGGCGGACGACTTCGCGGCGTCGCGGCCCCTGTTCACGGTGGACCTGACGTCGCACGACGGGGAGGCCGAGGACGAAGACGGAGCCGAGGGCGTGGACGGGGCCGATCCAGGCGCCGACGCCGCGGAAGAGGTGGCGGAGTTGGAGCGGCTTCTCGACGCGGTGGACGACGACACCGCGGGGCCGCTCCGAGAGGCAGTCCTCTTCGGCGCCCCCTTCGACGGGGCCGAGGTCGTGGTCCTCAGCGCCGACGAGGACCCGGACCAGCCGCCGCTGACGGAGTGGTCGGCGGGGCCGGTCCGGCCGTTGTCGCCGAGCGCCGGTGTGCGGCGCGGCGCCCGGGAGAAGGCCCGCGAGGAGCAGCACCGCCAACTGGCCGAACAGGCAAGGGAGTCGGTCGTGGACCGTACCCCCGCCCCGGTACGCCGCTGGCGTGCGGGCTGGCTGGACTGGGTGGCCGCCGTGCTGCTGGTGCAGTGGGGCGGCTGGCTCACCTGGGCCGGGTTCACCGACGCCGGACTGCCCTCCTGGAAGCTGGGCCTGGTCGTCGCGCTCGGCATCTACGGCGCCGTCCGCGTCCCGGTGAAACTCGCCTGGCGCATCACGGCGGACCGTTCCGGCCTGTGGGTCACGGGGCTGCGCGGCCCCCGGCACGTTCCCTGGGACGACATCCGCTCCGTACGCCGCCGGTCCTTCGAGCTGAAGCTCCGCTGGCGGGACGACGACTGGTCGGTCGCGGCGCCGCGCTGGGCGTGGTTCGAGCGACGGCGGGGCCTGGTCCATCCGTACGACGCGCTGGCGGCGGAGCTGTCGGCCATGCGCAGGGACCCGGCGCTGCGGCCCACCGGCGAGAGCACCGCACCCGAACGGGGCCGTGCGCTGTGGCCGTTGGCCCTGGTGCTCGCGCTGGTGTGGGCGACGGTGCTGGTGGTGTGGGGCTGAGGGGAGTATGGAGGTCGTGGGCGACGGCCGGCCGTAGGGCCGCGGGCGCTGCTCCCATGGGTGTCGTTGTTCCGGCGGTCGTTCAGATGCCCGCGGCCGTCGACAGGTCCCGCTTGATCGCCGACAACAGCTCCGTCGCCTTCGCGCGCGCCGCCGGCAGGCCGTCGTGGGTGCCCACCGGCACCACGACCTCCAGGTAGCACTTCAGCTTCGGCTCCGTACCGCTGGGGCGGACGACGACACGGGCGCCGTCCAGCGTGTAGCGCAGGCCGTCCGTGGGCGGCAGCCGGTCCGTACCCAGGGCGAGGTCCTCGGCCTGGGTGACGGACAGGCCCGCCAGGTGTGTGGGGGGCTGCTCGCGCAGTCGGCGCATCGCGTTCGTGATCAGGGAGAGGTCGTCCACCCGGACCGAGAGCTGGTCCGTGGCGTGCAGGCCGTGTTCGACGGCGAGGTCGTCCAGGAGGTCGAGGAGCGTACGGTTCTCCGCCTTGAGCTCCGAGGCCAGCTCCGTGATCAGGAGGGCCGCCGTGATGCCGTCCTTGTCCCGTACGCCATCGGGGTCGACGCAGTAGCCCAGTGCCTCCTCGTAGCCGTACCGCAGATCCGCCACCCTGGCGATCCACTTGAAGCCCGTCAGGGTCTCCTCGTACGGCAGGCCCGCCTTCTCGGCGATGCGGCCGAGGAGGGAGGACGAGACGATCGACTCCGCGAAGGTGCCGCGCGCGCCCCGGCGGACGAGGTGTGCCGCGAGGAGCGCGCCGACCTCGTCGCCGCGCAGCATCCGCCATTGCCCGCCGTCCCCGCCGTCCCC
>NZ_LIPP01000048.1:478-15629 GCF_001418335.1 Streptomyces aurantiacus | reverse complement strand
GGGTGGGGGCGTGGAGGCGGGCGGGTGGAAGTGGATGTCCCCGTGGATGTCCCGGGCCTGCACGCTGGGACCATGGAGTACGGAACCGCCACGGATGACGTTGGTCGTCGCCGCGGGTGGTGGTACGGATGGCCGTACGGGTGGCGGTGTGGTTGCGGGGCAGGGGTGGTGGTGCAACCACTCGGTCAATGCCTGCCGTGTGGCCGTGTCGCGCGAGGCCAACGCGCTCAGTTTCTCGGCCAGTTCACGTCGGACCGCTGCGTCGGCCGACTGTCCCCCCGTGGTGTACGGGGGCCAGAGCCGGGTCACGGCCGGGTCCGCGCGGGCCGCGATGTCCACCACTCGGGCCAGATCGCGCCATGCGGAGGAATCCGGGTCGGCGTCACAGGCGGCCATGGCCGACAGCAACGCCTCTGATCCGTCCGAGGGGAAAGCACGCACGTAAGCAACTCCTTTCGGTTCCCGGGAGTCACTCCCCGCTCTGGACAGGATGCGAACCAATGCGGTTATTTATCGGTCAATCTTGAACTCATACCGTCTTCTTCTGGTCGATCGAGACAGGGGCGTGACACTCTCGAATGCTCGGCAATCACAGGTCCTACCGGCGGGAGGACGCTGGTGGAGTTCGAGATCAGGCTTTCGGGATCGGTGGAGATTCGGGCAGCGGGCCGCCGTAGCGATCTCGGATCCACAAAAACGCGGATGGCGCTCGCCGCCCTCGCCTGGGACGCGGGTCGTACGGTGAGCGTGGACACTCTGATCCACCGCATCTGGGACGAGCATCCGCCCGGCAAGGCTCGGGAAGCGCTGCACGCCCACATCTCAAGGATCCGGGGCTCCCTGCGGATCGCCGGGGCCGACGCACCCGCGCTCGTCAGTCACACGAACTCGTACTCCCTTGAGGTCGACCCGGACCGGGTCGACCTGCGCCGCTATACGAGCTGTGTCGAGCGGGCCCGTTCCCTCAGGGACAGCGGGGACGAGAAAACCGCCCTGCGCCTGCTCGACCGGGCGGACGGTCTCTGGCGCGGTGAACCGCTCACCGGGATCACTGGAGCCTGGGCCGAGCAACTGCGCGCCGCCATCGGTGAGACCGGCCTCGCGGCCGCGACGACGAGAGCCGAGATCCTCCTCGGCGGTGGAAGATTCCGCGACGCCGTTCTCGTGCTCCTGCCGTTGGTCGAGGCGCATCCTGTGGACGAGGCCCTTGCCGAACGACTGGCCATCGCCCTGCACGGCAGCAACAGGACGGCCGAGGCGACCAGACTGCTCCAGCGGACGCGGCAGCGGGTCGTTCGTGACATCGGTCTCGACGCCGGCCGCAGGCTGCACCGAGTTCATCAGGGAATTCTAACGGGGACCCCTGCGGAGGCTCTGCTCCCCGGATCCGGAGCCGGAGCCGGAGCCGGGTCGGGATCGAGACCGGGATCGAGACCGGGATCAGGCATCAGCTCCGGAGCCGGCTCCGACGAGAAGACCACCCCGCGGCCATCACGATGGATACCGGATAATCTGCCGCGCGACGTTCCGTGGGCCGGACGGCGCGATGAACTGCGGGGGCTCACCGCAGCGCTCAGCGAAGGGCAGGAAGCCGCGGACGTCGTCACTGTCGAGGCGATCCATGGAATGGGAGGTTCCGGAAAAACGGCCCTGGCTGTCCATCTGGCCCATCGGTTGAGGGACCGCTTCCCGGACGGTCGGGTCTTCCTTCACCTGGGCCACCTGGGCGGGCTTTCCGCCGACCGGACACCGCCGACACCGGCGCGGGCACTCACCGAACTGCTTCGGCTGCTCGGCATGACGACAAAAGAACTACCGCGCGAGCTGGACGAGCTGGTCGCCCTGTGGCGCTCTGTCGCGCGTGACCGCCGGATGCTGGTGATCCTCGACGACGCGACCTCCTCCGCCCAGATCCGTCCTCTGCTTCCCGGCGCCTCCCCGACAGCGGTCGTCGTGACCAGCCGCCGTCGGCTGCCCGGTCTGCCCGGGGTACGGCCGGTCTCTCTGAACGTGCTGCCGCCCGAGGACGCGGCGGCTCTGTTCGCGCAGCGACTGGGGAGAGAGCGCGACACCGACCCGTCGGACGTGGCGAAGATCGTCCAGATCTGCGGATACCTCCCGCTGGCCGTCGAGATTGCCGCGAGCCGGTTGCTCGCCCGTCCCTCGTGGACCACTTCCGATCTGCTGCGCCAGCTGGGCGGCGATGGTGGCCATCTGGCCCAACTACACGATCTCGAAAGAAAGTTGACCAACGTCTTCGCAGTCTCCTACGACGCGCTGAACGCCGAGCAGCAGCTGGTTTTCCGCCGTACGGCACTGCATGTGGGGGTGGAGTTCACTCCTCGGGCGATTGCCGCGCTCACAGGATTCTCACTGGAAACGACCGAACACGTACTTGAGGAACTACTGGCTCATTACCTCGTGTTCGAGCCCGTTCCGCATCGTTTCACCATGCATGATCTGCTCCGCGACTACGCGCGAGCGCTGCTCGACGCCGGGGACACCGATTCCGAGGACGATGTCCGACGGGCCGCACGACGGCTGGTGGATCACTACGTCCATACGGCGGACCGGGCGGACCGGCTGGCCTATCCGTATCGCTCACGTACGGATCTTGATGCCGGCGATCCGGACACCGCGCTTGCCGCTCCGCTGAGCCCGGAGATCGTTGACGCACAGGCGGCAGAACAGTGGCTGATTGCCGAGTCGGCCAATCTCCTGAACACTCTGGAGTGGTTCGTAAACCATGGCACAGAACAGCAACTTGCCGTTTCGGTCCATGTGTTGGCGGGCTTTCTGGACATGGAGGGGCACCTCGCCGCGGCTGAGCCGTTGCTGCGGCGCGCCGCAGCCCATTGGAGCGTCGCTGGTGACAGCGTGGCCAGGGCGCGAGCCCTGCTCGACCTCTGCGTGGTGTACACCCATGGCTCCCGCTACGACGAGGCGATCTCGGCCGCGCGTGCGGCACTTGACATCGCCAGATCGCTGGATGGCCGCCAGTTGGAGAGCGAGTGCATACACCAGATCTCGATCTCCATGTGGCACACAGGTCAGTACACACTGGCCAGATCGCTTCAGAAAGACTCCCTTAGTTTCCTCATGCAAACAGATGACGTGCTCAGGACGGCGCGATGTAGGAACTTGCTCGGGATAACTCACCTCCACCTGGCGGAGAACGAAGAAGCATTGGCTTGTTTCACCTCCGCTCTCGCCGATTTCACGGCAATAGGAGATGAGCGGGGGCGATATAGCGCACTTAATAACAAGGCGGAACTCTACAAGAGGACCGGCCGTCCAGAGGCTGCCGAAACTGCCTACCGGCAGGCGATGGTCGTGTCCGATCGGATGGGAAATCCGAGAGACAAGGCCACGCTTCAGATGAATATGGCATCCGTCATGGATGAACTCGGCAGGACGGAAGAAGCCCTTGACTTGTACGCCGCCGTACTGCCGGTGCTGATAGGCGTCGGGGACCGTCGCGGGGAGGCCATCGCGCTCACGCGAATCGGCAGGGCGTACCGTGCGGCCGGCCGCACGGAGGAGGCTCTGCAGCAGCACATGGCCGCACTTGAGCTGATACGCGCCATCCATGCGGTCGGGGAGGAATCGGACATTCTTTTCGACCTGGCCCTGGCCGAGCGAGACATGGGACACGCGGCTCAGGCTGTGGCTCACGCGGAGGAGGGTCTGACGTTGAGCAGGCGCATAGGGGCACCCGTCGAGGAAGCACGCGCCGAGGCTCTGCTGATTGAGCTCCGGGCGGAAGTTACTGCCCGGTCATTCGGAGCCGAGCAGCTCTGAGATCAACTTCTCCTGTCATACCTCTCACCCCGGCAGGGTGGGCGCTGTATGGTTTCGTCACGCAAGGGCGCCGGGGTCGGACAGTCCCACTCGCTCGGCCTTGCCCGCGCGCCAATATGTCGACCTCCAGCAGACGAAAGCCGGTAATGCGAAAGAAGAACTTTGGGCCGAGTGTAATTCGCGCCATGTGCATACTCACGTGCATTGCATACGCAATATACATGAGGGATTCGAGCCCGATCGCCTGAAACATCCGGTGTCCGGTCACGATACGACCGCCCACAGACACACAGAGGGCCGACCCCGGCGGGGATCGGCCCTCTGGAAGGTGTTGAGGCCACGGGCCTGCCGTCAGTCCGTGATCACCTTGTTCTTCGCGAGGCTCTTCGTTCGTGAAGTGACCGTGCTGCTCAGGGACTTGGCGGTGGTGGACACTCCGGACGCGTCGGCGCCCGCCTTCTTCGCCTGCGTGGTGAGGGAGGTAAGAGTGTCGAGTGCGTACCCCGAGGCGTAGAACTCCTGGTAGAGCTTCTTGTAGGCCGCGTGGTACGCGTCGTCGAAGGCAGCCGTCTCCAGGAACCGCTCCTTGAGGAGGTTGCCGCCCATGCCTCCGCCACCTCCGCCACCTCCGCCGCCGGGGCCGCCGGCATCCCCGGTGTCCTCGCCCTGCTGATCGCCCTGCTGGTCGCCTTGCTGGTCGTCCTGTTGGCCGTTCGCCGGAGCCTCGGGCAGTCCGGACGGTGCCCCGGACGGCATGCCTGCCGGTGCGCCCGAGGGCGCAGTGCCACCCTCCGTCATGCCGCCTCCGCCTCCGCCGCCCCCTCCACCCATGCTCGTACTGTCGTCGGGGCCGGTACTGGCGGTGCCGCTGAAGGTCAGGTTGAAGTCCCAGCCGAGGACGGAGAACTTCTTGGTGCCGAGGTCGTACCAGAGCACGTAGTTCTTGCCCGGTCCTGCCATGTCGTCGAAGTTCAGGATCAGGTTCTGCGTCGCCACGTACTCCGAGAAGGAGTCCACGTCGACGTACTTGTCGAGGTTCTCGGCGAACTCCTTGTCCGATGCCTGGTTGACCCACTTCAGGAGTCTCATCACCGGCGAGAGGTCCTGGCTGCCCTTGAGATTGAGCTGCTTGAAGGACTCCTCGTAGTCGGTGGGGTCGTCTCCCACGTAGTCGAAGCTGCTGCCCGCCCGCGCCTTGTACGCCACACCCGTGGTGCCGAGTTCTGAGTCGACGTAGTCCTTGCTCGGGTTCTCGACCATGAGCCGGGTCGCGACCGGACGGTTGTTGACCCGCACCGCGGTGAAGGCGAATTTCTCGGCCGTCTGGCCGGACTTCTTCATCAGGGACAGCGACAGGGCCTCGTTCAGGGGCAGGGAGTCGTCGGCGCCGGGGCGCAGCGAGAGCTCGCGGTGGCCCTCGTAGGCGCGGCCCTCGACGTACTCGTCGATGCTGATGAGCCAGGGGAGTTCCTCGGGCTTGGAGGCGGAGAGGTCGAACTGAGTCATGCCGCCTCCTCCGCCGCCGCCCGCACCTTCCGTGCCGCCGCCGCCCTGACCGGCGCCCCTGCCTCCTCCCATGCCGCCGCCGCGCAGGCTTTGGAGCGTGGAGTTGCCCTTGAGGCGGATGCCGACGTCGTTCAGGTACACGCCGTCGATGGTGAGGTCGGCCTTGATGTACTCCTTCTCGCCGTCGTCCTGGTACTTCGACATCAGGTCGTCGAAGTCGGTCTCGCTGTAGTCGAGTTGGATCGAATGCGTCCGTGAGTCGTCGAACAGGTCGACCGACCCCGCGACGTCGTCCGTGATCTCGTCCCCGTCCGCCGTGGATGCACTGGTGACGAAGGGGGTGACGCGTACGTCCCCGAAGAAGATCAGCAGGACCGACAGCCCCGCGGCGAGGCACCCGGCCGGCTTCCAGTGGTGGCGCAGCCGCAACGGGACGCGGTGCGCAAACCGCTTGCGGGGGGCGGTCATCAGAGGTCCGTCTGGTCGTAACCGGTCAGCACGGTCACGCGCTGCCCCATGGCGATCTCCTGGAGAGCCGCGACCAGTTCACCGGGCTCGTGGCCCTTCTTGATGCGGACCGTGTAGAACACCTCGGTCAGCGTGCCGCCGCGGATCGACTCCGTGCTCACCAGCTCGAACTCGTCGGTGTGACGCAGCAGGACGTCCTGGATCGCGTGGGTGTGGTCCTCGCCCGTGGGGACCTGGACCTTGACGACCTGGCGCTGGACGTTGAGCGCGAACCAGTCGAACTTGCTCATGGCCAGGATGATCAGGGCGATCACGGTGCCGCCGACCGCGGCGAGCGTGTAGAAGCGGGCACCGCACGCCATGCCGACGGCCATGGCCAGGAAGATGAAGCCGACGTCCCTGGTCTCCTTGACCGCGTTGCGGAAGCGAACCACCGACAGGGCTCCGACGAGGGAGAAGGCGCGGGCCAGGTTGGAACCGACGACCAGCATGATCAGAGCGACGATCATGCCGACGATGACCAGCGTCTGCACGTAGGACTGGCTGTAGGAGACGTTCTTGTGCGTGGCCCGGTAGACGTAACCGATCATCGTGGAGAGCACGAAGGACAGCGTCATGGCGAGGACGATGTCGGTGACGCTGAACGTACCGCTGAGGTCTTGCAGGTCGAGATTCACGAGCGGGATGCCTCCGTGGGGCGGTGCATCGTGGGGGATGCGGGCGTGGGGGACGGTGTGGGGTATGCGGGCGCGGGAATGGCGAGGTTGTTGCTGCTGCCGGGCGCCGGCGGGAGGCCGGTTTCCCGTACGCGGATGTCGTCCTCCCGTATGTGGAAGACGGACCTGGGGGCGAGCCCGAACGCCTCGATGCTCTGGACGTACTTCGAGACGCGTACGAGGCTCAGGTTGCGCCTGGCCGCCAGGTCGGTGATCCAGTACGGGGTGCGCTCGTTGACCTTGACCTCCATCACCGACATGCGCGGCGGGATGATGAACCGGTTCTCGGCGTCCGGCGTGCCGAGGTGGAAGTCGCGGTCGCGGCCGCGGATACGGCGGTCGAATGTGACCCGCAGTCCCGTGTCCTGGTCGCGCCCGACCAGGGCCTCACGCTGGTAGCCGGTGATGGCGGTGGGCTGGAGGTTGAGCCTGACCACGAGTTCGAGAACCTCGTTGACGAAGGAGTTCTCCTTCGCGGAGTGCTCGATCAACTCCCGCTCGTCGCACAGCTTCCGGGCCGTGGCGTACGGCAGGGTGATGCGGCGCTTCTGGGTGACCCGGTTGACCCGCTGCTTGATCTCCACGCAGACCGAGGAGTCCTCGGTGATGCCGTCCAGGTCTCCGTAGTGGCGGATGCGCAGCTTGCGGCGGAACTTCAGCCCCTCGATCTTCTCCCAGTAGAAGCGGAGTTGAGGAGTGTCGTAATACAGGCTCCATACGCCGTAACCGCCCACGGGGCTGTGCGGGTCGCGGTCCATGCGCTCGCCCAGTTCGTCCCGGATCAGCGCCGCCTGCTCCACCGGCACCAGGTATTTGAGCTCGTACCGGTTGAAGGCGTGGAGTCTGCTGGCTACGCGGAGGGCCTCTTCGCCCGCGAACTGCGGTTGCGGGGGTTGCGGCGGCCTCCCGGCCCGCACGGGCGCTTCATGGCCGCGACGCTTCAACCAGCCAGTCATGACTTCCCTTCAGACGATCGGCGATCAATCTCATCCATGTAAGAAACAAGTAAGAGATGAAAGCCCAATGAGGGATGTCTCGGAACTCCGTTAGTACGGAGACTGAACTTGAGGTGAACGCAAGCGAACGAACGCAGATGAGCGGACGAAGGTGCCGTCCCCGCAGGCAACCGCTCCCGGCAGCCCGCACAGCACGAAGGACCAGGCCGAGTGACCTGGTCCTTCATGCTCTACATGTTCTACGTGTTCTGCATCTACGCGCTGGGCCGGCCGGGATTCCTCGGTGACTACCAGCGGGCCGTGGCCTGCGCGGTGACCCGCTGGATGGCCTTGACGGCGATGTCGGGGCGGTCGCGGTAGATGTAGTGGCCGCTTCCCGCGGCGGTGCTGAGGCTGCTGCGGCGGGAGAGCCCGAGCCACTCGTGCTGGCCCTCGGACCACATCTGCTCCAGGGCGGGCCTGTAGTCGGGGACCTGGGAGTACTCGGACTCGTGCTTGATGATCTGCACCGGGATCCTCCCCGCGGAGCGGACCTTCACGTCGTCGATGACGAACTGCTCCGGGTTCTGGCCCTCGTTCCCCGCGATGGCCCCGGCACGCATTTCGGCCGCCAGGCCGGTGGCCGACTCGGGAATCGCCTTCGAGATGCCGGCGGTCAGGGCCGGGATCGTGGCGTCCATCAGGACCAGGCCCTTGACCTTGTCCCGGTGGTCGGGGGCGTACCGGGCGGCGATGTAGCCGCCCATCGAGTGGCCGGCCAGCACGACCGGGCGGTCCCCGGTGATCTGGTTCAGCACGCCCGTGAGGATCTTGGAGCTGTCGTTGATGGTCTGGATGCCGTTCGGCTGGTCGCTCTCGCCCTCGCCGAGCCGGTCGTAGGAGCAGACCCGGTTCTTCTTGCTCAAGGTCTTCTGCAGGCCGGCCACCGAGTCCAGCCCGTCGCCCGCTCCGGCCATCAGGACGACGACCGGCTTACGGGCCGCCGAGTGGCCTGAGCAGGAGACGTTGACCGAGTAGCCGTCGACACGGATCTTCTTGGTCCCCGAGAACGAGTCGCCGTGACCGTGACCGTGCCGCGCGGTGGTGGCGGACGTCGTCTGCATCTGTCCCTGTGTCTGCGTCTGTGCCTGTGCCTGCGTCCGAGTCTGCGCCTCGGCGGTGACCTCCCCGTAGCCGACGATGCCCGCGCCTGCCACGGCGCAGAACGTCGCGGCCACAGTGGTTGTCTTGAGCGTGCGGTTCATGAGGGCCTCCGAGAAGACAAGGGGAAGACAGAGAAGACGTAAGAATCAGGAACGCGGTGGGTGTGAGGGCCTCTTCAGGTCCTCGTCCCGAGTGCGTCGGCGACAACGCAAACGCTACGGATTCGGCGGCCCCGGATCGTCACCCCGCAGAGGTCTCTCGCGCGTAGCTCGCCCGGGGGACAGCGGGCGAACAGACGCGGTCGCCGACGCGGTCAGCAGCGAGACGGACTCCGGGAACCTCGGGAACTCAGGGCCTGGCGCGTGATCATCGTTGTCGCGGACACGTCCGGCCTTCTGGCCGCACTCGACTCGACGCATCCGGAGCACGAGGCGGCGAACGAGGCGATCACGTCGGCCGGCCTTCTCGTCATGTCCCCGCTCCTGCTGGCGGAGTTCGATCACGTGGCCACGCGTGGGCTCGGACGGAAGGCCGCGCTCAGCGCGATCGATGACCTGCGGCGCTGGATGGGCCGGGGCCGGATCATCGTGCCAGAGATCACGGAGGACCACTTGGGCGCTGCCCAGTCGGTCCGAGTCCGCTACGGCGCGCTCGATCTGAGCCTTGCCGACGCGGTGAGCGTGGCGCTCGCCGCCGACTACGACACCGACGTGATCAGCCGAGAACACCGTCGCACTCGACCCACCGTCACACTCGAACCACCACCGCCCTCCACGAGGGGGACGTGGAGGGCGGCGGTGGGTGTGGAGGAGGGGCGGGTCGGGCGTCAGCAGGCGGCGCGGGCCTCGGCGGTGGCCTTGAGGTCCTTCAGCCAGATTTCGAGGCCCGCGCCGAGCGCCTCGGTCGAGGCGGGGACGTCGGCCTCGGCCTGGGCGCCGGTCCAGGTCTCCTCGGTACGGACGAGGACGCCGCCCTTGACCTTGGTGAAGGTCCACACGTGGGTTCCCTCGTCGATGTGGATGCCTTCGCCGTCGGCGGGCCCGGTCCAGCGGACGCAGTGGTTGCGCTGGAGGTTCTGGACGGTGGAGGTGATCTCCAGGGTGGTGGCGGGCGTCGAGGGGGTGGCGGGCACCGGCGTGGTCCACGTGAAGGACGAACCCGTACGCAGGGGGCCGGAGTCGAGTCGCTCGCTGGTGAGGACCGCGTCCTGCCAGGACGGCCACTGCTCGACGTCGGTCTGGGTCTTGAAGACGGTGCTCAGCGGTGCGTCGATCATGACCTCGGACCGGTAACGGACACGGGCGTCGGGGTCCACGCCCTGCCCGCGGCACTCGACCGCGGGGGTGTGCGCCGGACTGGAAGTGGCCGGACCGGAAGGGGCCTGACCGGAAGCGGCCTGGGCGGGCGAGGCGGTGGCTGTGAGGACGCTGCCGGCCGCGGCGAGTGAGAGCGCGAGCGCTGCGAGGTGCGTACCGAGGCGGGGGCGGGTGGCGTACATGGGATGGGTTCCTTCCGTAAGGACGTCGAGACGATGTGCTTGAGCGACCCAAGCTTACGACCGTAAGGCTACGCACGTAAGCTGTACTTGGCAAGGGAGGTGCTCGTAAGCTTTCCCTCGTAAGGTCACGAGTGGTCGGCGATACGGCTGACCGCTCAAGCCATCGGGGCCCGCGTCGTGCTCTGCCGGCTCGACCCGCTGCCCACGACCTCTACGGAAGGAGCGGAAAAAAACATGAACCCCAAGCCGGTCGGCTTGGGGTTTCCGGTGGAGCGGATGACGTGACGAGAATCGAACTCGCACCTCTCAGCCTGGAAAGCTCCGGTTGTCTACGGGGGGGTTGCCGGACTGAACCGCGGCGCAGCGGCGACGGACCTGCGTGGTGGCCCGGCCGCTGCCTGCACCGAGCCGTTCCGGCGTGGATCGCGAGCCGCGGGTCTGTTCAGCTGAAGGGAACGGCGTCCGTGGGGGCGGTGTGCCAGTTGGTGACGATTGGGTCCGAGACCGTGATGGTGTCGACCGGCAGGGAAACCGGGTTGGGGTCGTTGTCACCCACGCCGACGATGATGCTGTCCAGTTCCTTGCCGCCGTCTTCGTTGCTGCTCTTCGGGTTCACCCCGGCGTACGCGGTGGTGCTCCCACTCAGCTTGATCTGCTCGCCGACGGACTGCTCCGCGGGACCCGCCTGGGTGCCGTCGGATCCGAACGCCACGGTCGGCAGCGCGGCGGGCAGGTAGCAGGTGATCCCCGACTTCGCCTTCGCCATGACCAGGATGTATCCACCGGCCTGCGTCTCGGACTTGGTGCTCCAGGAGATGTCGTTGGCGCCGCAGGTCTGCTCGACCGGCACCCGCTTGCCGTCGCCGGTGTCGACGCCGGAGCCGGAGTCGGAGCCGGAGTCGGCCCCGCCCTCGCTTGCCTCGTCCTTGTCCACCGGGGTCGACGTGGCGGACGAGTCGGCCGGGGCGGACGTGGCGGACGACGAACTCTGCGTGGCGTCGGTGTCCGCGGCCTTGTCCGTGTCCGTGTCCTGGCATGCGGTCATCAGCATGGCGCCGCTCACGAGAGCTGCGGAGACGAAGAAGGCCTTGCGACGGTTGCCGAACATGAAATCCCCCTGGTAATCGGTGGTTGAGGCCGAAGCGGTTTCGGCTTCTCGTTGCTTGCTTGCTTGATCACTATGAGGGGGCCGCGAGCCGAAAGGATCCCCGCGTCGTCGTTCCAGAACAACGCTGTCACCGGCCGGTGACATGATCACGAGGAGGTCAACCATCGAGGCCCACTCCGGCCCGTCGCCGTACCGCCTCAGTTCGGCCGAGCTGGGTAAATCGTTTCAATTTTGCCTACCGGCTCTTTTGTCCCACCCGTTGACCTACCTTCTGGGCGCCACCTAGCCTCCGAGCCACCCGAATGAAACCTTTCATCAGCCCGAGGCCGCCCATGTCCAGTCACCTGTCGCGCCGAACCGTCCTGCAGCTGGGGGCCGCCGCGTCCGCCGCTGTCGTGCTCACTGGACCCGCACCCCAGGCGTCCGCCGCCGCGCCGGGCAAGGGCGGGAGCGGGGGCAAGGGCGCACCCCCCGCGCCCACCGGCCTGCTGACCGACCTGTTGCCGCAGGGCCTGGGCACCGCCGCCGGACAGCGGCCCCGGTTCAGCTGGCAGGTCCCCGACTTCGGCCCCGGCACCCGCCAGCGCGCCTACCAGCTGGAGGTCGCCACCACCCCGGACGGGTTCGGGAAGCACCACGGCAAGCACCAACTGGTCTGGAGCAGCGGCAAGGTGACCGCCGCCGAGTCCACAGCGGTGGCTTATGGCGGGCCGGCCTTGAAACCCCGTACCGCCTACTGGTGGCGGGTCAGCAGCTGGGGAGACAACCGGGAGGAAATCCGGGAGGAAACCCAGGGGGAATCCCGCGGCAAAACCCGGGAGGAATCCCGCGGGGAAACCCGGGAGGAATCCCGGGGAGTCAAGCGGTCGTCGTGGTCGGAGCCCGTGCTGATGGCCACCGCCGTGGAGGACGAGTGGCAGGCCGAGCCCATCTGGGCGCCGGCCGGGCCCACCATGACGGACGGCACCTTCGCCACCCGCCTGAAGATCACCGCGGTGGCCGGGGGCCTGTGGTTCCGGGCCACCGACACCGCCAACAACTACATGTGGCAGCTGCGCGCCGACAGCACCGCCGCGGTGCTGCGCAAGCACGTGTGCGTGAACGGCACGTACAGCGTCCTCGGCGACGTGACCCTGCCCTTCCCGGTCGCCACCGGCGAGTGGGTCGACCTCTCCGTCACCCTGACCGGCGCCACCTTCACCACCAGCGTCAACGGCACCGTCGTCGACACCACCACCCACACCCGCTACACCTCGGGCGGCATCGGCCTGCGCAACGGCCGCACCGAGTCGCAGGTGTACGACAGCGTCCGCTTCACCGCCGCCGACGGCACCGTGCTGCTCCAGGACGACTTCGCCTCCGACCGGGGCACGTTCGCCGCGGGCACCGTCGCGAACGGCGTCCTCACCTTCCCCGCCGGCGCCTCCTCGCTCTCCTCCTACGGCGCCGACGACACCTGGGCGCTGCTGCGGCACGAGTACGACCTGGCGCCCCGCAAGAAGATCGCCGCCGCCGTGCTGCACGTCGCCGCCACCTCCCCCGGCCCGGCCCGGCAGTACGTGGCCAAGGTGTGGAGCAACGGCAGCCTGGTCGGCTACGCCTCGGTCCGCTCCGGCTCCGGCGTCGCGTACCAGTCCTTCGACATCACCGGCACGCTGCGCGCCGGCCGGGCCAACGCCCTGGCCGCGCTGTGTCACAGCACCTCGCAGCGAAAGTTCCTGGCCCAGCTGGAGATCACCTACACCGACGGCAGCCGCGCCACCATCGGCTCGGGCGGCGACTGGAAGGCGCGCCGCCAGGCCGGTCTGCTCCCGGCCCGGGGCAGTGCGGGCAGCACCTTCTTCACCGCGCCCCAGGAGTACTGGGATCTGCGCAACGAGCCGATCGGCTGGACCGAGCCGGGCTTCGACGACGCCGCCTGGCTCACCCCCGCCCCTCGCTCCGCCATCGACGGCCTGGTCCCCGCGCTCATCGAGCCCGTACGACTCCACGACGTCACCCCTGCCTCGGTGACCCGAGTGGCCGACGGGCGCTGGCTGGTGGACCTCGGCCGGGAGATCGCCGGCGGCCTGGCCCTGGAGGTCGACGGCAACGCGGGCGACACCGTGGAGGTACGCCTCGGCGAGGAACTCGACGCCGACGCCGACGCCGACGAAGCAGACGGCACCGACGGCACCGACGACGACGCCGACGACGCCGACGACGCCGACGACGCCGGCACCGTGAAGTACCAGCTGCGGGCCACCAACGTCTACCGCGAGGTGTGGACCCTGCGCGACGGCGCCCAGCGCTTCGAGCACTGGGGTTACCGCGGCTTCCGCTGGGCCGAGCTGCGTACCTCCGTCGACCTGTCCCGGGCGACCGTCAAGGGCCGCGCCTGGCGGCTCGACTGGGACGACTCCGACTCCTCCTTCAGCAGCTCGGACCCCGATCTCGACCGGGTCTGGGACCTGTGCCGCTACTCCATCGAGGCCACCCGCGGCGACCTCTACCAGGACACCCCGACCCGGGAGCGCGGCCCCTACGAGGGCGACGCGCTGATCAACCAGCTCTCCGAGTACGGCGTGCAGCGCTCGTTCGCGCTCGCCCGGTGGTCCAACGGCTACCTGGTCCGCCAGGGCACCTGGCCCACCGAGTACCGGCTGATGTGCGCGATCTCCGCCTGGGAGGACTATCTCGCGACCGGCGACGACCGGCAGCTCGCCAAGGACTACGCCCTGCTCGCCGCCAAGAACCTCACCTCCTACCTGGGTTCCGACGGCCTGGTCCACAAGGCGCCCGGCAACTCCAGCCAGGACCTCGGCGACCTGGTCGACTGGCCCGTCACAAGCCGCGACGGCTACGTCTTCACCAGCGTCAACACCGTTGTCAACGCCTTCCAGTACGCGGCCTTCGACGCCCTCGCCAAGTGCGCCGCCGCCCTCGGCGACAACGATGAGACGACGCTGATGCGGAAACGGGCCGACACCCTCGCCGCCGCCATGCGCGACACCCTGCTCGACACCTCGGCGGGCCGGTTCCGCGACGGCGCGGGCACCCCCCACAGCGCCCAGCACGCCACCGCCTTCCCGGTCGCGCTCGGCGTCGTAGGCACCGATCCCGGCACCGCCCATAGCACCGACCTTGACGACGAGGTACTGGCGAGGATCGGCGACACCCTCGCCGCGGGCGGCATGAAAGTGAGCGTCTACGGGGCGCAGTTCCTGCTCGACGCGTTGTTCCGGCTCGGCCGTGCCGATGCCGCGCTCGCGCTGCTCACCTCCAGGGCCACCAACTCCTGGCTGCACATGATCGACGACTTGAAGGCCACCATCGTCACGGAGGCGTGGGACCCGTCGCTGAAGCCGAACATGACCTTCTCCCACGCCTGGGCCTCCGCCCCCGCCAACGCCGTGGCCCGGCACGTGCTGGGCGTCCAGGTCACGGAGGCGGGCGCGGCGGGGTTCCGGGTCAGGCCGAGAACCGGGAAGCTGACCGAGGTAGACGGAACGGTCCCATCCCTGCGCGGCCCGGTCTCGGTCTCCCTGCGCCGCGCCAAGGGCACGCACTCCCTCAAGGTGACCCTGCCGCCCAACACCCGCGCGGTGGTGGAGTTGGAGATCGGCGACGCCGACCCGGCGGCGTACCGGGCGGCCATGACCACCGCAGACAGGGACGGGCACGGCCACGAACGCGTAAACGTACACGCGACGTCGTTCGAAGACCTGACCGGCACGGTGCTGCGGGTCGGCCCGGTCGGCTCGGGCACCACGGTGATCGCGCTGCGTGGGTAGGCGAGGACGGGAACGGGAACTGCAAGTGGAAGGGGAACTGCAAGTGGAACTGGAACGGGGGAGGCGGCGGGGGCTCAGCGCACCGGGAAGCCGAAGGTGTGGCCCTCCTCCTTGAGCTGAGGGAGGATCCGGCGCAGGGCCTCGACGGTCTCGGCGCGGTCGCCGCCCGCGTCGTGGAAGAG
>NZ_LIPP01000048.1:0-438 GCF_001418335.1 Streptomyces aurantiacus | reverse complement strand
GCGACCACCTTCTTCACGAGGTCCGGGTGGGCCTGCGCCTGCGTCCCCACCATGCAGAACGTGGCCTTCACGCCGTACTCCCGCAGTACGTCGAGCACTTGAGGGGTCCATACGGGGTCGGGGCCGTCGTCGATGGTGATGTTGACGCCGCGCGCTCCCTTGTCCGAGGCGTGCACGATGGATTCCTCGACGCGCTTGACGTCACTGCCCGGCTCGGCCGACGCGCTCGCCTTCGGCGACGAGTCGCCCACGGCACCGGCCTGTGCGGTTCCCCACGTGGCACCGACGCCGAGCAACGTCACTCCGAGCGCCGCGCCGAGCACCTTGCCGTACCAGCCACGCCCGCCGTCGTGCCGTGCCATCTCCGCCTCGTTTCCACGCAGTTCCTCGCCGATTCCTTGGTCAACCCGCGACCGTCAGGAAGGACGGGAAAAGGTG
>NZ_LIPP01000479.1 GCF_001418335.1 Streptomyces aurantiacus | reverse complement strand
CCCAGCATGTCGGCCCCGGCAGCGCCTTCGAGGTCATCGAGTACTTCCTCGGACCGCAGCCGGAAGCCGGGCGCGACGCCCGCCGCCCCGACGGGGAGCGCTGCCGGGGCCGACATGCTGGGCGAAGTACGTGCCGCCGGGTCTGAGGACGCGGGCGATCTCCGTCCAGTGCGGCGTCACCGGGTGCCGGCTCACGACAAGGTCGAAGGCCTCGTCACCGAACGGCAAGGGGGCGTCCTCCGGGGAGGCGACGACGACCGCGCCCCGCGGGTGGAGCAGGGCGGTGGCCTTGGCGATGTTCGGAGGCCAGCCCTCGGTCGCGACGACGAGGTTGGGCAACTTCCGTGCGGAGGCGAGCACTTCGCCGCCGCCGGTCTGGATGTCGAGCGCGGCTGTCGCCTGGGCCAGGCGCTCCCCCATGGCTCGCGCGTACCCCCACGAGGGACGCTCCTCGGTGGCTCGCCCCGCGAACCACGAGAAGTCCCACCCGTCGGTGGGGGCGGCCTCGGCCTCGTCGACGAGTTCCTGGAAGGTGCGGGTGGGCGGGATGGCCGGGGAAGGCTGGTTGGCCGGGTCCATCGGGTCGGTCGGGTCCATCGGGTGATGTTGGCAGGCGGTACGCGCGTGTCGCGACCGGTTTCCTTCGTGCCCGCCGCACCCGTGGCCGGTGTCATCGATTGGGCGGTGGGCGATCACCGTCCGGCGCTGGCACTGGTGCCGGCACCGGCGTCGGGTGGTTCGTGGGCCGGTGCCTCGTCGAGTACGAGGAGGACGTGGACGTCGTCGCCGTGGCGGAGCGTGCCCGCCCGGCGGAAGCCGTGCCGTTCCAGGAGGCGCACCGAGGCGGTGTTCCCGGCGAAGGGGTCGGCGTAAAGGGGGCGGGTGCGCTCCTCGCGGAGGAAAAGGGCGAGGGCCTCGGTGCCGATGCCTCTGCCCCAGTGGGAACGGCCGAGCCAGTAGCCGATGAAGCGCCGGGTTCCATCCCCGTCACCGTCCCCATCACCGTTCTCCTTCTCCTCCCACCAGGCGACGATGCTGCCTGCCGGGGCGCCGGCCACGTCGACCGTCCGTACGAGGACGGTGTCGTCGCCGAGGATGCGAGTGGCCCAGTGGGTCATGAAGCGGTCGCGAGGCCGGGGAGTGAACCTCGACCGCCGGATCGCCTCGGCGTCGTGCTCCTGCTCGAAGAACACCTCCAGGTCGGCTTCTTCCACGCTCCTGAGCCGCACGCGTGACGGTGCGTGCGACGGCTCGTACGGCCGTCCGCGTGGCCGTCCGTGCGGCTGTTCATGTGCGTCGTCGCTCATGTCCGGGGAGTCTGCCACCGGGCACTGACAATCGCCGTTGTCGACCGGTACGGAAAGTGGTCCGTGGGCGCGCTCAACGGCTGCTCAGTGGCTGCTCAGCGGCATGCCGTACTTCTGCACCGTGGACAGGTACGGGAGGCCGAGCGTGCGGGGCGAGAAGGCCGCCGAGCCGTCGGCCGAGCCGCTGGGCAGCAGCCATACGGCGCCCAGGGAGGCATTCTCGCCAGGGGATCCGACCATGACATCCGGTACGCCGTCGGCGTCGCCGTCACCCGTGGCGACCGCCGCGCCGAAGGTGTCGCCCGCCTCGGCGACGCCCGGGACGCCGGGCGTGTCCTGGTTCCAGGAGGCGGACGTGGCAGCGCCGTCGGCGTCGAGCAGGCCCTGAGCGCCGCCGTGGAGCAGCCAGGCGGCGCCCGCCCCCGCTCTGCTTCCTATGGCCTCGCCGGGAGCGCCCGCGATCAGGTCGTCGCGGCCGTCACGGTCGACGTCGGCGACGGCTAGGGCGGCGCCGAAGCGGTCGCCGGCCTCGGCCACGCCCGGTACGCCCGGCGTGGCCTGGTTGAGGGTCTGGGCGCGGCTGCCGAACGAGCCGCCCGCGGCGCCTTGGTAGTGGATGTGGATGCCGCCCCCCTTGGCGAGTTCTTCGGGACCGCACGGGTCGTCGATGTTCTCGTCGGCGATCTCACGGCATTCACCGAGCGCCAGGTCGTCGCGGCCGTCGCCGTCGAAGTCGCCGGCGGCCAGGGCGGTGACGCCGGCATTGTCGGTGTTCCAGAAGTTGGCCATCGCGGACTCGTCGGCGTCCCACTTCCACAGACGCACGTGGGACTGCGTGTTGGGGTCGCCCGAGGCCCAGTACGCCACGGCCAGGTCCGCCGTGCCGTCGCCGTCGAAGTCGCCGGTGGCCAGGACGGGGGCGCGGTCGCCCATGGGGGCGGCGACGACGGTGGTGACCATGCTGTCTTCGCCTTGGATGACACGTGCGACGACCTTGTCCGTGCCGCCGATGACGATCTCCTTGTTGCCGTCGACGCTGCCGGTCAGGTCGGCCGCGACGACCGATCTTCCGTACGCGGCTGACGGCGACGGCCCTGTGAGGACCGTCGAACCCGGTCCCGGCCCGTCCTTCGAGCCGCCTACGGCGATGACCATGCCCGCGTCCGTACCGCGGTCGATGACGTCCTCGCCGGGGACACCGGCGAGCAGCTCCGCGATGCCGTCGCCGTTGAGGTCCGTCAGGGTCACGGACGCGCCGAAGCGGTCGCCCGCCTCCGGGGTGCCGGGAACCTCGGGAGTGGCCTGGCTGACACGGATGCTTCCGTAGGCGCCGACGCCCTTCGGGCCGCCCCGGACGATGTTCACGTACCCGGCCTTGGCGTGGCCGCCGACGGTCCCGTCCGGGACGCCGACGGCGAGGTCCGCGTAGCCGTCGCCGTTGAAGTCGCTCGTCGGGGTACGGGGTGCGGCAGCGGTGGCGGCGGCGGCGCCGGACGGGAGCCCGAACCCGGCGGTGGCCGCGGCGACTGCGATGGCGTACGTCAGGATGCGACGGCTGTGTGACACGGAGGCTCCCACTCGGTCGACATGGTGCGGGACACCTGGTGTGACCGTCGAAGGGCGGAGCTGGTTGTACGGAGTTCACCAGTGGTTGGTGCTGGATTCACGGTGGACGGGCGGGGCCCTCGATGGTGCGGGCCCCGCCGGGCCCTCGTCGAACGGGACAAGGCAGTGCGGCCGTGAGTTCCCTGACGGCTCAGGGACGGCTCAGGGACGGCTCAGGGGACGAGGGGGCGTACCTCTTCCGCCGTGAAGCGGATGAAGCCCTCGGGGTCGGGTTCGTCGGCGGTGGGCTGGAGGATCACGGTGTCGGCGCCGGCGTCCGCGAGGCGTTGCACGGCCTTGGCGACGGCGTCAGCGTTCCCGGCGACCCCGAGGTCCGGGACGGACGCCGCGCCCTCGGCCTCCAGCTCGGCGCGCAGACGGGCGGCGGCGCCGGGGCCGGTGGCGGTGAGGAGGTAGACGACGACGGTGTGCGAGTCGTCGGTACGGGAGGCCGCCGCCCGCCCCTCGTCGATGAGGCGGCGGGCCTTCTGCACGCCCTCCGGTGGTGTGTTGGCGGTGAGGATGGTCCCGTCCGCGGCCTCTCCGGAGAGCCTGAGCGAACGGGGCCCGGTGGCGCCGGCGAGGATCTCCACCGGTGCCTGCGGGGGCCAGTCGAGGGCGACGCCGTCCAGCTTCACGTACCGGCCGTCGGCGGTGACGCGCTCGCCGCCCAGCAGCGCGCGCAGCGCTCCGAGGTACTCACGCAGCAGCGTCACGGGCGACTCGGCCCGCGCTCCGACCTGCCCCATCCAGTCCTGCACGCCGTGGCCGACGCCCAGGACGGGCCGGCCCGGGAAGAGCCGGTGCAGGGTGGCGGCCTCCATCGCGGTGACGGCCACGTTGCGCAACGGCACGGGGAGCAGGCCGACGCCGACGCGGAGCCTCTCGGTCCAGGCGAGGGCCGCTGCCGCCGCGGAGATGCCTCCTTCGAGGAAGCAGTCCTCCCAGAGCCAGAGCTCCTCCAGCCCCGCGTCGTCCGCGGCGCGGGCGATGGCTCGTAGACGCTCTGGGGGCAGTTGGGGCCGGAACACGGCGCCGAGTGTGGTCATGCGGCTTTCCTACCCGTGGGGTGGGCAGGGGGCAACCCGTTTGTGCGGGGTGGGCGTGATCAGGCCGGGTCGGGAGTTCCCGGCGCGGGCAGCGGATCGGCGACGAAGGTGCCCTTGCCGTGCACGGTGACGATGAGCTCGCGCTCACGCAGCACCTGGGCGGCGCGTCGCACCGTCAGGTACGCGACCCCGTATTCGCTTGCGAGGTCGCGTTCGGGAGGCAGCCGGGCTCCCGGCAGCAGCTCGCCTGCGGCGATACGCGCGGCGATGTGGTCGGCGATGGCGACGTACACAAGTTGCGGCCCTTGCGGGTCAAAGTCCGGAATCGTGTTCGGGTCACTCATAGGCCCACTCCGCCGCTTCGAGGCGATGCCGCGCACGTATGCGCGCTTGCCTCGCTCAGGCGCGCCAACCCATCGCCCCCCGAGCACGCTCGCCATGTGGGCCGCCCACCTTCCAGTCCACCGAAGCGCAACCATCAGGTTGCGCCTTGCGGGTCGACGTGCAACTGTGGAGTTGCATCCGATGGTGACGACGAAGGAGATCCTCATGAGCGAGGACCGGATCGAACGCGAAACCCTGATCGCGGCATCCCTGGAGCGGGTCTGGTCGCTGGTGGCCCAGCCCGGGTTCTGGGTGGCCGACAAGGCGAGCCTGCCCGACACCGTGGCCAAGGAGGGCGAGTCGATGGTGGCGAAGCATCCCGAGCACGGCGACTTCCCGGTGCGGGTGGAGAAGGTCGAGCCCCCGACGTACCTGGCATACCGCTGGACCAGCGCGTTTCCCGGAGAAGAGCTGCGCGAGAGCAACAGCACCCTCGTGGAGTTCACGTTGACCCAGGAAGGCGACCAGACGCGGCTCCGCGTCGTCGAGAGCGGGTTCGCGGCGCTGGCCGGGTCCGAGGAGTTGCGCGGTCAGAATTTGAAGGACCACAGCCAGGGCTGGCCCGTGGAGCTCGACGCGCTCAAGGCCCGCGCCGAACAGGCCTCCACGTGACGGAAGAACGTCCCGGCGGCGCCGAGGTCGTCGACAGCGTCCTCGGTGCGCTGGCCGACCCCACGCGACGTCAGCTGCTTGATCTGCTGGCCGCACAGGGCGAGGCCACTGCCACGACGCTCGCCGAACGGCTGCCCGTCTCACGCCAGGCGGTAGTCAAGCACCTCGCCGTCCTCAACGCCGCCGGGCTCGTCTCCGGCGGCCGGGTCGGACGCGAAGTGCGGTACGCGGTGCGGCCCGCGGCGCTGGACACGACGGCCCGTTGGATGGCCTCGCTCGCGGCCGACTGGGACCGTCGACTGGCGAACATCAAACGCGTCGCCGAGGCGGCGGAGCGGGATTCGACTCCGGTACGCCCCGACTGAAGCCCGACTGATGAAGCCCGACTGAAGGGAAGCACTGAAGCACTATGGACACGACAGCACTTCGTAGTGCCTACGACAGGTTGCTCGATGCGGCGGCCCTCCTCGACCTCCCCGACCTCGGCGACGCGGGCGACCGAGGGTGGAACGCCGACCAGATACTGGCTCATCTCCTCAGCATCGACGCCTCGATCGCAGCGGTTGCCCTGGGCGTCGTCGCCGGTTCGCGGCCCACCTTCGACAACCGGATCTCCCTCGACACCTGGAATCTCGACCGGATCATCGCCGAGCACTCGGGCCGGGCGGACCTGATCGATCACGTCCGGAGCCAGGCCACCGTCCTGTGCGACATCGCCGATCGGCTCAGCGGGGAAGCCGCCTCGGTTCTGGTGCCGTCGCTCCTCCTGTCCAACGACGCACTCGTGCTGGACCAGCCGGTTCCGCTGGCAGGCCTCATCGACGGCCTCGCCGAGGACCACGTACCCGTGCATACGCGACAGCTCCTCGACCTTCGCGTCCCCGTCCCCTTCCCTGTACCCGGACACGCTTGAAGGCGGCGAAGACGCCGCCTCAGGCGCCCTTCGGGAACGTGACCTCCACGCGGCGGTTCTTGCGGCGGCCCTGCTCCGAGGTGTTGTCGGCGATGGGGTAGTCCTCGCTGTAGCCGCGCACCACGAAGGTGACGTCCATGTCGCCGAGCCCCGCGGCGAGTTCCTCGTGGACCGCTTCCGCCCGCCCCTTGGAGAGGGTGATGCCGTGGGCGTACGAGCCGAGGTTGTCCGTGAAGCCGAAGACGCGGACGTCCGTGGGCTTCTGGGCCTTGATCTCGTCCGCGATCGCCGCGATGCGGGCGCGTGCCTCCGGGTTGAGCTTGGAGCTGTTCTTCGGGAAGAGGACCTCCGCCTGGAGCGCGAACGTCACGTCCTCGTTCGTGTCCTCGCGCCGCTCCTCACCGCCGAGGTCCTCGACGACCGACTTGATGTCGAGCACCCGCGCGGCGGCGAGCGTCGCCCCGTCGGCGAGCTGCAGCCCCGGGCTGTTCGCGTCGACCTCGGGCGGCTGCGACGTGGTGACACTGCCCGGCGGGGCACTCGGGTCCTCGTCGTCCGCATGGGCCGAGGTCAGAGGCGTCATGAAGACGAGGGTGGTGAGGGCGGTCAGCGTGATCGACGCGGTGCGGAGGGTGAGGGGCATGGTCACTCGCCCTCGGAGATCTCTACGGAGGCGGGCGGCATCGAGCCCACCTGGAAGGAGACCTTGGTGGTGTCCGCGGGTGGAGCGGGGAACTGGGCGAACCACTCGGTGGTCTCGCCCGACAGGACACCACCGGTGAACCTGGTGCAGAGGCAGCGCCCCTCCGTGTCGCGCAGAACGAGGTACTTCTTCTTGCCGGCCTGGTCGACCAGGCC
>NZ_LIPP01000478.1 GCF_001418335.1 Streptomyces aurantiacus | reverse complement strand
CAGCCCCCACCCACCCGCACACGACGAACCACCCGGCGCCGGCCAGACGCGAAGGGGCGGTACGGACCACCCGTACCGCCCCTTCGCCACCCGGCCGAACCGCCGGACGGCTAAAGCACCTTCGACAAGAACGACTGCGTCCGCTCGTGCTGCGGGTTCGTCAGGACGTCGCGCGGATGTCCGGACTCGACCACCACGCCCTCGTCCATGAAGACCAGCGAGTCGCCGACCTCCCGGGCGAAACCCATCTCATGGGTGACGACGACCATCGTCATACCGGACTCGGCGAGGTCGCGCATGACGTCGAGGACATCGCCGACGAGCTCCGGGTCGAGAGCCGAGGTCGGCTCGTCGAACAGCATCAGCTTCGGTTCCATCGCGAGCGCCCTGGCGATGGCGACCCGCTGCTGCTGGCCGCCGGAGAGCTGCGACGGATAGCTGCCCGCCTTGTCGGCGAGGCCGACCCGCTGCAGGAGCTGCGCCGCGCGCTCGCGCGCCTCGGCCCTGCTGACACCCTTGACCTGGACCGGTGCCTCCATGACGTTGTCGAGCGCCGTCATGTGCGGGAACAGGTTGAAGCGCTGGAACACCATGCCGATGTCCCGCCGCTTCAGCGCGACCTCGCTGTCCCTGAGCTCGTACAGCTTGTCGCCCTTCTGGCGGTAGCCGACCAGCTCCCCGTCCACGTACAGCCGCCCGGCGTTGACCTTCTCCAGGTGGTTGATGCACCGCAGGAAGGTCGACTTTCCGGAGCCGGACGGGCCGATGAGGCAGAAGACCTCGCTGGGCCGCACTTCGAGGTCGATGCCCTTGAGGACCTCGACCGGGCCGAAGGACTTGTGGACGCCCTCGGCCTTCACCATCGGCGTACCGGAGCCCGGCACGGCGTCCGCCTTGGTCACGTTGGAGGTCATGCGTTCGCTCCTCGGCCCGAGCGGTTGGACAGTGACAGCACGTTCGCCCTGATCTTCTGGAACGGAGTGGCCGGGAGAGCGCGGCTGGAACCGCGGGCGTAGTACCGCTCGACGTAGTACTGCCCGACGCTGAGCACCGAGGTCAGAACCAGATACCAGGCGGCGGCGAGGAAGTACATCTCCACCGGTGCGCCCGATGACTGGCCGATGTCCTGGGCGTACCGGAACAGTTCGGCGAACTGGACCACCGACACCAGCGAGGTCGTCTTCAGCATGTTGATGACCTCGTTGCCCGTGGGGGGCACGATCACGCGCATCGCCTGGGGGATCACGATCCGCCACAGGGTCTTGCCGTGGCTCATGCCCAGGGCGTGCGAGGCCTCGGTCTGGCCCTCGTCGACCGAGAGCAGACCCGCGCGGCAGATCTCCGCCATGTACGCGGCCTCGTTCAGACCGAGCCCCAGGAGCGCCGTCAGCAGCGGCGTCATGAAGCTCGACCACTCGTCCTTGTAGACAGGACCGAGGTTGATGTACTCGAAGACCAGGCCCAGGTTGAACCAGACGACGAGCTGGACCAGGACCGGGGTGCCCCGGAAGAACCAGATGTAGAACCACGCGATCGACGAGGTCACCGGGTTCTTCGACAGGCGCATCACCGCGAGGAGGATGCCGCCCGCGATGCCGATCAGCATCGACAGGACGGTCAGGAGCATCGTCTGGCCGACGCCCTTGAGGATCCGGTCGTCGAAGAAGTAGTCGGGTACGGCACCCCAGTTGATCTTGCCCTGGGCGAACGCGTAGACGATCGCCACGAAGATCGCGATCGCGATGACGGCCGAGACGTACCGCCCGTAGTGGCGGACCGGGATGGCCTTGATGGCCTCCGGTCCGCCCGGGGGCGTGCTCTCCGGCCCGGCCGTTTTGTCGATGTCAACAGTCACGGATGTTGCCTTTCAGCGCCGCCGGCTCCGCGGTCACTTGCCGCCGTTGAGGGTGGCTTCCTTCACGGCGCCGGCCTCGACGCCCCACTTCGCGATGATCTTGTCGTACTCGCCGCTCTTGATGATCGCGTCGAGCGCGGCCTGCAGGGCCTTGCTCAGCTCGGTGTTCGACTTGGCGACCGCGATGCCGTACGGGGCGGCCTCGACCTGCTCCCCGACGACCTCGAAGTCCTTGCCGCCACCGGAGGTCTTCGCCGCGTACGCCGCGACCGGGAAGTCCGAGGAACCGGCGTCGGCGCCGCCGGCGCGCAGCCGGGTCTGGGCCTGCTGGTCGTTGTCGAACGCCTCGATGGAGAGCTTCTTGCCCGACGGACACTCCTTGGCCTGGGCCTTGGCCAGGTCGTTGGAGACGGTGTTGCGCTGCACCACGACCTTCTTGCCGCACAGGTCCTCCCAGGTCTTGATGCCCTGGTCGTCGCCCTGCTTGGTGTAGATCGAGACACCCGCGGTGAAGTAGTCGATGAAGTCGACGCCCTCGCCGACCTTCTTCCCGGTGTCGGCGTCGATGCCCTCCTGGCGGTCCTTGGTGTCCGTCATCGCCGACATCGCGATGTCGTACCGCTTGGAGCGCAGGCCGGTGAGCAGGGTGTCGAAGGTGCCGTTCTCGAACTCGAACTTCACGCCGAGCTGCTTGCCCATCGCGTCCGCGAGGTCCGGGTCGATGCCGACCGTCTTGCCGGAGTCGTCCTTGAACTCGACCGGCGCGTACGCGATGTCCGAGCCGACCTTGATGACGCCCTTGTCGCGGACGGCCTTGGGCAGCTGATCGGCCAGCGGGGCCGAGCTGGTGCTCGCGGAGTCGGAGCCGCCGCTGTCCTTGTCCTCGGTCTGGTCACCGCAGCCGGTGAGCAGCAGGGCGCCTGCGACCGCGATCGCACCGACCGCGGCTATCCGGGACTGCGCGGCGGTCGTACGACGGGTGGAGCTTGCGGTCATGGTGGGTTCCTCCGGCGGGTGGGTGGAGTTGCCGATGGGTCGGCAGTAGCCGATGGGTCGACGAGAACACACACCTTCGGGTGTCGCGACCTCGTGTGATTAGGGCATCTTGCCATTCGGACTCGGTCCTTCAGGGTGCCCGCCATGTCAAAATCGGATAACGGGTGACCCCCGAACCGGACCGGAGTAGTCCGGCCGGACCGGATCTTGTGCGGAAAACCTCCGCGAGGACCGGAAGATCTCCGGTGGATTCCGCCGAACGAGCGACCACATCCGGGTACTTCGGATGTTCTGGCACTTGTGGGTGACTTGTTCGTGAAATGGCCTTGTCTCGTACATTCGGACATGAGTCATGTCACCGGTATGTGACCTTCACGCTCCGGTATACGAGTCCGGGGCCACCGGAACGCGGCCTTCGGCGGCCCATATGTGACCTTCGCGCCATGGACGCTCCACGGACTCGTCCGCGGTGCGGTCCGTCCGGTAAGAAGGTTCCTTACACCCCTCATCCGGGGCTCAGGGCGCGTGTGCGGCGCGCCCGTCGCGCATGTTCCGCACTCAACAGTCATCAGGGACATGCGCGGTGCCCGCCCGCTCCTCACCAGGAGCGGCGACCCTCAACCGTTAAGACTTAAGGGGTAAAACAAAGTGGCAGCGGAGATCGTCAATCCTCGCAGCGACAGCAGTACGGATCAGGACGGCGGGGCCGAGCCCCTCGATTCCTTCGACCCGGCGTTCGCGCTGCACCGTGGCGGCAAGATGGCCGTGCAGGCCACCGTGCCCGTCCGTGACAGGGACGACCTGTCCCTGGCGTACACGCCCGGCGTCGCGAAGGTCTGCCTGGCCATCGCGGAGCAGCCGGAACTCGTCCACGACTACACGTGGAAGTCGTCCGTGGTCGCCGTCGTGACGGACGGAACCGCCGTTCTCGGGCTCGGCGACATCGGCCCCGAGGCCTCGCTCCCCGTGATGGAGGGCAAGGCGATCCTGTTCAAGCAGTTCGGCGGGGTCGACGCCGTGCCGATCGCGCTGGACTGCACGGGCGTCGACGAGATCGTCGAGACCGTCGTGCGGCTCGCGCCGTCCTTCGGCGGGGTGAACCTGGAGGACATCTCGGCGCCCCGGTGCTTCGAGATCGAGCGTCGGCTGCAGGAGCGGCTGGACATCCCCGTCTTCCACGACGACCAGCACGGGACGGCCGTCGTCACGCTGGCCGCCCTGCGGAACGCCGCGCGGCTGACCGGGCGGTCGCTCGGGCAGCTGCGGGCCGTGATCTCGGGCGCGGGCGCGGCCGGGGTGGCCATCGCGAAGTTCCTGCTGGAGGCGGGGCTCGGTGATGTCGCCGTGGCGGACCGCAAGGGGATCGTGTCGGTCGACCGGGACGATCTGACCCCGGTCAAGCGGGAGCTCGCGATCATGACCAACAAGGCGGGTCTTTCCGGCTCGCTGGAGGCCGCGCTCGCCGGGGCCGACGTCTTCATCGGAGTGTCCGGCGGTACGGTGCCGGAGCCGGCCGTGGCCTCCATGGCCGAGGGTGCGTTCGTCTTCGCCATGGCGAACCCGAATCCCGAGGTGCATCCCGATGTCGCCCACCGGTACGCGGCGGTCGTCGCCACGGGGCGGTCGGACTATCCGAACCAGATCAACAACGTGCTGGCGTTCCCCGGGATCTTCGCGGGGGCGCTTCAGGTGCGGGCGTCGCGGATCACCGAGGGGATGAAGATCGCTGCGGCTGAGGCGTTGGCTGCGGTCGTCGGGGACGATCTTGCTGCGGACTATGTGATTCCGTCGCCGTTCGACGAGCGGGTCGCTCCGGCGGTCACCGCGGCGGTTGCCGCGGCTCGGGCCGAGGGTGTGGCTCGGCGGTAGCTTGTTTGGTTTGGTTTGGTGCGGTTCGGTTTGGTTCGGCTTTGCGATTCGGGTCTCGCCCTGGGGGGCGGGGCCCGGATTTTTTGTGCCTGACGGGGATAAGGGTGGGGG
>NZ_LIPP01000477.1 GCF_001418335.1 Streptomyces aurantiacus | reverse complement strand
ATCCCGATCGGCGGCGAGGGCACGCTGACGGCGGCGCGAATGCTGTCGGACGCGGGCCTGCCGGTGGTCGGGGTCCCCAAGACGATCGACAACGACATCTCGTCGACGGACCGCACGTTCGGGTTCGACACGGCGGTCGGGGTCGCCACGGAGGCGATGGACCGCCTCAAGACGACCGCCGAGTCCCACCAGCGGGTGATGGTCGTCGAGGTCATGGGCCGCCACGCCGGCTGGATCGCCCTGGAGTCCGGCATGGCCGCCGGCGCCCACGGCATCTGCCTGCCCGAGCGGGCCTTCGACCCGGCCGACCTGGTCAAGATGGTCGAGGAGCGCTTCGCCCGCGGGAAGAAGTTCGCGGTCGTGTGCGTGGCCGAGGGCGCGCACCCCGCCGTGGGCAGCATGGACTACGGCCACGGCGACATCGACCAGTTCGGCCACGAGCGCTTCCAGGGCATCGGGACGGCGCTGGCGTACGAGCTGGAGCGCCGCCTCGGCAAGGAGGCCAAGCCGGTCATTCTCGGCCACATCCAGCGGGGCGGCACGCCGACCGCGTACGACAGGGTGCTGGCGACGCGCTTCGGCTGGCACGCGGTGGAGGCGGCGCACCGGGGTGAGTTCGGCCGCATGACGGCGCTGCGCGGCACGGACGTGGTGATGGTGCCGCTGGCCGAGGCGGTCACGGAACTGAAGACGGTCCCGAAGGACCGGATGGACGAGGCGGAGTCGGTCTTCTAGGAAGCTTCCCGGGGCCCTCCGGTCCGGAGCCTGCGTGGGCTGCGTGGGCTACGCGGGGTACGTGGAATACGTGGGCCTCGTGGGGCGACGGCCCAGGTCTCAGTGGCCGCCGTCGCGTCAGCCGCCGTCGCGTCGGATCGTCGACCAGAAGCGGTCGACGATCCGGTCCAGGAAGTCCCGGCCCGCGGCATCGGCGTCGGCGGAGACCGTACGGCCGCCCCAGCTCGGCGTCGCCGCCAGCCGCCCCTGGTACTCGGTGTGCAGTGCGCGCAGCGCGTGGCCCACGGTCCGCCGTTCCATGGTCAGCAGCTTGCCCACCGGGCGGACGTACGTCTGCCAGCGCGTCGTCACCGCGCCGCGCAGCATCTCCGCCAGCTTCGGCTCCCGCCCGGTGACCGAGACGAGGTCCGCCGGCGTCAGTTCGAGTACTCCGGCGAGCGCCGACGACTGCCGCTCGCTGCCGCGCCACTCGTCCGCCTCCTCCATCCGTACGTACGCGAGGAGTTCGAGCCCGACGGCGTGCGCGACGTCCTCGGGCGCCAGGCCCCGTGCGACGCGGTGCTCGCGCAGCGACCGGGGCGCGCCGACAAGTTCGCCCGGGGAGCACCACAACACGCCTGCCAGCGCGACCAGTTCACCGTTGCCGGGAGAGGCCAGGCCGCGCTCCCAGGCGACTATCAGGTCGGGCGTCACATGGGGCATCCCGAACGAGGTCCGTATCCCGTACGCGACATGCTCGGGCCCCATGCCGAGCGCGGTGCGCAGCTTGCGGGCGGCAGGGGCGTCGAAGGGCGGGGTGGGCTGAGAGGCCGACTGTTGGTGCACGTGCATAACGTATGGGCCCCGGGGCTGCGGTGACTACGTTCTGCTCGGCCAGGATCACGGATTGTGTGAACCTACGGTTTCGGACAGTTGTCCAGCGAACCCGTGCGTAGGCCGATGCGTCCTGTATGCGTCCCGTTGCGGCGCACGCGCGGGGCGGGCTGCCGCGGTGCCAGGACGCCGGGCGCTCGGGCAAGCGCCATGAGCAGCGTCGACGGGCATATGCGCGCATGTCCGGCCAATGGCGGAGCGCGCGCCTCCGGTCGGCCGGCGCCGGGAGGAGTGCGCGGGAGGCCGGCCTCGTGCGCCCCTTCGGGGCATGTTCGGCGGCTGCGTGCGGCGCCGGAACGCGCGGCGCGAATCAGACGGTGTGCGGGTGTTCGCAACCAGGGATCGAGTTCGTCCGCCTCGGGTCGGCCTGCCTCGGGTTGCTCTACCCGTGCGGCCGGGTGGCACCCGGCGGCCCGGCGGCCCGGCGGCCCGGCGGCCCAGCGGCCCGGTGGCCCGGTGGCCCGGCGGTGGAAGCGGGCGGCGCCGTGCTTGGTAATGGTCCATCCGGCAGTGGCTCGTGGTTTTGCAAAGTCATGTACATGGCGGTTCAAGGGGACGCAGAGTCGGCGTGACCGTTTCGTCTGATCGACGCACGCTCGAAAGGGACGACACATGGCTCTCTCCCGTTCAGCACGTGCAGCCGCAGCCGCCACCGCGGTGGCCTCCTTCTTCACCGTCGCCGCCGCCTCCGCTCCCACCCATGGTGCCCCCGGCATCGGCGACCCCTACTTCCCGCTCCTCGGCAACGGCGGTTTCGACGCCCGTCACTACGCCCTCGACATCGCCTACGACCCCGGCACCGACCGCCTGGACGGCCGCACGACGCTCACCGCGCGCGCCACGACGAGACTGTCCTCCTTCGACCTCGACCTGCAGCGACTGGAGGTCACGAAGGTCGAGGTGAACGGCAGACGGGCCACCTTCGCCCGCGACGGCGACGAACTGCACGTCACCCCGAAGGGCTCGCTCGCCAAGAACCGTGACTTCACGGTCACCGTCACCTACGGCGGTGTCCCCGAACCCCTCACCGGGCCGATCGTGTTCGGCTCGGACTACGGCTGGATGAAGACCGACGACGGTGTCTTCGTCGCCTGCGAACCGAACGCCGCCTCCACCTGGTTCCCGTCCAGCGACCACCCGTCCGACAAGGCCACCTACGACATCCGCATCAAGGCTCCCAAGGGCCTCACCGGCGTCTCCAACGGCCGGCTCGTCTCGACGTACGACAAGGGCGGCTCGACGTACAGCCACTGGCGTGAGTCCAGGCCCATGGCGACCTACCTCGCGACCGCCACCATCGGCAAGTTCGACGTCCGGACCGGGCGGACCCCGGGCGGCACGCCGGTCTACGTCGCCATCGATCCGACCCTGGCGAACAGCAACGCCGTCGACGTGTACGCCGTCACGGCCGCGGCGACCGACTACTGGTCGCAGGTGTTCGGGCCGTACCCGTTCGAGGAGACCGGCGCCATCGTCGACGACATGCCGGCCGCCGGGTTCTCGCTGGAGGTGCAGAGCAAGCCCGTCTACTCGGCCGTACGCAGCGAGTCCACGATCGTGCACGAGCTGGCCCACCAGTGGTTCGGCGACTCGGTGTCGGTCGCGCGCTGGCAGGACATCTGGCTCAACGAGGGCTTCGCCACCTACGCCCAGTGGCTGTGGAGCGAGCACCAGGGCACCCGCTCGGCACACGACTCCTTCCTCGCCGCCTACGACACCCGCCCCGCCGACAACGCCTTCTGGCAGGTCGAGGTCGCCGATCCGCAACGCGACACCATGTTCGCCTCGGCGGTCTACCAGCGCGGCGCGATGACACTCCAGGTGCTGCGCGAGCGCATCGGGGACGCCGCCTTCTTCAAGCTCCTGCCCACCTGGACGAAACTGCACCGCTACGGCAACGCGGACACCGCCGACTTCGTCCGCCTCGCCGAGAAGGTCTCCGGACAGCAGCTCGACGACCTGTTCCGGACGTGGCTGTCCACCAAGGGCAAGCCGGCTCTGTCGTAGAGGGATAACCCTCGTTCACCTCGCGTCTGGCTGACATGTATAGGTCAATGATGCGACTCTGCCCAAGGCCACGGCGCGGGTTCCCCCACACCCGCCCGTGGTGACGGGCCCGCACCCCCTGCTCAGCTCGCCCCGGACAGCACATCCCGTCTGTCCGGGCTGTCACCGGCCGCACACCCGCGGCCGTCGCAGTAGGAGTACGAGTGAGACGAATCCCCCGCCAGGCGGCCGCAGCCGGTGCCCTGGTGGCCACCGCCGCCCTCCTTGCCCTCGGCGTGCCCTCGGGCGCCGCGTCCGCCGAAACCGCCGCCGCTCCCCACCCCGGCCCCCTGCGCACCGGGAGCCTGCCGGCCGACCTCACACCGGCCCAGCACACCGCGCTCGTCAGGAGCGCGGCGACGAAAACGGACACGACCGCCGACACCCTGGGCCTCGGCGCCAAGGAGAAGCTGGTCGTCAAGGATGTCGTCAAGGACCAGGACGGCACGCTCCACACCCGCTACGAGCGCACCTACGCCGGCCTGCCGGTGCTCGGCGGCGACGTGGTCGTGCACACCCCGCCGGCCTCCCGGGCCGCCGGCACGGTGAGCACCACCTTCAACAACAAGCGCACCGTCGAGGTCGCCTCCACCACCGCGACGTTCACCAAGTCGGCCGCGCGGAGCAAGGCACTGAAGGCCGCCGAGGCGCTCGACGCGGGCAAGGCCACCACCGACAGCGCCCGCAAGGTGATCTGGTCGGGCAGCGGCACGCCCAGGCTCGCCTGGGAGACGGTGATCGCCGGCCTCCAGGACGACGGCACCCCCAGCAAGCTGCACGTCATCACCGACGCGAGCACCGGGGCGAAGCTCCACCAGTTCCAGGGCGTCGACACCGGCACAGGCAACACCCAGTACAGCGGCACGGTCACGCTGAACACCACGCTGTCCGGATCGACGTACCAGCTGTACGACACCACCCGCGGCGGCCACAAGACGTACTCGCTCAACAACGGCACGTCCGGCACCGGCACCCTGATGACCGACGCGGACGACGTGTGGGGCACCGGAGCCGGCTCCAACACCCAGACCGCAGGCGCGGACGCCGCCTACGGCGCCCAGACGACCTGGGACTTCTACAAGAACACGTTCGGCCGCAGCGGCATCAAGAACGACGGCGTCGCCGCCTACTCCCGCGTCCACTACAGCACGGCGTACGTCAACGCCTTCTGGGACGACGACTGCTTCTGCATGACGTACGGCGACGGCACCAGCAGCACCCACGCGCTGACCTCGCTCGACGTGGCCGGCCACGAGATGAGCCACGGCGTCACCTCCAACACCGCGGGCCTGGACTACAGCGGTGAGTCCGGCGGCCTCAACGAGGCGACCTCCGACATCTTCGGCACCGGCGTCGAGTTCTACGCCGCCAACTTCTCCGACGTGGGCGACTACCTCATCGGCGAGGAGATCAACATCAACGGCGACGGCACGCCGCTGCGCTACATGGACGAGCCCGACCAGGACGGCGGCTCCGCCGACAGCTGGTACTCCGGCCTCGGCAACCTCGACGTGCACTACTCCTCGGGCCCGGCGAACCACATGTTCTACCTGCTCTCCGAGGGCAGCGGCACCAAGACCATCAACGGCGTCACGTACAACAGCCCCACCTCCGACGGGGTCGCCGTCGCGGGCATCGGCCGCGCCGCCGCCCTGCAGATCTGGTACAAGGCGCTGACGACGTACATGACGTCCAGCACCAACTACGCCGGTGCCCGCACCGCCGCCCTCAGCGCCGCCGCGTCCCTGTACGGCACCAGCTCCGCCCAGTACGCCGGAGTCGGCAACGCCTTCGCCGGTATCAACGTCGGCAGCCACATCACCGTGCCGACCACCGGGGTGACGGTCACCAACCCGGGCAGCCAGTCCTCCACCGTCGGCACCGCGGTCAGCCTCCAGGTCTCGGCGAGCAGCACCAACAGCGGCTCACTGACCTACGCCGCCACCGGCCTGCCCACCGGCCTGTCCATCAGTGGCTCCACCGGCGCGATCACCGGGACGCCCACGGCCGCCGGTACCTACAGCACCAAGGTCACCGTCACCGACAGCACCGGCGCGACCGGCACGGCGTCCTTCACCTGGACCGTCAGCTCCTCCGGCGGCGGCACCTGCACCTCGGCGCAGCTGCTCGGCAACGCCGGGTTCGAATCCGGCAGCAGCACCTGGACCGCGTCCAGCGGCGTCATCACCAACTCCACCAGCCAGGCGGCCCACGGCGGTTCGTACAAGGCCTGGCTGGACGGCTACGGCAGCACGCACACCGACACGCTGTCCCAGTCGGTGACCGTGCCCAGCGGCTGCAAGGCCAGCTTCACCTTCTGGCTGCACGTCGACAGCGCGGAGACGAGCACCAGCACCGCCTACGACAAGCTCACCGTGACGGCGGGCTCGACCACCCTGGCGACCTACTCGAACCTCAACAAGGCCACGGGGTACGTCCAGAAGACCTTCGACCTGTCCTCGTTCGCCGGTTCCACCGTCGCTCTCAAGTTCAGCGGCGTGGAGGACTCCTCCCTGCAGACCAGCTTCGTCGTCGACGACACGGCGGTGACGACCAGCTGACCCTGACCGGCGGCTGACCAGCGGCTGACATCCTTCGCACCACCCGCGGCGTGGGCCCTCTCCGGCGGCCCACGTCGCGGTGTGCTGTCAGGGTGTGTTCAGGGCGTCGGCTCGGGGGGCGGGACGGGTCGCCGGGTGAAGCGCCGCAAGCCGCGGCGGGTGGGCTTGAGGGGCGCGTCCTCGGGGGCGAGCGGCCCCTGGCCCGGCGGCAGGGCGGGCATCGCGGCCGGGGCGGCCACGGACCGGCCGCCGTGCCGCAGCCGGCTCTGGACGGTCCGGGCCATGGCCTGGTGGGACGGCTCAAGGAGCAGGCCCTCCGCGGACAGCCGCTCCCACATGTGCAGCAACTCCTGCCCCCGGGTGGCCACTTGGCC
>NZ_LIPP01000476.1 GCF_001418335.1 Streptomyces aurantiacus | reverse complement strand
GCCCGGTCCCTGCCCGCCCGCCCCCGGAACAGCTTCAACTGCCGCCCGAACACGCACAGCATGCCCGTTCCGACCTCGTACTCCGGCTGCTGAACCTCGTCGTCCACGCCGCAGCTCCTCTCGTACAACCGGTCCAGTCAGCCAACTCGGGGCCCGGGAACCGGTTACGTCCAACACCAGGTACAAGCGCGCCGCTCACGTGTACAGCCCGTACTCGTCAGCGCATCGCTCCTGGTCAACGCTACGCAGAGTCCGCGACTGTTGACCCTATGAAGTCAGCAACTCCCCCGAACGGGCATATGCCACAGCGCTCCGCACCCGAACGCGAGTTCACCATGCGCTTCACTTCGACACCGCGCGGTGCCCGCCTGGCCCGCCGGCTCGTCTCGCACCGCCTGGACGACTGGGGCCACCCCTACACGACCCCCATCAACGAGACACTCACGCTGATCACAGCGGAACTCAGCGCCAACGCCGTACGCCACGGCCACGTACCCGGCCGGGACTTCCACGTCCGCCTCACCCTGGCCGAGGACGTCGTCCGCGTCGAGGTGACCGATACCCATACCGAGAAGCAGCCGCCGTCCCGTCCCCCGGCGACCGACTCGCTCTCCGAGTCCGGCCGGGGCCTGCTCCTCGTCGAAACGCTCGCGGACGACTGGGGCGTCAGCCCTCGCCAGGCCGCCCCAGGCAAGACGGTATGGGCGGAGCTGCACATGCAGGAGCAGGGCCACCCGCGTACGCACCGGGTGGCCCCTGCACCGACGAACCTCGATCTACTCCTGACTACGGCTTCGCTGCTGCGCGACGACCTCGGGTCGCGGCCGGAGGACCGCTGCTTCGATTGACGTCATCCGATCCGGGCTGCAACCCGTTCTTCGGTGACCGCCGGTCTACTCCAGCCGGCCTCCACCCACACACTTCCGCCGCGCAGGGTTCGTACCACGTCCACCTGCGCGTTCGTGTTCGCGTTCGTGGCACGGCCGGGTGTCTGAGCGGCCTCTTCCGTGCCCCGGTCCCGGCCGCCGGCGCGGTCCTCGCCGACCACGCTCACGCGTACCGCGCGGGGTGTCCACACGACAGTGACCCGCGCGGTCGAGCGGGTACGGCCCAGAATCACCGCCACCGGGTCGATCAGCTCCCTGCGTACCGCCACCGGCACCTCACCCGGCCGGCCTCGTACGGCCAGGCTCACCGTCACGCCTTGGTGCTCGGCCACCTCGACGCACGCCCGCAACTCGTTCAGCAGGGGGTCGGACACAGCGTCGGCCTCCGCGAACAGGCGGCGCATACGCGCCGCTTCCACGCCGCAGCGCAGCCTGACCTCCTCGTCGTGCGGGCTCAGCGCGCCGTGGCCGAGGCCCACGAGCAGCGGCACGGTCGTCGCCGTCAGCGCGCGGTAGCGCTCCTTGTGATCACGCTGCATGTCCTCGTGGATACGTTCCCGGGTACGCAGTTCCTCCTCCCGCGCGGCCTCGGTCCCCGCTGCCGGAGCCGTACCGTGGAGCAGATACGTCATCAGTACGCCGACGGAGAGCTGGAAGCCGCAGCTGGCTATCGTGGAGATGCCTATGACGGCCCACTGGGTGACGGTCGGCGCCCCGGACAGGAACACAGCGGTCGTGTTGAGCCCCACATGCGCCGCGAGGAACGCCGCGTACACCCTGACCCGCAGGTCCGCCAGCAGGAACAGCGCATGCCAGCCGACCACTCCGAACGCCCAGTCCGGCGCACCTGTCGACAGTTCCGCCGGGAGCGTGAACGCGCATACCGCCGAAACGGCCAGCACCGAGCCCACGCCCCACCAGCGCACCCTCGGCGGGATCCGCCTGCCACGCAGCAGATAGGCGCCGCCGATCACCGCGACGGCGGCAAGGCAGACGAAGGCGGCCGTCTGTGCCCACGCGGGGCGGTACACGTCCTGGTGGACCGCGAGCCGGCGCAGCGAGATGGTGAACTGCCACACCAGGCTGATCAGCAGCATGGCCAGTTGGGTCCCGTACAGGAGCCGCCCGCGGATGAAGCGGACGCCGGCCGTGTGCTGCACCTGGTCGCGGGGCGGGCGCGGGGCGCCGGGCGCCTGTGCTCCGTCCCGTGCCTGTGACACCCGGGCCGGGCTGTGCCAGCGCCACTGCACGCGGGTCCCGGTGTCCGGCTGGGAGGTGACGGAAGCGGAGCCTTGGACCGCGTGCATCCTGGCGATGATGGAACCGGAGATGCCCCGGCGCCGTGCGGAGACGGCCGCCGGGTCGAACCCCCGCCCCGCGTCGGACAGTTCGACGACGGCGCCATCTCCCTCTGCCCACGCCCTGAGCTCCGCCTCCCGCACCCCGGAATGGCGTGCCACATTGGTGACGGCCTCCCGGACCCCGTTGAATATCGCGAGCCCGGGGCCGGACGGAATCGCGAGCGGGCCGTCGACGCGCGTCGTGAGCCGCACCCTGGCCGGTCCCTCGCCCTCGGGCACACAGCCGAGAAGAGCCGCGAGGTCGACGCTCCCCGTCTCGAATCCGGGCACGGCGGACATGGCCTCCAGATCCTGTCTGGCACGTGGAGGCAGCCACGACCAGTCCCGGCCGTCGCCCTGGGAGACCATCAGCAGCGTCGCGCTCGCCGTGTCGTGCAGGGTCGCCAGGTACTCGCGTTCGGTGGCCCTGCGTGCGGCGGCGACTTCCATCTCCCGGCGCGCCGCCGCCCTGACCGCGGCCGACCGGTCAGCCGCCCTGGCCAGCGCCCGAATGATGAGGTAGGCAGCCCTCGACAGGCCCACCTGGATCAGCATGCGTACCAGGGGTACCACGTCGATGCCGTGCCCGGGCGAGGAGAGGACGTCGCCCAGTACGAAGACGAGGGCCCCCAGCGCGGCCAGGGCGGCCCCGGCGACCGGTCGCGTCGCCCACTCGTACTGGAAGGCGACGACGCTGATGCCGACCATCGCCTCCACCATCACATCCGCGGCCTCGCCGCCGATCACCGGCTGAGACAGCCCCGTCAACACCACCACGGTCGCATCCAGCGTCCACAGCAGGGCGAGCGGGAACAGGCGCGGGCGGCGCAGCGAGTAGAGGCGCACACCACAGGCGAGGAAAGCGGGCCCCAGCAGGGACACCGCCAGCGGAACATCCGCCGCATCCGCCGAGACGACGCCCAGCGCACCGCACAGGCAGACCACGATGGACCGGAGCCACACCCCGAACCGCTCAAGGGCCAGGATCACCAGGCGCTCGCCGGACCCGGGGCGGTCCCGGTCCATCGGCTCAGCGGCTCCGTACTCGCTCCCCGCGTATCCCCCATGGCCCCCACGCCGCATGCGGACAAGGGTAGTTGACCCACGATCAAGATGGAGCGGGATGTGGGGCGAACGACCGTCACGCCCAGCGACCGGACCGGGCTACTGTGCCCGTCGTACGTCGCTGACACCGGCCTTGGCGGGCACGCTTCCAGGTGGTCGCACGTGTGCGCCTGACGCACGGGCCGTTCGCTTTCCTTCCCTCACGAGAGGTACGACCATGTCTGTTCGTCCCGGCAAGCGGTTCAGATCCCTGCTGGCGACCGGCGCCCTCACCGCCGGCCTCCTCGGCGGCGCCGTTGCCGTCGCTCCTTCCGCGTCAGCGTGGACATACGTCGGGGAGTGCTCGTCCAGCCACAAGATCGCTTACAACACGACCTCCTCGCAGTCGATCAAGATCCCGGACGTGCGGTACCAGGGGTACTACAACGTGCGCTGCTGGATGGACTACGGCAGCACCGGCATCGGCGTCGAGGCTCTTCAGCTCGCCCTCAAGACGTGCTACGGGCGCTCCATCGCCGTCGACGGCGACTTCGGACCGGCCACACGAGACGCCCTCAAGTACGCCCAGGGTCAAGAGGGGATCACCGTTGACGGGCTGTACGGTGAGCAGGCGTTCGAGAACCTGAAGTGGGCGCGGTACACGCAGGACGGGACGCGCAACGGCTGCGCCAGCCGCGACTTCTAGCCGCTTGTCCCTGAAGAAGTCATTGGGTGCGCACCGTCGAACGCCGGCGAACCCGAGGGGAAGACACCATTCGTGTGGGATTCTGTGCATGATGACGACGACCCCGTCTGGGGGCCGCTTCCCGTCCGCCCGGCCGCACTGCGCTGGCTGCTGCTTCTCCCCCTGACCCTGGTGTTCCTGCCGCTGTGGTGGGTGGTGTGGGTCTTCCTCGCCGTCTGCGTCTACTGCGTAGCGCCGGTGGCCGAGCTGATCGTCTACATGGTGCCAAGGGCCGAGAACGGGGCGATACGGCTGCTGGACGCCACGCTGGGCCGGGTGCCGTTCGTCCCGCTCTGGTGCGTGACCCCCGTGGCGCTGGTGCGGGAGGGCGACACGGCGTACTACCAGGCGCGAGTGGACCGGCGCATCGAGAAGCAGACCCGGCGGGTGGAGACCTCCCAGCACCGTCGCGAGTACCACCGCGACCTGGAACTCGGAGCGCACTTCTTCCGGGGCGCCGGCGCCGGTTTCGTCCTGCGCGTCGCCTCGGAGCGGGGCTGGAGCCTCCATCCGATGCTGCGCTCGCACCCCCGGCGTCGGCTCCGACTGCGCCACAACGGTCGGCCACGGCCGGACTCCAGGAACTGACAACAGCCAGGCGCGGGCAGGCGGAGCCGCGCTCCGCTCACCCGCTTTCAGGGAGACGACACAGATACCAGCCATGCTGGGTCCACTAAGTCGACGACGCGTTGATTCTCGTTTCACTGACTGTACGTGCGTACTGAGTAGGTGTCTGGCCGTACTGCTTCTTGAAAGCCCGAATGAAGTGACTGCTGTCAGCGAATTGCCAGTGAGCTGCGAGGTCCGCAATGGTTGGTCGATTGCAGGGGGCTGCCAGTTCGATCCGCGCCCGTTCCAATCGCTGGTGGCGAATGTATGCGGTCACGGAGGTTTCAGTCGCGGCGAACGCGCGTTGTAGCGTCCTCACGGAAACTCTTAGTTCACGCGCAAGGGCTGTAGTCGATAGATCAGGGTCCGTAAGGCGGCTGTCCGCAATGCCCATGGCCAGTTGAACGAGCGCCGCTTGCAGCGCACCGTCGCCCAACTCCTGCACGATCACAGGGGGACGAGCCCCAGTGATTGTGCCGTGGCGTCGTAGATTTTCGCTGCCAGTTCCGCGTCCCGGGCCGACTTGGGGGGCGTCGCGGCTGCGCCCTTGGCGAAGAATCCGCCGTTCGGAGTCGGGGGCGTCGGGGCCGTGGCGAGCAGGACCGGGGTGTGGGCCGCCTTCTCCGGCGACTGCGCGAACAGGCTGCTGACCAAGGACGCGGCCTTGAGCAGGCCCCCGGATTTGTCGTTGAAGCCTGTTTTGATGACGCCGGGGCTCGCGCTGTAGGCGTGCATGCCGGCCGGCAGCCTGGTCGCGAGGGCGGTGGTCGCCAGCAGACCCATGAGCTTGCTGGTCCCGTACACGGCGATCTGCGCGTAGCGGTCGCGCCAGGAGGCTCCGCTGACGTCCGGATCGTCGGTATCGACGCGTCCCCGGGTCACGAGGTCGCTGGAGATGTTGATGATGCGGGCGGTCGGAGCGAACAGCGCGTCGGCGAGCAGCAGATGAGTCAGGTGGAACGGCGCCAGGTGGTTCAGGGCGTGGGTGCGCTCCGTCCCGTCGGCGGTCTCCGCGTACTGCGGGAAGGCGGCTCCCGCGTTGTTGAGGAGTACGTCGATGTGTCCGACGGTGTCGCGCAGCCGCTCGGCGAGAGCGCGGACGGCGGTGCGGTCGACGAGGTCCGCGTGCAGGGCGTGGACCGTACGACCCCGCGCATGTGCCGTCAGGGACTCCGCGGTCGCCTGAGCGCTGCGCTCGTCGCGGGTCACGGCGATGATGTCGAATCCGGCGGCCAGGAGTTGTCGGGCCGTGGCCCGACCAAGACCGCCGGCCGCGCCGGTGATGACGGCAGTTCGTGTGTTCACGGAGATGCTCCTCGTTCAGCGAGAGACCTGGAGGGTGACGTCGGCCTGGTGTCCTTCGGTGGTCGGCCGCACGGTGAGCCAGCTGCCGGGTGAGCCCTTGGCCAGGCGGATCTCGATGTCGTGGGTGTTGACGAACGGGCTGCGCCCGCGTGCGGCGTACGGCGGCAGGGACTGTATGTGTGCGTTGAAGTCGTCGGTGAAGTAGAGCTCGGTCGTCAGCAGGGGCTTTCCGGCACTGCTCACCCGGGCGTGGATGTGGACGGTGCGCGGGGTGTACCAGCCGGGCACGATGGTGAGGAACTCGACCTGTCCGTTCTTGTCGGCGCTCTGCTCACCCCGCAGGAAGGTCGCACCGTCGGTCGGCCGGAAGCGGCGCAGTGTCAACGAGACGAGCGCGGGGAACTTGTCCGCGCCGTAGCGCTGGTAGCCGGAGTAGATACCGTCCGCGTCGCAGTGCCAGATCTCGACGGTCGCGTCCGGCACCGGTGCCAGCGTGCCCGCTTCGACGGTCCGGATGCGCAACTGCAAGGGGGCGCCGTCGCGGCCCTCGCGGATGTCATGTCGCCGCGGTGACCCACTGACGTAGTAGGGACCGTTTCCGGAGTTCGCGGTGGTCCGGTGGGCGTCGAGGGTGGCCGCGCGGCGTATGGACGCCTCGTTGTCGATCCGGCCCAGCACGGTCGTCAGGACGCGTCGGCGCACCTTGTCGCGCACCGTGTGCGGCTGTTCCCCGGTCGCGTTCATGACCGTTCCTCCACTCACATATTGCATGGACTCTCCAAGCTTCGTGCGGCTATCCTGCAAACAGAAGCTTGGAGTTGTCAAGCATTGGAGAGCCCAAGTAACATGCCGGATATGGACGGTGAGTCTTTGACCTATCAACTGCTGCGGTTGGTCCACGCCATGGACGATGCGACCAACACCGGGATCCAGGACGTGATGGCCGAACTGGGGCTCACCCACGCCCTGGCCGACGCGCTGTGGCAGCTCGACCCGACCGCGCCGGCCCCGTCCATGCGTCAGATGGCCGCCAGACTGCACTGCGATCCGTCGACCGTGACGTTCCTCGCCGACCGGCTGGAGCAGTTGTCGTACGTCCACCGGGCGCCGGCTCCCGGCGACCGGCGGACCAAGGCCCTCCACCTCACAGAGCAGGGCCACCTGGCCAGACGGCAGCTCGTCGACGCCGCCATGAAACACACGCCCATCGCTCAACTCACCGTCACCGAGCAACGCCGACTGCACGGCCTGCTGACCAAGGCGATGACAGACGGGCGCAAGGTGACATCGCCCCATGAAGTTCTCAATGCGCCGCCTGAGAACCCTGAACAATCAGCCTGATCACCTGGAAGCGGGGCAGCCAGGGGTGCCGGTCCAGCAGGTCAGCAGGTACTGGGGAAGGCGGTGTCGCGTGCCGGCCGTACAGCACGCGGAAGCGAAGCCCCGCCACCGGCCGCGGCAGCCCTCCCACCGCACCGCCGAGCTCAGGCGATCTGCGCCACCATCTTGCCGGCGGCGCGGCCGGTGAACATCTCCCGGAAAAGCGTGGGGATGTTCTCAAGTCCCTGCACGAACTGTGTCGTGGACACCAGCTTCCCGGCTACGACTGCGGGGGTGAGGTCTTCGAGGAACTCCGGGTAGCAGTCGTAGAACTTCGTCACGTCGAACCCTCGGACGGTGAGGTTCCGGTAGAAGACGGCGCGCAGCACCTCGGGCAGCTGGTCCGGCCCCTCCGGTGCCTGCGTCGCGGTGATCTGTGACATGACCCCGCCGACAGCGATCTGTCCGCTGTCGTTCATGTGCGGCAGCAGCAGCGGGAACTGGGTGGCTCCGACATTCTCGTAGACGGTGTCGATCCCGTCCGGCACGGCGCGGACGAGCTGCTTCTCGAAGTCGTCCGCCTTGTAGTCGACCGCGGCATCGAGGCCGAGGTTCTCCAGCAGGTGCCGGGTCTTCTCCGGTCCGCCGGCGACGCCGACGACCCGGTACCCGCGGAGCTTGCCGATCTGCGCCGCGGTCGACCCGACGGCGCCGGCGGCCGCGGTGACGACGAGGGTTCCACCGGGCTTGGGGTCGATGACCTTGGTCATCCCGACCCAGGCGGTCAGTCCGGTCACGCCGAGCGCCCCGAGGTGTGCGGACAGCGGCATCGCGTCCGGGTCGACGACCCGGATGTCGGAACCGTCCGAGAGGGCGTAGTCCTGCCAGCCGAGCGTGCCGAGGAAGCCTGAGACATGATCCCCGACCGCGAAGGCGGGATTGTTGCTCGCCTCGACGACTCCGACGGTGAAGCCGAACATCGTATCGCCGAGGTTGATGGGCTCTTGGTCGCTGTTCGCGTTCCCCATGATGATG
Source organism: Streptomyces aurantiacus (assembly GCF_001418335.1). Classification (GTDB taxonomy): domain Bacteria; phylum Actinomycetota; class Actinomycetes; order Streptomycetales; family Streptomycetaceae; genus Streptomyces; species Streptomyces aurantiacus. The sequence continues at coordinate 1,209 of NZ_LIPP01000476.1, read as the reverse complement.
CGGTTGAACGGATCCATGGAGAGCATGATGTTCCGGACGAGAACCTGTCCCTCCCCGGGCACAGGCACGGGGCTCTCCACGATCTCGAAGTCGCTCGCCTTCGGGTTGCCGTGCGGTCGTGCCACCAGGACGATCTGTCGATTCACCTGCGTAGTCATGTGTGTCCCTTTCATGGAGCAGGAGTTCTGCTTTCCAAGGACACTCCGCGGACCCGGGGGCAACCAGGTCCCTGAGGAGACGGGGTAGTGAGAGGGACCTGCCTTGTCCGATCGAGCCGACGTACGGTTTCTGGCATGACCGAGAAGTCGAACCGCCTGGGCGAGTACTTGCAGGCCCGCCGTGGGCTTGTAACGCCCGACCAGGCGGGTCTCCCCGATGTCGGTCGCCGGCGTGTGCCGGGACTGCGCCGTGAGGAAGTCGCCATGCTCGCCGGCATCAGCGCCGAGTACTACCTGCGGCTGGAGCGGGGCCGTGACCGCAACCCCTCACCGCAAGTCCTCGAAGCGATCGCTCGCGTGCTCCGGCTCGACGACGAGCACATGACCTACCTCCGGACCCTCGTGGCCGGCAAGCCCCGCAAGACCCGTCGCAGGGCCCGTGTCGAGACGGTGCCGAACAGTACCCGGGCTCTGCTGTCGACGCTGCCCTGCCCGAGCTTCGTCGAGGGCCGGTATTTCGACATCCTGGCCGCGAACGCGATGGCATCTGCTCTGTCGCCACGCCTCTCGGTCGGTGGCAACCAGCTTCTCGACGTGTTCCTCGACCCCGCCGAGCAGGCCCTCCTCCTCGATTGGGAGGGCACCCTGGAGTGCTACGTGTCGAGCCTGCGCCAAGCGGTCGGCCCCGACACGGACGACCAGCGGTTCATCGAACTCGTCGGCCGGCTCTCCGTCGCCAGCCCACGCTTCCGCGACCTCTGGAACCGCCACGACGTGAGCACCCAGCGCGGCGCACCCGTCCTGTTCGACCACCCTCAGGTCGGCGAGATCACCCTGCATCGCGAACGGCTTGCGATCAGCGGCGCCGAAGGACTGACACTCACCATGTACCACGCAGAGCCCGGCTCCGAAGACGCGGACAAGCTGGCCCTCCTGGCCTCCTCCACGCTGCAGCCGGTCAACGGTCACGGACCGGACCGGCGTGCGCCGATCCACCCGCCGACGGGTGAGCTGCGCAACTGAAGCCCCGTTCGACAGTCCCCTCCCCTCC
>NZ_LIPP01000475.1 GCF_001418335.1 Streptomyces aurantiacus | reverse complement strand
GCGCGGCGGCCCTCCGTACGGTTCAGGGTGTCGATGAGGGCCTGGCCGTCGTCCAGGGTCTGCACGCCGTGCACCCCGGGGGCGTCGATGCCGGGGAGCGGTGGCCGTACCGGGCGGGCGCCCGTCGCGATCACGAGCTTGTCGTACGACGTCCATGCCTCGGCCCCGGACTCCAGGTCGCGCGAGCGCACGCGGCCCCCCGCGACGTCGAGTTCCGTGACCTCCGTACGCATCCGCAGGTCGATTCCGCGTTCTCGGTGCTCCTCGGGCGACCGCGCGATCAGCTGGTCCCGGTCCGAGACGTCACCGCCGACCCAGTACGGGATGCCGCACGCGGAGAAGGAGCTGAAGTGTCCCCGCTCGAAAGCGATGATCTCAAGGTCGTCGGGGCCCTTCATCCTGCGTGCGTCCCCTCCGACGACCACCAGACGCTCTTTCGTACGCTTCTCGCGGCTCATGTTCATGCGAACACGCTACGGGGGCCGCGCACTTCGGTCCCGCCCAGGCTCGCTCAGTTCCGGTCGTTCCCGTTCAGTCCCGGTCGCTCCCCTCGTTCTCGTTGTTCCCGTCGTTCTCGTTGTTCTCGTCGTGCTCCGTCCGGACGGGCGGCGCGACCGGCAGCGAGCCCGTCCCCGCACCCGGCACCGCCGCGGCCGTGGCCGGGCGGGCAGGCGTCCGGCCACGCAGGAAACGCGCCCAGAGGAACAGCAGCAGCGCCCCGGCGGCCAGGAAGGGCAGCAGCGCGCCCAGCACCAGTGCGATCCAGCGGAACATGGCGACGAACGCGTCCCAGCCGCCGCCGAGCGCGTCCGCGAACCCCGGGTCGTCGTCCTCGACGGCCTTCTTCACCGGCGTCTCGGACAGCGACAACGTGATCGTGGCCAGACTCGTACGGTCCTTCAGGGAGGCCTGCTGGGCCAGCAGCGACTCCAGGTCGGCCTGGCGCGTGCTCAACTCGCCCTCAAGAGTGACCACATCGCTCAGCTTGGAGGCACGGTCCATCAGCTCGCGGATCCGTGCCACGCTGGCGCGCTGCGACGTGATGCGGCTCTTCACGTCGACGACCTGCTCGGTGACGTCCTCGGCCTTCGCCTTGCGGTCGACGAGTTTGCCCGAGCCCTCCAGTTCCGTGAGCACGTCCTCGTACGTGTCCGCCGGGACGCGCAGGACGACACGGGAACGCTCGTGGCCCTCGGAGTCGCGGTCCGTCGTCTCGTCGCCGACCATGCCGCCCGCGTTCTCGACCACGGTGCGGGTCTCGGCGAGGGACTTCGGCACGTCCTTGACCTGCACCGTCAGGGACGCGGTGTGAATGATGTGGCTGGTCGGCGCCGGTGGCTCGGCGGCCCGCCCGCCCTTGGCGCCGCTGCCGCCCCGCACACCGGCCGCGCCGCTGTCGGCCG
>NZ_LIPP01000474.1 GCF_001418335.1 Streptomyces aurantiacus | reverse complement strand
CCCCTCCCCCTCTCCCCACTCCCTCTCCTCGCCCGGCTCACCCGCCCCGATGGCTCAGCATGGCGGGCGCGCGCCGAAGCGCGCTCTTAATGTGGCGATCAGTCAGACCTGTCCCCCATTTTCGGAGGAGCCCGCCATGTCCCTGCGTACCGCTGTCACCCGTCTCGGCATAGCCGCCGCCGGCGGCGCTCTCGTCGTCGGCGGCGCGAGCCCCGCCCTCGCGAGTGACGACTGGGGCCACCACGACGGCCACCAGGACGGCCGCCACCACGAGTACTACAAGGGCCGCGTCACCGCGCCCGGCGGACTGAACCTGCGCGACAAGCCGACCCGCGGCAGCGCCGTCATCGGCCACGCCGCGCACGGCGAGGTCGTCTCCATCTTCTGCAAGACGCCCGGCGAGAAGGTCCAGGGCAACCCCCTCTGGTACCTCCTCGCGGACGGCACCTGGGCCTGGGGAACGGCCCGCTTCATCGACAACATCGGCCCGGCACCCCGCTGGTGCTGAGCGCTCCCCGGGACGGCCGGCACTCGGCAGGCGAAGGCGAGCAGTTCCGGGGTAGCCCGATTATCGCCACATAACGGGACAAGGAGCGCCTGCCTTGTTAACTTCCGGACATGCTCTCGTCCGGAACGACAGTGCAACCGGATCCACCGGCTCCCGTTGTCCATCTCCCCCGGCGCCGTGGCATCGAGTGCGCCCTCATCGTCGTGGCCGTCCTGCTCTCCGTGTACGGCTACTGCGACGTCGGCCTCGCCAGGACCGGATCCGTCCCGCCCGGCGCCGCCGGCTACGGCGCCGGGCTGGGCGTGCTCGCGCTCCTCGCGCATCTCGCGGTGCGCCTGCGCGCCCCCTGCGCCGATCCGCTGCTGCTGCCGATCGCCGTCCTGCTCAACGGTCTGGGCCTGGTCCTGATCTACCGGCTCGACCTGGAGACCCCGGCCGACCGGGCGGCGCCCACGCAACTCGTCTGGTCGACGCTGGGCGTGGGCCTGTTCATCGCGGTGGTGGTGATCCTGCGCGACCACCGGGTGCTCCAGCGCTACACGTACGTGTCCGTCGTCACCGCACTGGTCCTCCTCGTCCTGCCGATCTTCTTCCCCTCGGTGAACGGCGCCCGGATCTGGATCAGGGTCGCCGGATTCTCCATCCAGCCCGGCGAGTTCGCGAAGGTCATGCTCGCGCTGTTCTTCGCCGGCTATCTCGCCGCCAACCGCACCGCCCTCGCCTACACCGGCCGGCGCATCTGGCTGCTCCAACTGCCCACCGGACGGGTGCTCGGCCCGATCGTCGCGGTCTGGCTGCTGAGTGTCGGCGTACTCGTGCTGGAGCGGGACCTCGGCACGTCGCTGCTCTTCTTCGGCCTCTTCGTGATCCTGCTGTACGTCGCCACGGGCCGTACCGGCTGGATCGCGGTGGGGCTGCTCCTCGCGGCGTGCGGGGCCTTCGCCGTGGGCTGGCTGGAGCCGCACGTGCACAGCCGGGTCGAGGACTGGCTGCACCCGTTCGCGTCGATCGAGGCGGGCCGGGGCCCCAACCAACTCGCCCAGTCGCTCTTCGCGTTCGCCGCCGGCGGATTCCTCGGCACCGGGCTCGGCCTCGGCCACTCGATCCTCATCGGCTTCGCCGTCAAGTCGGACTTCATCCTGGCCACGGCGGGCGAGGAGCTGGGCCTGGCGGGCCTCTCCGCGATCTTCCTCCTGTACGGGCTGCTGGTCGAGCGCGGCATCCGGGCGGGCCTCGTCCTGCGCGACCCCTTCGGCCGGCTGCTCGCGGTCGGGCTCGCCTCGATCGTCGCGCTCCAGGTCTTCGTGATCGGGGGCGGCGTGACGGGGCTGATCCCGCTGACCGGGATGGCGATGCCGTTCCTCGCGCAGGGCGGTTCGTCGGTCGTCACCAACTGGATCATCGTGGCCCTGCTGATCCGCCTCAGCGACTCGGCACGCGGCCGGTCCGGGAAGGAACAGAAGCCGGAACAGGGACCGGAACGGGACCAGGTACGGCACGACGACGGGCAGGTCGCGCCATGACGGGCAACGGCCGCCCCATGACCAGGTACATCCGCCACGCCGCCGCCTTCTGCGCGCTGCTCCTGCTCGCCCTCCTGGTCAACGCCGCCCGCGTCCAGATCGTCCAGGCCCGCACGTACGACGAGAACCCCGCCAACCGCCGCCACACGATCGCCCGCTACGGCCAGCCGCGCGGCGACATCCTCGTCGGCGGCCGGCCGGTCACCGGCTCCGAGGACTCCGGCGAGCAGTTCCGCTACGAACGGACGTACAAGAACGGCCCGTTGTACGCGCCTGTCACCGGCTTCGCCTCGCAGGTGTACGGCACGGCCTTCCTGGAGGACGCCGCGGACGGCGTCCTGGCGGGCACCGACCCCGCGCTGTCGCCGTTCCCGCTGTGGAACGACCTCGCACGGGCCCGTAACCCCGGCGGCCACGTGGTCACGACCCTCGACGCGGCGGCGCAGCAGGCGGCGTACTCCGGGCTCGGCTCCCGGCGGGGCGCGGTGGCCGCGCTCGAACCGTCCACCGGCCGCATCCTGGCCCTGGTCTCCACCCCCTCCTACGACCCCGGCGAGCTCTCCGGCACGGACTCGGCGGTGGCCCGGGCGTGGGCGCGGCTGAACGCCGCGGCGAACCGGCCGATGCTCAACCGGGCGGTGCACCAGACGTATCCGCCGGGCTCGACCTTCAAGGTGGTCACCGCCGCGGCGGCCCTGGACTCGGGCGTGGTACGCGATGTGGACGCGCCCACCGAGTCACCGGACCCGTACCGGCTGCCGGGCAGTTCGGCGCGGCTGACGAACGAGGTCGAGGGGTGCGCGAACGCGTCGCTGCGCTATGCCTTCCAGTGGTCGTGCAACACGGTCTTCGCCGGCCTCGGTGTGAAGGTGGGCCCGGGCGACATGCGGAGCACGGCGGCCGGCTTCGGCTTCAACGACCGGAAGTTGGGGATCCCGTTCCGGGTCTCGCCCAGCACCTTCGACACGCGGGTTGACGACGCGCAGCTCGCGCTCTCCTCCATCGGCCAGTACAACACCCGTGCCACACCCCTGCAGATGGCGATGGTCGCCGCGGCCGTCGCGAACCACGGCTCGGTGCGTATGCCCCGTCTGGTGGAGCGGACCACCACGGACGACGGTGACACGGTGTCCACCCCGGGGGCCCCGGGG
>NZ_LIPP01000473.1 GCF_001418335.1 Streptomyces aurantiacus | reverse complement strand
CACCCCCACCGACAACAATCCCCGCGCCGTCGTCCGAGATGCGCGCACGGACCCGCTCCGAGGACCCGTCCACCGCGATCTCACAGCGCCCGGCACCACTGTGGCGTACGGCGTTGGTGACGGCCTCGCGGACGACCCAGCCGAGCAGCACTTCGGCATGGGCGGACAGCGGCGGCCCCGACTGCCGGACGACGGGCTGGATACCCGCCGCCAGAAGAGCGGAGCGAGCCCGGTCGAGATCCGTGGCCAGACTGCCCTCGCGGTAGCCCGTCACCGCCTCGCGGATCTCCGTCAGGGCCTGCCGGCCGACCGACTCGATGTCGGAGACCTGCACGAGGGCCGCGTCCAGGTCCCGGTGGGCGATCCGCCGGGCCGCCTCCGACTTCACGACGATGACGGAGAGCGTGTGCCCGAGCAGGTCGTGCAGGTCACGGGAGAACCGCAGGCGTTCCTTCTCGACGGCACGGCGGGCCAACTCCTCACGTGCGGCGCGCAGTTCACGTACGGCATCCGACAGGGACAGGATCGCCGCGGTCACCATCGTGGACAGGAACGTGCCGTACGCGACGCTCACCGCGCCCCACCCGTCCCGCAGACCGGCCACGACACCCGCGAGCACGCTCAGCCCGAGGCCGGTCCCGCCGAGCCACCGCCCCCGGACGACCGCGCCCGCGGCCAGACCGAGCAGCGGGAAGAAGAGGAGCCAGCTGCCGCCGTACAGGCCGCCGAGGAAGCAGGTCACCACGCCCAGCGCGATCAGCGCGCCCCGGGTGGAACGGGCCTCGCGGGCCTTCTTGCTGAAGGCGCGGAACACCACCTGGATGTAGAGGGAGTTGAAGAGGAGAAGGCCGATGCCGCCGATCCACGGGTTCGAGGTCTTGCCCTGGAAGAGGTTGGAGAAGGCCCCCATCCCCAGCAGCAGCCAGGGCAGCAGGGCGAAGCCGCTCGGCGGCGGCCCCACCTGCTCCGGGAGCTTCCCGCTACCGTTCCCGTTCCCGTTCCCGGTCCCGTTTTCGTTCCCGCACACGGCCGGCTGACCGGCACCGACCGCGGCGTGCTCGGCCTGCTCGTCCCGCTCGGCCTGCTCGTCCCGCTCCGCCTGTTCGATCCGCTCGGTCTTCCACGGGGTCTGCGTCTCCTGCCACGCCGACATCCGGCAGCCGGCCCTTCGCAACCAGGACATGTCTTCGACCCCCGTTCGACGGCCCGCGCGGTACTGCGGTACGCGACAACAGCGTACGAGCCGCAGGCCGGCAGCCAACCGGTCAGCACGAGCACGGCTCCGAGCCGTCCCCGTCATCGTCCCCGTCTTCGTCATGGGTGTGACGCTACGAGGCGGTGGGTGGGCGCGGCAGATGCGCGATGTACGGACCGGGGCAGGACAAATGTCACGGTCGGGCCCCGCCGCGCCGCATCTGACATGACGTCAGGAGCCTTCACATGTGCCCGGGGCTCGGCTATACAGGGGATCGCCGGACTGGAACGCGTTCTAGGAACGGGCGGGTTCCCCGGCCCAGAGTCGACCTCGGTGCGGCCGACGGTGCGGACGGCCGCGCCGGGGTCTTCCCGCCCGGCAGTCAGGAGCCCCATGCCCATCGACGTTGCCCAGGCCCTCGCGGCCGAGCCCCGGTCCGCCGGGATCGCCTGGGACCACAAGGACGTCCAGCTCTACCACCTCGGCCTCGGCGCCGGCATCCCCGCGACCGACCCCGACGAACTGCGCTACACCCTGGAGTCCAGGCTGCACGTGCTGCCGAGTTTCGCGACCGTCGCGGGCGCGGGCTCCCCAGGTGTGATCGGCGGCCTCTCCATGCCCGGCATCGACGTCGACCTCGCCCATGTCCTGCACGGGGGTCAGAGCGTCGCGCTGCACCGGCCGATCCCGGTCGCGGGCGAGGCCGTCGCCACCGCCCGCATCGCGGCCGTGTACGACAAGGGCAAGGCCGCCGTCCTCGTCGTACGCACCGATGTCGCCGACGACCAGGGCCCGCTCTGGACCAACGACGCGCAGATCTTCGTACGCGGCGAAGGCGGCTTCGGCGGCGACCGGGGCCCCTCCGTCCGTCCCGAACCGCCGACCGGCCCGCCGGACCGGACGGTCGAGCGCGCGATCCGTGCGGACCAGGCACTCCTGTACCGGCTCTCCGGCGACTGGAACCCGCTGCATGCCGACCCCGAGTTCGCCAAGCTCGCCGGCTTCGACCGCCCGATCCTGCACGGGCTATGCACGTACGGGATGACGCTGAAGGCGGTCGTGGACACCGTGCTCGGCGGTGACGTCGGCCGGGTCCGCTCCTATGCCACGCGCTTCGCCGGGGTGGTGTACCCGGGGGAGACCCTGCGCATCCGCATGTGGCAGGGGGACGGCACGGTCCGGGTGACGGTGGGCGCGGCCGACCGGGACGACGCCCCGGTCCTCACCGACACGGTCGTCGAACACGGCAAGCACGGCTGAGTGCCGTAGTCACGTTTCAAGCGTTTCCAGGCATTTCCGAGCGTTTTCCCGCCTTTCCGAGCCTCCGAGGGGAGCCGCACCATGCGCGCAGCCGTACTGCACGAGATCGGCCAGGACAAGCTGGAGATAGTCGACGACGTCGAGGCGACGGGCTTCGGGCCCGGCCGGGTGCGGATCCGGGTGCGGGCCACCGGCCTGTGCCACTCCGACCTCTCGGCGATGGCAGGGGTACTGCCGCAGCCCGCGCCGTTCATCCCCGGACACGAAGGCGCCGGCGAGGTCCTGGAGGTCGGCGAGGGCGTCACGAGCGTCAAGCCCGGTGACCGGGTCGTCGTCTGCTGGCTGCCCGCCTGCGGCGACTGTCCCGCCTGCAAGCGCGGCCAGACCGAGCTGTGTCTCGCCGGGTTCATGAACGCCGGCACGCCCAACTTCAAGCGCCCCGGCGGCGACGTGTTCGGCTTCGCGGGCACCGGGACCTTCACCGAGGAGGTCGTCGTCGACGCGGGCTGCGCCGTGCCGATCCCGGACGACGTGCCCTTCGACATCGCCGCCCTCATCGGCTGCGGAGTCACCACGGGGCTCGGTGCCGCCCTCAACACCGCCGATGTGGAGGCCGGTTCGTCGGTCGCCGTCATCGGCTGCGGAGGCGTCGGCATCTCCGCGATCCAGGGTGCCCGGCTCAAGGGCGCCGCGGAGATCGTCGCCGTCGACCCCGTCCGCTCGCGTCGCGAGGCCGCGCTGAAGTTCGGCGCCACCAGGGCGCTCTCGCCCGACGAACTCCCCGACGCCAAGCAGTCGGTGACCGCGGGCGAGGGTTTCGACTACGTCTTCGAGGTCGTCGGCCGCTCCGCCACCGCCCGCACGGCGTACGACAACACCCGCCGCGGCGGCACGCTGGTCGTCGTCGGCGCGGGCGCCATGGACGACTTCCTCCAGCTCAACATGTTCGAGCTGTTCTTCGACGAGAAGCGGATCCTGCCGTCCATGTACGGCGGAGGAGACGTCCTGCGGTCCTACGAGCGGACCATCGCCCTGTGGCGCGCCGGGCGCATCGACCTGGAGGGCCTGATCACGCACCGGGTACCGCTGGGCGACATCAACGAGGCGCTCGACCAGATGCGTACGGGCGTCTCGCTGCGCACGTGCATCGAGATGTGACCTCTGTCTGTCCGATGTGATGTCTGTCCGATGTCTGTCCGACCGGCCTCCAGCGAAAGGACCTTGATGTCTCTGCCACGAGAAGGGCCACTGGAAGGGCCACTGGGAGGGCCCTCGGCAGGGCCTCTTGAAGGGCGGTCCGCGATCGTCACCGGTGCGGGCCGCGGCCTGGGCCGGGCGGAGGCGCTGGAACTCGCCCGGCTCGGTGCCGCCGTCGTCGTCAACGACTTCGGGCAGCCCGGCCGGGACGGCTCCGGCGACGCGTCGGCCGCGCCCGCCGAGGAGGTCGCCGCCGAGATCCGGGCGGCGGGCGGTCGCGCGGCAGCGCACACCGGCGACGTGGCCGACCACGAACAGGCGGGTGCGCTCGTCGAGTTGGCGGTCGCGGAGTTCGGACAGCTCGATATCCTCGTCAACAACGCGGGCATCCTGCGCGACCGGATGGTCTTCTCGATGTCCGAGGACGACTGGGACTCCGTGATCCGGGTCCATCTGAAGGGCCACTTCAACACCACCCACTTCGCGTCCGCGCACTGGCGGGCGCGGTCCAAGGCTGCGGGCGCGCCGGTGTACGGGCGGATCGTGAACACCTCCTCGGAGGCGTTCCTCGCGGGCTCAGCGGGACAGCCCAACTACGCCGCCGCGAAGGGCGGAATCGTCGGCCTGACGACCTCGACGGCACTGGCGCTCGCGAAGTACGGCGTCACGGCGAACGTAATCTGCCCGCGCGCCCGGACCCGTATGACGGCGGACGTCTTCGCGGGTCTCGGCGGTTCCGCGGGCCCCGGTGGCCTCGGTGGTGCGGACGCCGCACTCGACCCGCTCGCCCCCGAGCATGTCGCTCCGCTCGTCGGCTACTTGGCGTCCCCGGCGGCGGCACGCGTCAACGGCCAGCTCCTCGTAGTGCACGGCGGCATGGTCGCGGTCGTCGAACGGCCGCGGGTGGCCGCGAAGTTCGACACCAAGCAGGACGCCTTCACCTACGGCGAACTGGACGCGCTGCTCACGCCCCACTACGCGGACCGGCCGGCGGGGGAGACGTTCGCGGCGGCGGAGGTACTGGGCCTCAAACACGAGTGACACCGGGGACGCGACCGGCCTGACCGAGCGGGCACGGCCACACGCGGTACAGCCGTCACACGCGGAACGGCCCCGCCCGACGAGTGTCGGGCGGGGCCGTCCAGTGGTGCGGCCCGAGATGTGATCAGACCCCTGTGCCGTTCTGTTCGGCCGGCCTGCGGTGCCGTCCACGGGGCGTTGCCCCGTCCTCCTGTGCGGAGACGGGCCCCCGGTGCCGGCCCTGGCCACCGTCGTCGTCGGCTTGCGCCGACGTCCTCCGCAGGTCGGCGGCCGATGTCTCCATGGTGTGCGCGTCGCTCATGTGAAATTCACCCCGTCAACAAGATCCTTCTGTACAGCGCCGGAGATTCTATCGGTCGGTTGTGACCGCCCTGAGGGGTGGTTGGGGCTACTCGGTGGTCACTTCGAGGGGAGTGAGAGACGGGGCGGTCCCGGCGCCCACCCGGAGCGTCCGGAAGGCCGCCGGTGCCTCGGCACTGACCTGCTCGACACACAGGGGATCCAACGGCTCCAACGGTTCCAACGGCTCGGGCGCCGTGGGAGGTGACTGGCGAATGCTTTCGGCGGGCGGCGCGACGACGGTGCCTCCCTCTGCCGCCGGGGCCGGGGCCGAGCCCGAGCCCTGCGTACTCGTCCAGCCCGAGCCTTGAGTGGTCACGAGGCCCGCACCTTGCGTACTCACGGGCCCCGCACCATGCGTACTCGCGGGGCCGTACGCAGGACCGGAACCGGAACCGGGACCCGGACCCGGACC
>NZ_LIPP01000472.1 GCF_001418335.1 Streptomyces aurantiacus | reverse complement strand
GTGGGGGCTGGGCGCGCAGTTCCCCGCGCCCCTACGGGGGCGCGCCCCCGCTCTCAACGTTCCAGGAAGGTGAACAGGTCCTCCCACCTCCGCACGACCGTCTCCGGCGTGTAGCGCTGGATGTTGCTGCGGGCCCGCTCGCCCATGCTGTCCCGTAGCTCCTTGTCGGACATCAACCGGTCGAGGCGGCGGGCCAGTTCGCCGGTGTTGCCGAGGGTGGCGAGGAGGCCGTCCTCGCCGTCGTGGACGATCTCGCGGACGCCGGGCGCGCAGTCGAAGGCGACGCAGGGCACGGCCGTCACCATGGCCTCCATCAGGGCGAGCGGGAAACCCTCGCCCCGGGAGGACTGGGCGAAGACGGAACCGCCGCGCAGCGCGCCCGGTACATCGCTCGTGGGGCCCATCCAGTCGACGGAGCCGTCGAGTCCGAGGGCCGTGCACTGCTTCCGCAGGATCTCCTCCTCCTCGCCGGAGCCGTAGATCCGCAGGTGCCAGTCGGGGTGGCGCGGCGCGACCTCCGCCCAGCTGTCGAGGAGCATGTCGATGCCCTTCTGGTGGTGCAGCCGGCCGATGCTGACCACCACCTTCGCGGTGCGCGGCGACGGCACCTCCGGCATGAACGGCAGCGGGTTCGGCAGGTACGACGCGTTGTTCATGCCCTGCCCGATCCACAGGTCGGCGTCCTCGCGGGTCAGCGCCAGCATGCGGTCGACGTCCCTGTAGTGCTTGAGCACCCGGGGGAAGCGCGAGGACGTCCTGCAGTACGCGAAGGCCTCGTGGCTCATCCCGATCACGGTCAGTCCGCGCGTGTCGGCCTGGGCGACCCACTCCATGGCCCACACCTGCGTGACGATCACGACCGCCCCGGGCCGGGCCGCCCGGAACAGCGCGGTGAGCTTCGTGGCCTGCTCGCGCATGCTCGCCGTACGCGCCCGGCCGGGACGCGGCGGCTGTCCGGCGTACAGCGTCGTCGTCGGGTACGGGACCTCGCCGAGCTCCTGGACCACCTCGGACGGCGTGATGCCAACGACGTGGACCCGATGGCCGCGCCCGGTGAACAGCCGGGCCATCTGGTGCGACCAGCTGGTCACCCCGCCCAGTTCGTCGACGCTGTTGGAGACGAAGAAGACGTCCCGCCGCGGCTCCGAGTTCACGGCGACGGGGACGGAGGCGGAGGTGGAGACGGGGACAGGGGGCCGTTTCATGCGCGCCTCCACTGGGAGAAGAACTGGTCGACGATGCTCTGGGCGGCGGTGCCCTGGTCGTACTCGCCGAACTCCGCCACGAAGCCGTCGCGCGCCTCCGCGTACTTCACCGCCTGCTCGTCGAGGGAGGCGAGGGCCACGTACAGCTCCTCCTCGGTGCGCGCGACGGGGCCCGGTGCCCGTTCGAGGAGGTCGAAGTAGGTGCCGCGGCCCTCGTGCACGTACTCCTCGTAGTCGTACGCGAAGAAGAACATCGGCCGGCCGAGGAGCGCGTAGTCGAACATCACGGACGAGTAGTCGGTGATCAGGCCGTCGGCGAGCGCCAGCAGCGGGGTCACGTCGTGGTGGGCCGACACGTCGACGACGCGCCCGCGCACGGACGGCGGGAGCACGACGTGGTTGAGGTAGTGCGAGCGTACGAGGAGGACGTACCGGTCGCCGAACTCGTCGGCGAACCGCTCCACGTCGAAGGGCAGCTCGAACCGCCGCTGCCGGCCACCGTGTTGACGGAAGGTGGGCGCGTACAGCAGGACGGCCCGGTCGTCAGGAATCCCCAACTTGGCGGCGAGCGGACCGCGTTCACGCACCCCCGTCTCCACCTCCCTTGCCCTGGCCCGTACGAGCGCGTCGTTGCGCGGGTAGCCCACCCGCAGCAACGTCCGCTCCTTGAGGCGGAACGCCCGGGCGAGGGTGCGTACGTCGTGCTCGGAGCGGATCAGGAACCGGTCGAAGCGGTCGAGGACGCGCTGCTGCTCCGCCTGCGCGTGCCGGGACCTGAGCTTCCACTGCGGTTCGTCGAACCCCATCCGCTTGAGCGCCGAGCCGTGCCAGGTCTGGATGTACGTGGTCCCCGGCCGCTTGGTGAGTTTCAGCGGATAGCTCTGGTTGTCGACCCAGAACTCGGCCCTGGCCAGCGCCTTCAGATAGGGCAGCGACCAGCGGCGTACGAGCGTGGCGTCGGGCGGGAAGCCGGCCGGGCCACTGCCCGTGTACGACCACACGGCCTCGAAGTCGAGACCTTGGCGCCGCATCTCCTCGTAGAGCGCCTTCGGGCTGTCGCTGTACTGCCGGCCCAGGTGGCTCTCGAAGACGACCAGGCCCTTCTTCAAGGGCAGCCGGCTGAACACCTCGTGGTAGATCCGGATCTTGGTATCGCCGGAGGTGAGCTTCCTGCGGACCGCCTTCGCCTTCCGGTACCCGGACTTGGCGAGCCGGCCGGGCGCTCCCCGCACCCCGCGCCCGACGAGCTCGTCGACCTTCTCGCGGGTGAGGACCCGGAAGGAGAGGTGGCCGCGGGCGGAGACCTCGGGCACGACACGGTCGGCGACCAGCCGGGTGAGCCGGGGCCGGACGGGCGACGACCCGACGGCCAGGCCCGGTTCGGAGACGGTGAGGCGAGTGGTGGTGCGCACGCCGTCGACGCAGAGGCGCAGCCGTACGTCCCACACGGCGTCCACGATGCCCAGGGGCCGCAGCCCGCGCGCGAGGTCGGCCGACGCCTCCCAGGCGATGAGCTCGCCCTCGTGCCGCAGGGTGTCCACGGGACAGCGGAAGGTCTGGAAGCGCACGCCCTTGCGACGGGCGCCGAACTCCAGCTCGCCGGTGAGCCGCGCGCCGGGCGGGACGACGCCGAGGGGATTGGTGATGCGCCCGGCCATCCGGACGGTACCGACGGCCTCGTCGTACGTGGTGAGGGCATTGCGCAGGAACATCTTCTCGACGGGCTTGGCGTGGTAGCCGAGTTCGGTGACGTCGAGGACGTGCCGGGCGAAGGCACGGTCGCCGTCGCCCTCGCCATCGAGGTGCTCGGCGCACCAGTAGACGCGGCCGTCGCGCTCGACGAGTGGTGCGGAGATCTTGTCGCGGTTGGTGAGCGTGTCCACGGCCGGCAGGAGGTTGTCCCAGTCGCTCTTCTGCAGCAGATACGCGCAGATGGCGTGGATGGGCTCCACCTCGTCGAAGGCGGCCCGGTCGATGGACTCCAGATACGCGCGGGCGATGGCGGCGAACTCCTCCCGGTAGGAGGCGTCCCGCAGCGGCAGGTCCCGTAGATGCAGCACCAGGTCGTGCTTGAGGAACTTGACGTCCTTGAAGAACTTCAGCTCCGGCAGCCCCCGGTCGGCGAGGAGCCGGTCGACCCGTCGGTGGATCTCCATGCGGTGCGCGAAGTTGGCGATCTCGGCGCGCCGGTTGCTGATCGACTTCGTCGGGGCCTTGTCGACGACGTTCCAGTCGTAGACACGGTTCGGGATCAGGGTGATCCTGCGGGCCGCCACGTACGCCTGCGCGGAGAAGAGGAGGTCCTCATAGTGGATGCCGACGGGGAATTCGAGCCCCTGCTCGACGAGGAACGCGCGGCGGTAGCACTTGTTCGTCGACAGGGTGTCGAAGACCAGCAGGTCGGGAAGCTCGGAGACCGACTCCAGGGTGCGGGTGCGCGTGTACAGCCACGGATACCACTTGCTCTCCTTGCCGGCGCGCGAGTCGACGTGGACGCGTACGCACAGGCCGGAGACGAGGTCGGCGCCGGTCGTCTCGGCCGCCTCCAGCATGTTCCGGCAGGCGTTGCGTTCCAGGACGTCGTCGCTGTCGAGGAAGAGGACGTACGTCCCGCGTGCCCGGGTGATCCCGTGGTTGCGGGGCGCGCCGCAGCCTCCGCTGTTCTCGTCCAGCCGGAAGGCCCGTACGCGTCCGGGGTGGCGGGCGGCCAGTGCCCGCGCCACCTCGTACGAGGTGTCCGTGCTGCGGTCGTCCACGATGACGACCTCGACGTTGCGCAGGGTCTGCGCCAGCACGGAGTGCACGGCTGTGGGCAGCCGGGCCGCGTCGTTGTAGACGATCACGACGACGGATACGTCCGGAAGCGGGTCCTCGTTCATCCCATTTACCCTAAGTGTCACTTAGGGGCTCTGCCCGGGAGGTAGGCCGGTTGGGGGCCACGCCTGGTGTTTTTCGCCCCCGCCGCCCCTACCCATTCCCGTCCCTGACTCGGGGGCTCCGCCCCCGAGTCAGGGACGGGA